>JAYVTS010000461.1:0-8800 GCA_043788645.1 Verrucomicrobiota bacterium
CGCGGAATCTTGGAGGTTTCGGTAATAAAACCCAAGCCCGGGATCAATCCAAAGCCGTTTGACACCTGCTCGAGTGGCGAGGTCGATTTGGCGGCCGAAATAGTCGTACATTTGTCCAATGGCGTCCGAACTGAAATCGAAATCGGCGACCTCACGAACATTCGCGCCTTGCACGTAACACAAGATGACGGCGGCTTCGTGATCGGCCACCAGCCGAAACATCTCCGGACTCCGGTCCGTGCCCGTGAGATTGAGCACCTTTGCGCCCGCTTCGAGGCAGGTTCGAGTGACCGTAGGGTGATACGTTTCCACCGAGACGATGAGACCCGCTTGCACCAAACCACGCACTACGGGCAAAAGCGCCGAAGTTTGAGTCGCTTCACCGACTCGCTGGGCTTGGGCGAGGGTGGATTCTGCACCTAAATCAATGATGTCCGCGCCTTGGGCGGACAGGACCTGGCCGCGTCGAATGGCGGCGTCGGCATGGAGGCAAACGCTTTCGCGATACCAGGAATCGGTGGAGAGGTTGATTACGCCCATCACGCTCGGGCCGGAGTTCGCGCCGAAACGTTGCCTCCCCACGTCAAACGAAGCGACCTGGGCGTTCAGGGCCGCCGGATCGTGCGCGGCAATTTTTGCCAAAGTCTCCAAACGAAGCATGACCGCCAAGAACGTCCGAGTACCCGGGACCGTCAACTCGCGACCGGGTGCGGTACTGAAAAAAGACGCTGATGGCAAAGACGAGCACGAATGGGCTAATGAATAGGCCAAGGTACAGGTGCAGGTCCCGAGTCAGCGAATAGAACCGCCCTTTCATCGACGAGGAACTGGCTCCGCGCTCATTCTTCGGGTTGACTACGGTTTTCAGTTGAACAGCCGACCGGCAATGGCGGACCAGAACGGTCTCTCGAAGGATCAGGCGCAAAAGATCGCTGCCGCCTTCAAGAAACAGGACCGCCGGGTATCGACTCCCCGGATCGGCCACGAGCGTTTTTTCCGGGTCCAACGTTTGCCGACCTATTCCGGCAAATCCTCCAGCGAAGCGAGCAGTTGCTTTTCTTTCAACAACCAATCTTGCAGCCGTTGCTGATGTTCTTCCAAGACTTTCTTTGGCACTTTTTGGGTGAACCCCGGATTAGCGAGTTTGTCCTGCACTTTCACAATTTCAATACGGACACGTTCCAATTCCTTCGTGAGTCGGAGACTTTCGGCCGCGAAATCAATCAAACCCGCCAAAGGTAAATAGAGATCGCCCAAGGCATTGGAGGCACTCGGGGTTCCTTTTGCGGGGCTCCAACCGGGTGCAACGACTTCAACGGATTCCGCATTGAGTAACAGTTTTAACACCTCAACTTCAGCTCCCGGTAGTTCACCGGCTGGGCGCAGTTGAAACTTTACCTTCTTCGCGGGATCGATCTTGCAATCCCGCCGCAGCCCACGCCCGAGCGACACCAAATCGTATTTCGCCTGAGCGACTTTGTCGGCGGTTTCATCGAGACCAAAATACGCTTTTTCGTCGTCGGTAAATAGCTTGGGCCAGGGGGCGTACATGATCGTTCGCCCGCCTTGGTCGTCCGGCAAATCGGCCGAGAAGCCCATGGCATGCCATAGTTCTTCAGTAATAAACGGTAGGAACGGGTGAAACATCCGCAGCAGATGGCTGAGGACGAAGTCGATAACGGCCAGCTTATTCGCCTTGAGCTGTACGTCGGTACCGTAGAAAGCCGCTTTGGAGGCTTCCACGTACCAATCGCAATACTCGTTCCAGAACACCCGATAGAGCACCGCGGTGGCGTCACTAAAACGATAGTCGGTAAAGGCCTGGGAGAGTTCTCGCAGCGCTTGATCCAAGCGGAGCAGGATCCAACGGTCGTCGGCCGTCAGTCGGGCCGGATCGATTTCGCCTTGGACCTCGAATTCGATCACCGGCGCGTCGGTGCCTGGGGATGGCGCGTTTTGCATCTGCCGAAATCGGCAGGCGTTCCACAGTTTGTTGCAGAAATTACGGCCGAGTTCGACGGTTTGTTCATCGAATAAGATGTCCTGACCGATCGGGGCCGCACGCATGACACCAAAGCGCAAGGCGTCGGCACCAAATTTGGCAATCAGATCGAGTGGATCGGGTGAATTGCCGAGGGATTTCGACATTTTCCGGCCCTGTTTATCACGGATGATGCCCGTAAAGTAGACGTTCCGGAAGGGCATGGCGTCGGGCAATCCGTGCTCGGGTGCCCCCATATACTCATAACCAGCCATGATCATGCGGGCGACCCAAAAGAAGATGATGTCCGGGCCGGTGATCAGATCGGTGGTCGGATAGAACTTCTTCAACGTCGCGGTCGGCGCGGGCCAACCCATCGTCGCGAAGGGCCACAGCCACGAGCTGAACCAGGTATCCAGGACGTCGGAATCCTGTCTCCATCCCTCGCCGGCGGGTGCTTCTAACCCGCAGTAAACCTCGTCTCCGCGATACCACACGGGAATGCGATGGCCCCACCACAATTGACGACTGATACACCAGTCTTGGATTTTGCCCAACCAGTGGTCGTAAACCTTTGCCCAGCGTTCTGGGTAAAACTTCATGCGCCCGTCGGCCACGCAGGCGCGGGAGGCGGCCACGCTCGGATATTTCAGGAACCATTGCTCACTGAGTCGGGGCTCGATCGGAACCTTTGCCCGTTCGCTGTAACCCACCTTGTTCGTATAAGGTTCCTCTTGATCGAGGAGTTCCAACTCGCGCAGTTTTTCCACGGCCACCTTCCGGCCTTTGAATCGGTCCAGGCCATTCAAGTCCGCGCCGGCGAGCTGATTGAGCACGCCGTTAGGATGCAGAATATCGACCACCGGGAGTTGATGACGTCGACCGATTTCGAAATCCGCTGGGTCATGCGCCGGAGTCACTTTGAGGACACCGGTGCCGAATTCAAATTCGACGTGGTCGTCGCCAATGATAGGAATCAGCTTTTGCTCGCGGGGAAGCTCAACGGGCAAGGGGCGAATCACATGCAGCCCGATGAGGTTGGTGTATCGCGGATCTTTTGGATTCACGGCCACCGCGGTATCTCCCGGGATGGTTTCGGGGCGGGTCGTAGCGATGGTCAGAAACGTTCCGGGACGTTCGGCGATCTCGACGCGGAAGTAGTACAAGAATCCTTTTTGCTCGACCATCTCGACTTCTTCATCGGACAACGCCGTGAGGGAGGCGGGGCACCAGTTCACCATCCGTTTTCCTCGGTAGATGTAGCCTTTTTTGTAGAGATCGACGAACACTTCCTGAACACACCGGGAGTACTCGGGGTCCATGGTGAAGCGTTCGCGAGTCCAATCGCAGGAGGCCCCCAGCTTTTTGAGCTGTTGAATGATGATGCCTCCTTTTTCGTGTTTCCACTTCCAAATCTGTTCGAGGAGACCTTCGCGACCTAGATCATCGCGGTGCCGAATCTTCCCTTCTTTGATCAAGGCCTTCTCGACCGCGGTTTGGGTAGCGATGCCGGCGTGATCGGTGCCCGGCAGCCAGAGCACTTCTTTACCGTCCATCCGGGCTTTGCGGGCGAGAATGTCTTGGATGGTGTTGTTGAGGACGTGGCCCATCGTCAGGACTCCCGTGACGTTGGGTGGGGGAATGACGATTGAGTACGAGGGTTTGGTTGACGCGGGATCGGCTTTGAAACAGCCCTGCTTCAACCAAAACTCGTACCACCTGGTTTCGACCGCTTGCGGCTCGTAAGCCTTGGACAACTCGCTCATGTGCGTTCGCCCATCCTAGCGGAACAAGCGAACCCGGAGCAAATGCAGTCAATCCTACTGGCCTTCACCGGCGAAAATGCGGTCCATTTCGCGGCTGAGTTTTGTAAGGCCTTCCGGGGAATCGCCACCGCCCTGCTCGGCAATCGCCCAACCGTCAAAGCCAATATCGTCCAAGGCCTGCATCACGGCGGGCCAATGGTTGTCGCCGGTTAAAAATTCAGCGTTGAATCCGGCCCATTTCCCTAGTTTGTCCGATTTAGCGCGACTGTACTCCTTGATGTGCAAGGTCTGGATTCGCGGGCCTAAAATGTGGACCCATTGTTCCGGCCAACCATAGTTAATGACGTTACCGACATCGAAATGCCAACGGACGAACGGGGACTTAAACTCGTCAATATACCGAGCTGCTTCTAAGGGGCTGAGGAGGAAATTGTTCCAAACGTTTTCAATGCTGATCCGAACGTTCAGTTTCTTCGCCAATGGAACCGCCTTTTTGATTTCAGCAATCGAACGGGTCCACGCTTCGTCGTAGGTAATTTTGTCATTGACAACGGCGGGCACCAATAATACCGACGGAGCGCCGTAGCGATGGGCATCGCGTAACGATTGTTGGAGTCCCTCCAGGCCGACCGCACGGACGGCTGGATTGGGGTCCGAAAGGGGTTTGGCCCAGTGAGTGTGGCAACAAACCGAGCCTGCTTTCAGCCCACTCGCTGCGAGGCCTTTGACGACCTCATCCTGGTCCATGCCCCCCATCGGTTCCACCCCTTCGAACCCGGCCGCCTTCACGGCCTGCATTTTTTCTAAGAGCGTTCCTTTCACGCCGACGGTGGCCCACATAATGCCTTTTCGAAGGCGACGTTTTTTGGTCGCGACGCTGGCGAACGTAGCGGGCACCACCGCGGCCATCGTGGCCGCGGAGGTGGAGAGGGCGAAAAAGGAACGGCGGGTCATAGTATATTCCCTAGATCAACTTAGAGACGCCGGGCCGGGCCAAGGGCGCGATGGGAAGGCTCATGTCCCATGAGAACTCTTGCGGCACCAAGCTCTGTTTTGAATTAAGTGCCTGTTCCCAGGTGACTTCCTGCCCGGTATAGGCGGCTAAGCGGCCCATGATCCCCATGAGCGTGCTGCTGGCCATCCAATCACCGTCATTGTGCCACGCCCCACCCCGGACGGCCTTGTACAATTGTTGATGCTCATAGACATACATTTGAGGTTTCTCCCCCTGGTACTTCCATTTGATTTGGTCGCCGGATTTGATATACGGATCGTTCCAACCCGACCACCCCTTGCCGGTGGTCCCGAGCACGTAGTCGGAGTTATCGGAGAAACAACCCGGCTCTTGCCGTTGCCCGACGAAGGCGCGGGCACCGTTGGCCCATTCGTAGGCGACGCTGATGTGGTCAAAGATGTTGCCATCGAAGTTGGGGTGATTGCGGCCCCCGTTGGCGGTGCATTTCACCGGGGGGACATCCTTGAAAGCCCACTTCACTTTATCCACCGTGTGGATGCATTGTTCGACAATGCCGTCGCCCGAGAGCCAGGTGTAGTTCATCCAGTTGCGCATTTGCCATTCGAGGTCCGGAGTGCCCGACGGCTTGGCGGCGGGTAGGGATTTGACCGGACCGGTCAAGTAAGTGCCGTACACGGCCACCACTTCGCCCAAGGCGCCATCATGGATCTGTTGATAGAATGCTTGGCGAGGGAGGTCGTAGCGCCAGCAGAATCCTGCGACGAGATTTAGTTTTTTCTCCTTGGAGATTCTCACCGATTCCATGACGTGCCGCAGCATGGGTCCATCGGTGGCCATCGGTTTTTCGCAAAAAATGTTCTTCCCCGCTTCGACCGCGTAGCGGAGGTGGAACGGGCGAAATCCTGGCGGGGAAGCCAGCAGGACCACGTCAACGCCGGAGTCGATCACCTTTTTGTAGGCGTCCAGGCCCGTGAAGGTGCTATCGGGAGTCACGGCTACGCGGTTACCGAATTGTTCGCGGAGACCTTTCAGCGATTTCTCGGACTGATCGGCGAATGCATCGCCGACGGCAGTGAGGACGAGGTTAGGGTCGGCGTTCATGGCGTCGCCGGCCGCACCGGTGCCGCGGCCGCCACAACCGACGAGTCCGATTTTGATCGTGTCGGTATTGGCGGCGAAGGCTTTTTCCCGGATCAGAATCGCGGGGGCCGCCAGAGCGATGGCGGTGGCGGCGGAGGAGGTGCGGAGGAATTCGCGGCGGGAGCCAGCGTTTCCGGCGGTCGGTTCAGTGGATGACTTCATACGGGGAATGTTGACGCCTCTATTCGTTCCCGATTCAACCCGCCCACGTCAAGCCATAGGTCGTTAAAGGGGTAGAAATTTTATGACGGTGCCTTCTGGGGTTAGTTCGAGGAGCGCGACGGAGCGTAGGGTCGAGGGGCGCGGTTTCCCTGAATATCCCGGGTTCACCCACAGCCGACCGTCGTCCCGATCCAGGTACTTCTTGTGAGTATGGCCAAAGACCACGACGTCGGCCTGGCTGCGAGCAATCTTCTCCAGCAGGGCGGCAGCGGGGTGAGGCCGGTCCACAATGTGATGGATGAGGCACCGGTAGCCCGGCAATTCGACCACCTCGGTGATGCGGAAACCGGGCTCGAAATCGTTGTTGCCCAACACCGCGGTCACCGGTGCAATGACGTTCAGTTGGTCGATGATCTGCTGACCACCGAAATCTCCGGCGTGGAGGATCTGATGAACGCCCGCGAACAATTCCCGGATTCGTGGATCCAAGTACCCGTGGGTATCGGCGATAAGACCAAGGATCATTGAGAACAGTTGGATGTTGGTAGTCGGAAGCTAAACCGGTGGGCGAACTTTTGTCTTTGGGGCCACCGAAAACGGGGAGTGGGCAGGGGGATTAGGCGGGGGATTCTTCGGGTTGCGGGGTGTTTTCGGCGCTCGCTGGTTCTTCCTGGCCTTTGTCGGCGGGGGATTCGGCGGCGGTCACCTCCCAGGCGCCGGCGAAGAGTGCAGCGAACAAGCCGGAGCTGAGGAGTGAATTACGGAAAAATTCCCAGGCTTGGGGAAATCCTTTGACGCCCGTGGTGAGGGCGGTGATCCAACCTGCGATGGTCCGCGGATACTCTGGGTTACCGAATGGATTGAAGAGCCAGGAGGCGGTGTTAGTAATCAGATAGAACAAGACCGCTGCCATCACTCCGCCGGACACAAAAACCAGCCAGCGACCGATACGGCCAATGCCCCCGAAGTGCTGGCGGAGAAGGTCGGCCAAGGGGCGGACGGCACGACCCACGAAGAAGAGTCCAGCATAGGCGATGTAATTGAAGCTCAGGAAGATCAGCGAGCTTGGGGTCCAGACCGCTAAACCTTTGGCGAACTGGTAGTAAAAATTAAGGGCGACATCCGTGACCCCGAGCAGAGTGAGGGGCACCGCTAAGCCTCCCCGACGGTGGAACAGAGCGCCAGCGCAGAACATCAACGCGTACACGGCACTGAAATTGGGCGGCAAAAAGCCCGGCCAACGGCTGACTGCCAGGAGCGCCAAAAAAAGGAAGGGTAGTAACGCCGCGAATCGATCCCGCACACCTCTAAGGTTAGGAGCCGCTTCACGGCCGGCAAGCCGAGAGGAAGCTTAAGCGGATCGGGATTTGGGCAACCTGTCCTTTCGGGAACCCTTCGGAACGACGCGGTTCCACAAGTCCGAGATCTTCACACTGGGCTGGGAACGAATCGCTCTTGCACCAAAACGCGAAAGCTGCGCCCCAGATGTTCCGGATGAGTTAAGGTCTGAAATTGGCGCAGACGCTGGGCCGTCCACACTCCAAACTCCGCCGGAGCAGCCAATGTCCGGCTCATCTGTCGCGTAAGAAACGTCCGCTGATCCACGAGGTCATGGGTCGACAGGCCCGCGCGTTCTCCCGCTGCGATCAGGCGGCTGAAATGAACCTGCGCGGTGAGATCGATCTTTCCGGGATCGGCCAGCAAATCCAGCGCGAGGCGATGCTGGCGATAACCCCGGCGGGTGCCGAGGTGCCGTTGGGGCACCCAATACTCGGAGTCGATCAATCCGTAGTCGATGGTCACGAGATGGCCGGCCTGGAGTCGAAGGGCTGCAGTCTGCCACCAAGCCTCGGCGGTTGGCGAGGTTTCGGTCGTGAAGCCGTCTGGGAGTACGCTGAGGAGTTCGGGGGGAAGTTCAGGCCCGGGGGTATCGGCCCGGCGCGGAAAGGGGCATTCCCTAAAACCCGCCGCGCTCCAGATCACGCCGATTTCGTCCCAGACCTGACGGCCGACGTCCCAGCGCACCGGTCGGACCGGGAAAGCGTCGAGCAATTCATTCGAGAAAATCACGCCGGAGGTGGATGGAATATCGGTGGCCCAATCCACGTGGCCGCTGAACTGGCGGAGACGCTCTCGTTGCCACGATTGTCGCACGATGGATGGCTCTATAATGAGGTAGCGGACCGAATCGAAAATTGCGGGCCGATGAGTTCGCAACCAGGTGAGAATATCCTCGGCGAGCTGTCCGGCATGGGCGCCCGCTTCAACCCATTGGGCGTTGGGTCCAATCCGTTCCACCCATTCAGTCAATTGCGCGGCCAACAGCTCACCGAACACGGAGCCCACGCTGACGCTCGTATAGAAATCTCCGCGTCGGCCCACATTTTCCGGTGTGCGTTCATAATACCCCAACCCAGGTTCATAGAGCGCACGGCGCATGAATTCCTCGAACGGTAACACGCCGCCTGCGGCTGAGACTGCTCGTCGCAAACGCTCCGGCAACTCTGGATGATCGGGACCGTGTTCCAGGTGATGGCTTTCGTTTGCGGGCGGCGGCTTACGGATCCAGGCGAATCCTATAGAAATAAGCCTGCGGACGTCCCGCAAGATCCGGATCGATGACACTGGTTTTTACCTCGGTCGCAGTAATGCCCGTTCGCCAGACGAGATAAGTTCCATTCACCGTATCGCTGCGCAGCACCGAATAATGTTTATCGATCACGGATTGCCACTGGATCGGATCGCTCAGCTTCGTCGGCGAGGTCAACATCAATA
>JAYVTS010000462.1:0-3864 GCA_043788645.1 Verrucomicrobiota bacterium
TACCCCGATTTGGCCCTGCATCAGCGTTACAAGACGTTGGCAGAGCACCAGTCCCAATCCCGTACCACCCCACGCGTTGCCGGATGGCGAATTAAACCGAAAGAACGGCTTGAAGACCAGAGCCCGTCGTTCATCGGAAAGCCCAGGGCCGCAGTCATGCACGCTAAAGTGGAGTCGAGAGGTGTCGAGTTCCTGGCGAATTTCCAGCACGATTTCACCCACGTCGGTGCGATGGATGCCATTGCTGATCAGCTCGAAAAGAACCTGGTGAAGGCGGGTGGCATCCCCACGTAGTGAGTTGGGGACGGCTGGATCCACGATGATCGCCAATTCCACTCCCTTTTCTCCCGCTTTCCCGGCCACCAAATCGTTCAACTGATCTAGAACGACGTCGAGTTCAAACACTGCATCCGTCAGTTCAAGTTTCCCGGACGCAATCTCGGACAAATCCACCAAATCGTTAACAACGGAGGCTAAAGCTCCCGCCTGGGTTCGCAAAGATTCTACCATTTCACTCTGCCGAATATCCAGCGGCGTCATGAGCAAGAGATCGGACATGCCGACGATTCCGTTGATCGGCGTGCCGAGTTCGCTGCTGACGGAGGCCAGCAATTCGCTTTGCTCGCGCTGGAAGGCTTCGAGTACCTGAATCCGATCGAATTCAGGTCGCTGCCCGCCGTTCGGAGGAGGGACTACTGCGGGAGCCTTGAGCGGTGAATTCATGGGGGGCACGCGTTTCTAGATACCCTACCGAACCTATTTCGGTTGGGTAAATCCGCGATCATCCCATCGTCGTGATCACTGTGTACTCCGATCATGAGGCTCCAGGCATCCACGGGAGTCGCTTGCTTTTGATGGCGCATTTTTCGATGGCCAACCGCACGTTCAATGCCGTGCCTGCTGGCGACTCAAAGTCCCGGGATTTCGGCAGTTGGCAAACGTCAGATTGGCCGGAAACTGGGGATGAATGTGCTCATCCACGGCAACACAACGCGGGGTTTAACCCGAGATAGATTCGGCAACTCCAAACTGAGCCCGCGGAGGCGGTCGATAAAAATGTTCGATCAGACGCTGGATTTCATCGAACCGTGCGGGCTGGGAGAGCACCCTATCCATGCCGGCGTCCAGGCAACTTTGCTTTTCCGCGCCGGATCGGTCTGCGACAAACCCTACAATATAGGTTCGCGGCCCATGCGCCCCAAGGAGTTGCTGTTCCCGCAATTGCCGGGTGACTTCAGGGCCATCCGCGCCGGGTAATTGAGAGGCCAAAATCAATAAGTCGACGCGGTGGTGAAGTGCCGATTTTAGGGCCTCTCCACCATCCCTGACCATCTCCGCTTGATGTCCTAGCTTTCCGAGCATGAGGCCGAGCATTCGCTGCTTCATCGGGTTGTCCTCGGCCACCAAAATTCGCAAGGGACCACTTTCTTCTGTCGCGATATCCAGCGCGGGCTGAGCGGGGTCCCGGGCCGACGGTGCCTGAAGGAACTTGATGAGCGCTTCGCGTATGAATCGGGGTTTTATCGGCTTGAGCAGGACTTCATCCATTTGGACTCCTTCAATGGCTGACCTTTGACCCCGTGCGACCGGTTCACGGAGGGTAATCAATCGGCAACCGGCGGCTTGCAGGCGGCGGAGTTCAGCCTTCTCTCCCGCCTCGATCCACCCCAGTAGATCCTCATCAAAGAACACCAACGCGGGTCTCTCCGTGAGGTCTACTCGCAGCCATCGGCCAGGCAGGTCTTGGGGACTGATTGCACGGACGTTGGCACCCAGTTTGACGAGGTAATCGCTGACGGCGGAACGGAGCGCGTCGTTCGTCAGGACCAGGACTATGCCCTGGCCATCGCACGGCCTCGCCACTCGTGCGGTCGGATTCTCAAGTTGGGTGAAATCAATTTCAAACCAGAAATTGGAGCCCCGACCTACCTGGCTTTCGACCCCGATTCGGCCATTCATGAGTTCAACTAGGCGTTTTGAGATGGCCAATCCAAGTCCCGTGCCCCCAAAACGTCGCGTAGTCGAGGTATCCGCTTGAACAAATGAGCGAAAGAGGCGAGGGACGGTGTCTTCGGGAATTCCGATGCCCGTGTCAATCACTTCGAAACGAAGGGTTGTTTTCGACTCCGCTTGTCGAACGGCTCTAACCCGCAGCACGATGGAGCCTTTCTCGGTAAACTTGACCGCGTTACCTACTAAATTCATCAGGATCTGGCGCACGCGGCTATCGTCCCCTTGCAACAGGTCCGGGGTGTCGGGATCGATCGAGAGAATGAGTTCAAGACCCTTTTGGGCGACCCCGTGAGCCCACAAGTCCACCACCGCCTCCAGAACTGGTTCGAGAGAAAATGCGACGTTTTCGATTTTGAGGTGACCGGCTTCAATTTTTGAAAAATCGAGAACGTCGTTCAGGATGTTGAGCAGCGCACTGCCGCTGGCTCGGACGGTTCGGGCGAGTTCAAGTTGGTCGGCCGAGAGTTTCGTGTCGAGCAACAGGTCCGTCATGCCAATGATTCCATTCATCGGGGTACGAATCTCATGGCTGATCGTGGCCAAGAAATCGGACTTGGCTCGGCTGGCTGCTTCGGCCACGACTGCCAGTTCGCGAGCCTCGGCCGTGGTTCGTGCTAGATCCCGGGTGCGATCTGCGACCCGCGATTCGAGGTCATCATGGGCCTTCCGCAATTCAATGTCATTGCGATGGATCTGGGCGACCATCCCGTCAAAACCGTCAAATAAGAGCCCCAACTCATCTTGGCGCGCCTCTTTCGCCCGTAGGGAGTAGTTGCGGTTAATCGCCACCTCTCGCATTAGTTCGATGAGTTTAAGGATCGGACGTGAAATGAAATGTTGGAGGAGCGACGAGAGCCAAAGGGACAGCAGAATCGCTCCCGATAGTGCAGCGGCAATGATTCCAGCGTAGCCGCGGGCGCGGCCAGAAAATCCGTCTAGATCCGCCTCAAGATAAATCATTCCAGCCCGCTGTTCGACGCGGAGTTTTTTCTCGAGCACCCAGCGCGTGACTTGAACGGTCGTTTCCCCAACCACTTCGCCCGGCGCGGTCGGAAGCGGGGAAACAAAGTCATTGACGTTGTGGCGGACATATCTGGCAAAGGGCTGAAGATCGACGTCATACAGCACGACGGCTCGGAGTGTTGGACGGTTATGGCCCAAATCAGAGAGGATCTCATTCGCGGTCCGTACGTCTTTTATATCCAGCGCGTCGGTCACGTTTTTGGCAACGACCTGTGCGTCGCCAGCGAGGCTATGGCGCGTGTTGATGCGGTAACTGATGAAATCGTAGGCAATAACGGCGGCAATCGCTGCGAGCAGCGACACCAAGCTGGTTGCGGTGGCAAGAGCCACCAGTTTCCATCGGAGCGATTGAAAGCTACGGAGTCGCATTGACAGGCAGGATCACAGGATCCACTTCAACTTCATACTACTCTTCGGAGCGTTGGTGGCGAGACTTGATATTTTCTCTGGATCGAGTCGCAAACTAACTTCACAGAGCTCCCGAATTTCGAGTTTTAAGAGAGTGGATGAAATTCAAATCAAGGCAACGCGGCGATTTTAATCTCAAAAAAAGGGAGTTTCTTGCGATTTTTCGACCCAAAATAGCTTGAGAGTTCCAATGAATGGCGTCGAATTCGGAAGCTTTTGATTTCGGTTCGCTTGGCGGAGGCGACGAACTCGCTGGTCCTTTTGCTTGCTGGTGTCGTTGCTTGTCCGTCACAAATACCATTTTGCCCGGGCGTGTTTGGGCCTGAAACCGAACGTCTTACGCATTAGAGGGAGGAGATCGGTGAGTTCGGGGCGGGCATTGGGTCATTTGGACCCACGGCACGAGGGGCCGCCTGGTGG
>JAYVTS010000463.1:0-7206 GCA_043788645.1 Verrucomicrobiota bacterium
GCCGTGAGGCGGAACGGGTCCCGATTACGGAAGGTCTGCCGATGGCGGCGTAGAAAAAGGGATTGGAGTTTCAACTTCGGATGACCCGGCTTCGACTGCCTCTGGTGCGAGCGTCGAGGCATCCACGAAGTTATCGCTCAACGGTGGATTTCGGGTTCGCCGCAACGCAGGGCGTCCGCGCGAATTGGGCAGTTCGGGTTCAGGCGATGTTTGAAGACGTTTCCGCTCCCGAAAACGATGCTGCCACCAGGTGCTGAGTTTATGGACCATCTCGGTGGCAAAGGCTGGAAAGAACGCTTCGGCGATCCGAGTACCCAACAGGACCACTCCAAAAAAAACAATCGCGGCAAAGGGTAGTGGCATGGGGTGTCTCAGTGGGTTCTTGGTACTATGCCACGAGATCGTGGATCACCTTGCCGGCGATCCCGGTTAGGCGGACGTCGAGGCCTTGGAATTTAATAGAGAGCCGGGTATGTTCGATGCCCAACACCCGGAGCATGGTGGCATGGAGATCATGCACGTCGATCGGATGTTCGATGGCTGAGTACCCGAGTTCATCGGTCGCTCCGTAAATAATCCCGGGCTTAATCCCGCCCCCACAAAGCCAGACCGTGAAACCGGCATTGTGATGGTCACGGCCGTCACCGCCTTGGCTCATGGGGGTTCGGCCAAACTCGCCCGCCCAAACAATGAGGGTGTCGCGCAGCATATCTCGTTGTTTGAGATCTGTGATGAGGGCCATGCAGGCGCGGTCAATTTCTTCCGCCTTGAATTCAATTCCTTGTTTCACACCCCCATGATGGTCCCAGTCCTTGTGATAAAGCTGAATAAAGCGAACGCCCCGTTCGGCTAGACGTCGAGCCAGGAGGCAGTTCGAGGCAAAGGAGCCGTCCCCAGGTTTGCAGCCGTAGAGTTCTAATGTGTTTTTTGTTTCCCCCGATGCATCCATGAGTTCAGGCACGCTTGCCTGCATTTTAAACGCCATCTCATATTGAGCGATCCGCGTGGCAATCTCCGGATCATCAACGACGACATCGTGTTGGGCATTCAAACGGTTGACGGCTTTTACCACGTCTAATTGCTGAGCTTGAGTGACGCCGTCCGGCGAGCCCAAATAGAGGACTGGATCGCCTTTGCCCCGCAGGTGAACCCCTTGGAAACGGCTAGGGAGAAAACCGGGCGCCCATTGCCGTGCGGCAATCGGTTGGTTTTGACCGCCCCGACCGAGGGAAGTGAGAACCACAAAACCAGGGAGGTTTTCTGCTTCTGAGCCCAGACCGTACACGAGCCAAGAACCCATGCTCGGCCGTCCCGCAATTTGGGATCCGGTATTCATGAACATGTGTGCCGGATCATGATTGATCGCTTCGGTGGTCATCGAGCGAACCCAACAAATATCGTCCGCGACCGAACCAATATTCTTAAAGAGAGAGCAAATCTCTACCCCCGATTGGCCAAAGCGTTGGAACGGATGTTGAGGGCCGAAGCACATCAGTTTCTGGCCCTGCAATTGGGCCATCTGTTTGCCCTTTGTGAACGATTCAGGCATGGGTTGACCATGCATCTCGGCCAGCTTGGGCTTGGAATCAAAGGTCTCGAGATGCGAGGGGCCGCCCGCCATGCTGAGCCAGATCACTCGCTTGGCTCGTGGTGGAAAATGATGCGGATTGACCACCCCAGGCCATTTCGTCGGTTGGCCTTCAGCAGCTCGCACACTACGGGGATCCATGAGCGTTGCGAGGGCCAGAGCGCCCACTCCTTGAGCGGCGCGCCCTAAAAAAACCCGCCTCGTTTGTTGCTGGAGGAAAAATTGCCTGAGTTCAGCGGGGGTATTCATGGGTCAAGACCGGGTAATGGTTTCGTGCAAATTGAGCAACGCACGGGCGATGTCGGTCCACGCGGCCAGAACGGCGGGATCGAGTCCGGCGGGCGGTGGAATGGCTCCGACTTTTAAGTAGCGAGCCGCCGCCGCTGGGTTTTGCTGGAATTCACCCAGATGTTTTTCCAAAAGGCTACGGAGCGTACTGAGTTCCTCGGTGGTAGGTGCTCGGCTGACTACTTGGCGCCAGGCCCAGGTGAGTCGGGCGGAATCGTCGCCCTGGCATTCTAATAGAATCCGCGCCGCAAAAGATCGGGCGGCCTCGACATAGCTGGGGTCATTCAGTAGGACCAGGGCTTGTTGGGGAATATTAGAACGATTTCGTTCCGCCGCGCATTCTTCGCGGGTCGGCGCATCAAACGCCAATAAGCTCGGATGCAGATAGGAGCGTTGCCACCAGGTATAGAGTCCGCGCCGATACTGCAAGGCTCCACTACTGGCTTCATAGGCACGCACGGGAAAGTTCAGATTCTCCCAATAGCCGCGGGGCTGATACGGATTCGCGCTCGGACCACCGACCGTTCGTTCGAGCAAACCCGCGATACTCAAAGCAGTGTCACGGACTATTTCAGCGTCCACTCGCCAACGTCCCTGGCGGGCTAATCCCCGATTCTCTGGGTCCCGAGCCAGGACGGCACGGCTCGCCCGGGAGTCCTGTCGGTAAGTGTGACTGAGCACCATCAGTCGAACCATGTGTTTCACGTCCCACCCACTGTCTCGAAACTCGCAGGCGAGCCAATCCAGGAGTGCTTGGTTTGGCGGCGTTTCGCCTTGCGCCCCGAAATCATCCAACACTTTGGACAAGCCTTGGCCAAAAAATTGCCGCCAAAAGCGATTGATCACCACTCGTGCGGTCAACGGATTTTCCGGACCTACGAGCCAGTTCGCCAAATCGAGCCGGGTACGGGATTGCGCCGCGGTGGCGACCGCTCCTTTCACGAGGAATGCGGGCAGAGCGGGTTCCACCACCTCGCCCGTCTCCACCATCCAATTGCCCCGCGGCAAAATCCGGACCGTGCGGGGTTTTTCCGCTCGCTCCGTGACTAAGCTACGGGGTATCCGGGCTTCAAATTCCGCTTTTTCCTGTCGAGCCGCAGCGAGTTTTTTTCTAAGGGGTCCAAGCTCTGGAGCTAGATTTTTGAAGTGGGTAAATAGTTTTTCTCGCTGACTGGGATCGCGTTTTTCCGGCGATATTTTTAATAGATCGGAAATTTCGGGCGCCGGTGGGAATGCAAGCGGTCCCTGAAATGCCTCCGCCAAAGCAGTCCTGGATAGCCGAAAGTGCCCTAAATTATGACCCTTATTGCCGTGCCGCTGTTGGAGTTCAACCACGAGTGTTTCGTTGGATGCCACGGTCAGTGGCTCTTGGAAGCGGAGGACGAGTTGCTGCGGCTTTCCAACCTCTGGCAGGATGGCCCAACCGGCCGAATCGCCTAGCCGATCCTCATCGATGACGGAGGCCGCTGACCAACGGTGGTACGGATTGTTCTCGGCGAGGATGGATTGTTCGATTGAAGCCGTCGCTGATTGAAACGAAAGACGTCTCGCCTCCTGGCCCACTCGTTCCACTCGCGCCACCACTTCCGTGAGTACAAAATTTCCGTTCTCTGCTCGTCCGGGTCCTTTGGCCGGCAAGGAATCCTCGGGAATCGCTTCCAGCCGGAGCCCCATCACGGCCGCGACTTCATTGGTGAAACGGAGAAGGTAATCGTCCTTGACCGCGTTGGTCCCACTGACGACAACCGAGCGGTCCTCCCGCACTTTGAGTTTGGCACCACCGGTGGACTCGGCAAGGGCAGGTGCCCATTGGGTCCAACGTGCGTCTTGCTCTAAGAAAGCCAATTGAGCGTCCTGCCACCGAGTAGAAGCTTCGGCCAATTCGGGGTGCGAGCCGTCCAAGTCTTGCTGAAGTTGTCTCACGGTGTTTTCATGCTGCGCAAGCTCCGGTGCCTGGTCGGCACTGGGTATCAAGAGACCGTCTTCGCGCCGACCAATAATGGCCTCGTTCACATCGGCAAAAAAGGCGCCCATCGAATAAAAGTCCCGCGCCGTAATCGGATCGAATTTATGGTCGTGACACTGCGCACAACCAATGGTTTGCCCGAGCCAAACGGCACCGATTGCACGGACGCGATCAGTGAGATAGCGCGCCTCATAGTCTTTGGGCTGGGCACCGCCTTCCTCGGTGGTCAGCAACAGACGATTAAATCCCGACGCAACTCTTTGCTCCAACGTCCCTTCGGGAAGAAGATCGCCGGCGAGTTGTTCTCGGGTAAATTGATCGAAAGGTTTATTATTATTAAACGAACGAATGACGTAATCTCGATACGGCCATATATTGCGCGGCGTATCAGAATGGTATCCGATGGTGTCCGCGTACCGAACGATATCTAACCAACCGATGGCCATCCGTTCGCCGAAATGCGGTGAAGCGAGTAATCGTTCCACCAAACGAAGATACCTATCGGGCGTGGAATCGCGCTCAAAGGCCGAAACTTCTTCGGGGTCGGGAGGCAGGCCGGTGAGATCGAAATAGAGACGTCGCACCAGGGTGCGCGGGTCGGCTTCGGGAGCGGGCTGAAGGCCGAGTTCTGACCAACGAGTCCGCACGAGGTAGTCGATGGCGGTGGGACCCGTAGGGGCAGGCGCTTTGATCGGGGGCGAGTAGGACCAATGGCCTTGATACTCCGCACCCTGCGCGATCCAACGTTGCAATAACTCTTTCTGGGCGGCGGAAAGAGTCTTGTGGGAATCCGAGGGCGGCATGGCATCGTCGTCGTCGGTGGTAAGGATGCGGTGCACGAGTTCGCTGGCTTCGGGGTGGCCGGGGACTAGAGCAGGCTTACCCGATTTAGCCGGGTGCAGGGCAAATTCGCGGAGGTCCAATCTCAGACCGCCCTTCATTTTCTTGGAGTCGGGCCCGTGACAAGCGAAGCAATTGTCGGACAGGACGGGCCGAATTTGACGGTTGAATTCGACCTTGGAATCCGGCGGAGCACTGGTCGCGGCCCCCGCCAAAATCCATCCTAGGCACACCGCTCCCGCCCCAAGGTGGGCGGACCTTCCAAACTGCCAGACTTGCCAATTCATGTTCGTGGATGATCGAAATACGGTGCCGTGTGGTGATTCAAACAAGGTTGCGCTTCCTTTGGGTGACGCGAATTTCTGAACGTTAGTGTGTTCCCCCTGTGCCCAGGGGTCAAACCTGATCTGCGGCCTCGGGTGCGGCGGACCAATCTCATATTTCTCGCCATTTTTGCGCTACCGGAATGCGTCGGCCGATCCCAAACGCTTTGGTGGTAATTTTCAATCCGGGCGCGGCCTGGCGCCTTTTGTATTCGGCGCCGTCGATCAGTTTTACCACTCGTCGCACGTCCTTTTCCGCATGGCCTCCATGAATGATTTCGTCCGGCGCCTGCTGCCGAACAACGTAACGATCCAGGATATCGTCGAGAATTTCGTACGGCGGCAGACTGTCTTGGTCCGTTTGGTTGGGCCGGAGTTCGGCGCTCGGCGCCTTGGTGAGACTCGCGTCTGGAATGATTTCGCCCTCGCGATTGATCCAGCGTGCTAAGCGATAGACCAGCGTCTTCGGGACATCGCTGATGACCGCCAATCCTCCACACATATCGCCGTAGAGCGTACAGTAACCCACGGCGAGTTCGGATTTGTTGCCGGTCGTAAGCAGGAGGGATCCAAATTTGTTCGACAACGCCATCAGCACGACCCCGCGCAATCGGGCTTGGATATTTTCCTCGGTGGTGTCCTCTGGCCGACCGTGAAACAAGGGCGCTAGTTCCGCCCGAACGGCGCAAAACGCGGATTCGATGGGGACGAGATCATACTGGAGACCCAAATTTTGCGCGAGGGCGCGTGCATCCGCCACGCTGCCGGGCGAGCTGTAACGCGACGGCAAGGAAAGTCCGCGAACATTTTTGGAGCCCAGAGCCGCTGCCGCCAACACGGCCACCACTGCAGAATCAATGCCGCCACTGAGACCCAGCACCGCCGATTTGAAACCACATTTGTGCAGGTAATCGCGGGTGCCAGTGACCAGCGCCCGATAAACTAACTCCTCGTCCGCGAGGATCCGCAGTGTCGTCTTGCCCTCGGTGTTGGTATCAATGACCCGAAAATCCGAGGTAAACGGTTCGGCCTGAGTCAATAATTCGCCCTGGGCGTTAAAGGCCAAGCTTTGGCCGTCGAAAATCAATTCATCATTGCCCCCGCAACTATTGCAGTACACGACCGGCCGACCGGTCTTGCGCGCAAGGCTGGCCAGCATGGCGTGGCGAGTGCGTTCTTTACCCAAATGCCAGGGCGAAGCGGAGAGATTAAAAATGATCTCTGCGCCGGCCTGAGCTAGGGCCACCGCGGGATTCGGTCGATACCTTCGGTCCGGCCAAAAATCTTCGTCATTCCAGACGTCCTCACAAATGGTGATGCCTAGGAGATGACCGTTCAAAAGCAGGGGCGAATTTTCGATGGCTGGTTCGAAATAGCGGTCCTCATCAAAGACGTCGTAGGTGGGTAACAACGTCTTGGTTCGTATTCCCACCACGCGCCCGTTTTGGAGCAACGCGGCCGCATTGGTCACCTCACGACCGGGTCGGCGCTCATTTCGCCCCACGAAACCCACCAATAAACCGGTTGGCCCGATCACTGCCGCCAGCCGGTGCAACGCAGTCTCGTTGGCAACCACAAAGGCCGGGCGAAGCAAGAGATCCCGGGGCGGATAGCCGCAAAGACCCAGTTCAGGCGAAAGAACCAGTTCGGCACCAGCGGCGACACCCCGCTGATAGGCAGCGAGAAGAAGCGCCTCGTTACCGGCCAGATCGCCGACAATTGGATTGAGCTGCGCGATGGCAATACGCACGGGATGACAAACTGAATTATCGACTACGGAACGTTTCTTTCAACGTGCCCCGAGAGGAAACAATCAGCGTCCCAGCACCGAGTCCATGCTTAGTAAAATAATCTGGAGCCGCCTCCAGCACGAATTGAACACGATCCGATTTTGCGGGTACCGGCGTGCGGTCCTGGGCCTTGAGACGGACGACTTCTGTGATGACGCCCTCCGTGTCAATATAAGCGACATCAATGTCAAACCCGACGTTTTTCATGTAAAAGGCGGGTTGATAGGGCCCGCTAAAAACAAAGAGCATCCCTTCCTCCGGACCGATCCCACGGCGAAACATGAGGCCGGTGGCGATTTGGGTTAATTCGTGACAAACCTCGGCATCCAATTCGTACGCGCCGAGCCGGAGTCGCACGGTGGGTAACTTAGGTTGGGCATGGTCCAGATGATATACCGGCCCCTCATCCTT
>JAYVTS010000464.1:0-3647 GCA_043788645.1 Verrucomicrobiota bacterium
TTGCGCTTCGCCCCGGGCGAGGGCGTCGACTCTCAGCTGGCCTTCTCGCTTGGCTTCCCCGAGATCGGCAAAGAGTCGACGCTTTCGGGTTGCTCGCTCGTACCAGCAAAGAGTGTAGTTGGGGGGAATCTTCGATCGGGGTTTCGTAAATTTTCGCTTTGGTTTGGCCAAGGCGAATCACCAACGGGAAATGGGTGCGTCCCATGGTAGAAACGGCACGTTTTTGCCATGTGTCGGTCATGCCAAAGCTGACAACCTCAAAAACACCAACAAAAGTTGGCGGGAGTGGCGGGACTCGAACCCGTAACCTCTGCCGTGACAGGGCAGCGCTCTAACCAATTGAGCTACACCCCCGCGATTCGCGGAGCGGCGACTTGGATAGCTCGCCAAATAATTTCGTCAACAGATTCACTGCAAAATATTGCTGAGCCCGAAAATGGGCCTGCGTCGAGACGATTCAAAAGCGGAAGCCATGAACCGCGGATGGACGCGGATTCACGCGGATCGGAACCGAGAAAGGGGCAATGAGATTCTTCACGAACCCGCAAACAAGCCCTGATTTTCGATCCGTGTTCATCGGCGTTCATCCGTAACGGCTTTTAAGGAGACTCTCGCACGCCCTTGTATCATACGGTGGGTGCTCGTGGAGCGAGACTCCCGGCGAGCTAGCCCGGATATTTGGATTTTAGATTCCAGACGGCGTGCTTGCGGAGACTCTCGCACCACCCGGGCTGATTTTCAATCGGTGTTTATCCGTGGTTCAGCCCTTCTTGCTACCGGTGGTTGGGGCCTCGCGACGGCACACCTCAGGGCTTCAACGCGGTTTCTTTTTTGGGAGCCGCGAGTAGGTTGGCGTAATCCAGAAGAATACGCTCCGCTTCACGCAATCCCAGATCCGTGAGGGTTCCAGGTGCTTCACCGTCAGCGGGTTCTTCGTCCTCATCCGAGGTGCCGTTGGCGGCATCTAACTTCAAAAGTGCTAGGTCCGAACGGGAGGTCGCCACCACGTTGGTGCGGACGACGGGGTCCGGAAGTCCGTCGCGGTCAGTCATCTTTACGGTTAAATCCCAAGTCCGCGGCTCTTCCATCTTGCGGGCCGCCAGTTCTTTCTTCCGCGTCTTGGCTCGGGATTTATTTTCGTCCCGTTCCTTCAGCCGCTCCATTTGATTGAGCGAGACGCTCTTCTCAGCGAGCTGTTTGCGGAATCGTTCAATGTCTTCATGGACCCAATCCCAATCCTTGCTCGTCGCGATCCGTTGGGCGGATTTCTCTTTCAAGGCCGGGAGATAAGCTGCCACTCGGTCCACTCGATCAAATTGAGCACTCCGAATGGTGTCCCAGGGGAGGGCGTTGGTGAGGGAGGATTCCCCGGTCTCATAATAATTATTGACGCTTGGCAAGATGATGTCCGGGATGACGCCTTTGAGTTGGGTGCTCGAACCGCTCGGGCGATAGAACTTCCGGATTGTGACTTTTACTGCCCCGGGATTGACGTCTTCCCGGGGCAAATAGGCGCCCAGTTCCTGAATCGTTTGGACGGTTCCTTTCCCGTGCGTCGAGATATCGCCGACGAGCAAGGCACGGCCGTAATCTTGTAACGCGCCGGCCACAATTTCGGAGGCGCTAGCACTGCCGCGACTGGTCAGGACGACCAGCGGTCCGTCGTAGAGAATGGAGCCGTCGGGGTCAGAGTCTTCCTTAATTTTTCCGTCAAAATTCTTCACCTGAACGACCGGACCTTCTTTGATAAACAGTCCGGTGAGTCGAATCGATTCTTCGAGAGAACCACCGCCGTTACGCCGCAGGTCCAAAACGAGTCCTTGCGCACCTTCGGCCAGCATTTTTTTGACTAGTTTAGCGACGTCGCCCGTGGTGGATTTGGGAGTCGTTGCGCGCCCACCGGCACCCACGGGGAAAGTCGTGTAGAAAGAGGGTAAGTCGATCACTCCCAACCGTACCGTTTTACCGGAGCTGGTCGGTAGTTCGATGAGTTGCGCTTTGGCTTCAGCATCTTCCAACTTAACCTCATCTCGCACCAAGGTGACCTCTTTCCGAACGGAAGGATCGGTGTTCCCGGGCCAAAGAGTGAGATGAACCTTGGTTCCCTTCGGGCCTCGGATCATATCAACGACGCGGCTCAATTTTTCATCGATTACATTGATGGCGGGTTCACCCTCTTGGGCGACGGCGACAATTCGATCATTGGTTTTAATGAGGCCGCTCCGTTGCACCGGGCTATTGGTGACGATGTTGTAGACGGTGGTGTAGCCGTCGCGGTCTTGGAGCGTTGCCCCGATACCGAAGAGGGCGAGATTCATCTGGATCGCGAAATTATCCAGCTCCTTTTTACCAAAGTAATCAGTGTGCGGATCGTACGCGTGCGAGACGGCATCGAGAAAAAGCTGAAGCACTTCTTCGGAATCCTGTTGTTTTAGAAACCGGAGCGTCCGGTTATAGCGGCGGACCAGATTGGTACGGATTTCACCGGTGCGTTCAGATTTGAGCCGGGCTTCAATAGCGGCCACGGCTTGGTCGGAACCACCGGCGTCGCGGGCCAGTTGGGCGAGGTCACCGGCCTTTTCCACGCTGACTTTGTTGGTCAGCAAGGTCGGCAGTTCCGCGACCCGGTTTGAGCGAAAGGCATCCGCTACAATTTTGAGGGTGGGCTTGAGTTCCGGATCATTGAGCCGTTCATTGAGGTATTCGGAGCGGAGACGTTCGCGCCAAAGGAGCTGGGCTTCTGCGAGGTCCTTGGGGCGAGGTTCGTCCTTACGATTCAACTGCACGCGATCCGTGCCAGTGAACTCGAATTTGTCGGTCAGCAATCGTTCATTGACATACCCATACTGCTGATCAAAACGGCTGATCCATCGATTGAAGATTTCGTAAACGGGTTTGACGTCACGTCGCCTCAGAATGTGATCTTGCAGCGTCGTACGCAGGGGTTCAAATTCATCGTAATCCGAGGCCAGAAAGTAGATTTTCTGGGGATCCATGGCATCTAGAAAGCGATCAAAGGCCTTCACGCTCATGGCTTCACCGAAAGTATTTCGACTGTAATGCAGGCCTTCTAACGCTTTGACGGCCACTTGGGCCACTTTGCCGGCTTCATCAAAGGGTTTGAGCACCAAGGTATTGGTGTACTTGGCGATGTCATATCCTGGGGTGTTGGTATTCCCCGCCGAGAGCGGCGCTTGGGCGCGGGCGGCCGATGTGATGGTGGCGACGATCAGGGTGGCGGCGACAAGCGCACGAAGTATCATGGAGCGATTATGCATTCTGAGTTCCGGCGTGCCAACCGTCCTTTTGAGGCACTTCCATCATTCTGAAATTGGACCAGGTTCGGGCAGAAACGTTGAAAAAAACCCTTCGTTGCCCTATTTACCTAAGGTTTTCATCTCCAGGGGCGTTTGACCTTGGGAAACGTGTGCGATGTTATCGACTTTAGATTCTACCGACAGGCTACGTCGGCCCCGCAGCCCTCTACGCATTCCTGCCGAAGGTCGGAAAGAAAGGTCGGCACGGCGACGAGTTCCACTATCGCACCCCGAACGTGGACGTCGTCGGCTGGTTGATCGCGCGCATCACCGGAAAACCGCCCGCCACCGTGCTGAGCGAGCGCATCTGGAGCCCGATGGGCGCCGAGG
>JAYVTS010000465.1:0-2913 GCA_043788645.1 Verrucomicrobiota bacterium
TGTCGAGGCGTTTTGCCGACATCTTTTATCTACTCGTGACCGTTTGGATTTCATCGTGAATAACGCCTGCCAAACCGTCCGGCGTCCGCCCGGATTTTATGAGCACATGATGGCCCAGGAAATGGGTGCGGGGCAGGGGATGCCCGCAGCGATTCAACGCCTGTTAGGCGGCTATGAGGGCTTGCGAGGGGATCATTTACTGCCGTCCGGAGAGACCGCGTTGGTGGATAACCGTGGGGTGGCGGGATCTGAATGGGCGGGGCTAACTCACGCGGCGGCGCTATCGCAGGTGGCGTTGCTCCCGGAAGAACGGGCGACCCAAGGTGCCCTCTTCCCCGAAGGGCGCTTGGATCAGGATTTGCAACAAGTGGATCTGCGGGAGCGTAATTCCTGGCGTTTTACGATGGCGGAGGTGCCGTCGGTGGAATTGCTCGAAGTGCAATTGGTCAATGCGGTGGCTCCGTTTGTGTTGAACGCACGGCTCAAACCCTTACTTCTACGCGGCCCGGGGCGGGACAAACATATTGTCAATGTATCCGCGGTGGAAGGGCAGTTCTATCGGAAGTTTAAGACCACGCGGCATCCTCATACCAATATGGCGAAGGCGGCTTTGAACATGATGACGCGTACTTCGGCTGCGGACTATTATGTGGACGGCATCCATATGAACAGCGTGGACACGGGGTGGGTGACGGACGAAGACCCGGTGGAAATTGCGGCGCGCAAAGTGAAGGAGCATCGGTTTCATCCGCCGCTGGACATTGTCGATGGTGCAGCTCGGATTATGGATCCGATCATTGCCGGCTGCAATACGGGCGAGCACGTTTGGGGAAAGTTCTTGAAGGACTATCAACCGACGGACTGGTAGGAGGTAAGATTCTTGAGCGCCTTTAGAACCTTCATTACTTCTTCAGGCACCTACGACATCTTGATTGCAAAACCGATGGTCGCGCCGTTATGAAACTTTGCCTCAATTTGGATGGCGCTGTTTGGGCTGCTGTCTGGCCACAAATCCTTCGGTTCGGTCACCGGCAGCACGCCGAATTCCTCCGGTCCGATGGTTGTGGTGTTCAAATGGTTATCTGAGTGAGCATCTCATTTCCTCAGCATTTTTTCGAGTTTGACGGAATCGGCGGAAGGTCCTATCGCCGCAAAACTGAGGCGTTCAGGTCGAAAAAAATCCCGGGCACAGGCCTGTATTTGTCTCGGTGTGACGGCCCGTAGCGCTTGGCGAATATTCTCTGGATTGAGCGGTGTCCCGAACCCAATAACTTGTTCCCCCAACGCCATCATTTGATTTTCGGTGCCTTCCAAAGATAAATCGAGTTGACCCAGGATATAGTCTCGCGCCCGACCAAATTCAGCACGCCCAACCGGTCGCTCGGTGAGACGCCGCAGTTCCTTTAGAATGAGTTTTAACGCGGGTTCGAGTTCATCGTGTTCCAGTCCCGCGCTGATGACGATATCGCCCGCATCGGCCCAGAAGGTCGTCGCGCTGTGGATATTATAGGCCAACCCGTGTTCCTCACGGATCACTTGGAAGAGGCGCGAACTCATGTTTTCGCCGAGCACCACATTGAGAAGTCGCAGGGTGAACCGGCGTTCATCCGTGCGAGCCACCGTGCGGATCGCCAGACTGGCATGGGTTTGTTCCGTCATTTTTTGACACCATTTCACGCGCGGCACCGGGCCGACGGGCGGCGCGGGCACAAAGGTCGGTTGAATTCCACCGCGGAACTTGGACGCCTGGCGTTGGACGAGTCGGAGGAGGTCGGCGTGACGAAGATTCCCGGCGGCCGCGATCACGGTTGAGCCCGTGACGTAGCGGGTATGGAGATAGCCAACGAGATCGGCCCGGCGCATTTGGGTGACGGTTTGTTCGGTGCCGATGACGGGTCGGCCCAGGGGATGTTCGCCGAATTGCGCCGCATTGAGCAGGTCTTGGACATGTTCCCCGGGTTGATCCTGGTACATGGCAATCTCTTCGCGAATGACTCCACGCTCGCGGCGAATCTCGGTCGGGTTTAAGAGCGAACCCAGGTACATATCGAGCAAGACCTCGACGAGTTCGGGGAGCCGTTCCGCTTGAGCCCGGGCATAGAAGCAGGTGTGTTCCTCGTCCGTAAAGGCATTGAGGTAACCACCGATGCCCTCGACGGCCTGGGAGATTTCGGCGGCGGTCCGGCGGCGAGTGCCTTTGAACAAGAGATGTTCGAGGAAATGAGAGACGCCATTCAACCGGGTGGGTTCATGGCGCCCGCCGACACCGACCCAAAGTCCGACCGAGACGCTGGCCATGTGGGGCATTTCGGTCGTTGCGATCCGGAGCCCGTTGGGCAGAGTGGTCAACACGCGAGTGGGATGTGGAGCCATTAGCGGAAGGCGGCGGGTACGCTTTCCGGCACGCCCACGGTCCGACGATAAAGCAAGATTTTTTCCACCGCTTCTTCGGGGGTATCCACGATGGTCATCAAATTGGTATCACCCGGTGAAATCAATTTTGCGGTCTCCATCGTGGTTTTAAGCCAGTCGATAAGTCCTTGCCAGTAGGAGCGTCCGAAAAGGATCAGGGGAAAGGCGGGTATACGCTGAGTTTGGACGAGCGTGACCACTTCAAAGAGTTCGTCCATGGTTCCGAAGCCACCGGGCATGAAAACAAAGCCCATGCTGTATTTGACGAGGCAAACTTTACGGCTGAAGAAATAGTGAAAGTTGACCTGTAAATTGGCGAAGCGATTTCCTTTTTGCTCGAAGGGGAGTTCGATATTGAGGCCTACACTGGGTGGTTTGTGACCGTTTTTGGGCTTAGCTTCGGCGGCACCTCGGTTGGCCGCTTCCATGATGCCCGGCCCGCCGCCGGTCATGATCGCGATGTCATTTTCAGCCAGGCCCTTCGCGAGCGCCACCGTGGCT
>JAYVTS010000466.1:0-5862 GCA_043788645.1 Verrucomicrobiota bacterium
CTGGCCACCCTGAACATCCTGGCCTTCCTTTTTCACACGGTGCTGGAATTTACCGACGAGAATTACCGCCTGATTCGCGCCACCCTGCCCACTCGGTGAAGAAGAATCGTTCCTGCCCGACGACGGCGGACTGACGCGACGATGAGACCGTTCTGCTTCCGCCCGCACGTGCCACAGAAAAAAGGGGGTGCTCGTGGACCCAGGCTCAAAACCTACGGGCACCCTCACACATCCTCTCCCGCTTAAATCTCAAAATGGGAACTGCTGGCTGGCAATTCCGTCGTTGCGCTTTCCCCCAGGATCGGAGATACCCTCGTCTGTCATGAACTCTCCACGAATCTGTCCAGACTGTATCGTTTCACCGGCCACTTTGAATCGACGCCGCTTTCTTCGAGCAGGCGCCGCCGCCCTAGCGGTTACGGCCATCTGCTCTCCAGCCCACGCCGACGTCGTCAAGGCCACTACTTCGACGTCGTCGGAAACTTTGGTCACGACTTTCTATAAGAGCCTGAGTGAAGAACAACGTCAGTTGCTCTGCATGCCCTTCGATCACGCCCGACGCTTGGACGTCGATAACGCGTGGCACATTACCAAAGCTCGCGTCGGCCAAAACCTCACGCCGGATCAACAACAAATGGTCCGCGAGATTTTTATTGGTCTGCATCACCCCGACTACGCCGAGCGAATTCTAAAAGCGACTGAACATGATTTGGGTGAAAAAGGGTTAGGTGCCAGCTCGGTCGCGGTCTTTGGTGAACCCGGGTCCGGGAAGTTTGAATTCGTCCTCTCAGGCCGACATGTGACGCGGCGTTGTGACGGGGATTCCGTTACCGGGGCCGCATTT
The DNA here is from genome assembly GCA_043788645.1 of Verrucomicrobiota bacterium. Taxonomy (GTDB): domain Bacteria; phylum Verrucomicrobiota; class Verrucomicrobiia; order Limisphaerales; family UBA9464; genus CANIZL01. The sequence goes on from JAYVTS010000466.1 coordinate 845, forward strand.
GGTGGCCCGATTTTTTATGGCCACGCACCGCTCGAAGACGATGAAACTCCGGGGCATCCGCAAAATGTCTACTGGTATCAGGCCCAACGAGCCAACGAGGTCTACCAGATGCTCGACGGAAAACAACGCGCATTGGCTCTGGTGCCCGAGCACCGTAAGGAACAAGGACGTGATACCGTCAAACTTACGGGACGCAAAACCGGCCTGCCAGGCATTCCATGGGATGAACTCGCTCGTGACCAACGCGATCTCGTCCGCAAAGTCATGCGTGATCTGCTGGCGCCGTTCCGCGCCGTCGACGCCGGGGAGGCGATGAAACTCGTCGAGGCTGCCGGGGTGGAGAATCTGCATATGGCTTTTTTCAAGAGTGATGATATTGGCAACGATGGAGTTTGGGATGTGTGGCAAATCGAAGGTCCTGCTGCCGTGTGGTATTTTCGCGGGGCACCCCACGTTCACGCCTGGGTTCACATCCGCGATCACACCGAGGCTGTCTGAACCGATGAGGGTCGTGGACCGCGAGGTCGTTGCCCCGTTTTTGCACTTATGGCTTCCTACGAACCTGAAGTAATTCGGAGATTCGCAAATCGACTCTATGCCCGTGCGGGATTGTCGGCGGTTCTTTCCACGGTGCTCGGCCTGCTCATCGGCTTAGTGGCGGCACCCTATATTCTCCAATCACTTCCGGCGGCCATTGCCCTGAAATGCCCCGAGTGGGGCTGTGCCATGTTGCTCGGGCTCATCGGCCTAGGACAGGGCCTGGAACGTGGTTTCCTGTTGAAACTCCAAGCACAAACCGCGTTGTGCCAATTGCAAATCGAGCAAAATACTCGCAACGTCGGCAAAGCGGGCCTGCCTTAGGCCCGTAGAAAAGTTTCCCCTGTTGGCGGCGGTTTACTTTTGGATTACCGTTTTTTTGTGGAACACTGATTCCAACTATGCCTTCCCTCATTGGCTTTCTTTTTGGCGTCGCTCTAGCGACGCTCCTCACTTTTCTCTTTGGCGTCTACACCATTGGGCCCACCCAGCGCGGTGTTCTCACCACGTTTCGACGGGTGCAACGAATTTCTGGGACAACCGCAGAGGATCCAGAACTGGGTGGACTCCTCAAAGAAGAGGAGAAATCCCGCTATAACTATCCCAATATTCGAGTCATTCCACCCGGTGGCCCTTACTTCAAATGGCCGTGGCAAAAACTTTTTAAGGTTGGGATGACCATTCAGACTACGGACCTCACCTGGGATCCTGAAATCAAGCAAACCAATATTGAAGCAGTTACCAAGGATAATTTGACCGTTGCGATCAACGGCCAAATCCGATGGAAACCCTGCGAACGAAATCTCTATGCCTACCTTTTTGGTGTTGCTCATCCCGAAATCCATGTGATCGGTTACTTTATCTCCGTACTCCGTGATCGCATTGCGACGTTTCAAGGCGACGAACGAGAAGGGGCCGTGGAAGGAGTTTCGATCAATGACCTTCGAAAGAACCTTTCCAGCATTAATCGCTATATGGAGGAAACCTGCCGCAAAACCACCGCTCGGTATGGCGTCGAGTTGGATGCCGCTCTGATAACGACGATCGATCCTCCGGGAGACGTCGACGAAGCCCTGGCGTCCATTAATACGACCCAGAACCAGGTGGCTGCGTCGATTAGTCAATCCCGAGCGGATGCCGACCAGAAACTCAAGGTAGCCGAGCAAGCGGTTCAAATTGCGCAAAACCGAGCGGCGGCCGAAGCGGCGCCGCTGAGCGAACTCGGCCGCACCCTTGCGGCGATGCACGCGAGCGGTGGCAAGGCCGCCCTGACCGCCTATTTGCGCAACGCGGGCCTCCCGTTGCGCGAAAAAGCGTCCCAAACTCTCATCAACCTTTAATTCTATACGCTATGCCATTTACCACCGGCCTGATGATGGGGTTCGTAATGACGTTCATCCTGACTCCCATTGTGTTAGTGATCGGACGTATTTTTCAACTTTGGCGGGTCCTGCCTGAGCGACGGGTCCTCGTCTACACGCTTTTCGGCAAGGTGATCGGTGAAGTCACGGAAGCGGGGCTCTTTTTTCCCATCGCTCATTTTGGTGCACGCGCTTTGTTACTGCCGTTATTTGGCAAAGCGTATGAGGTTCGTACCCACATCTTTCAATCGTATCTTCGCAACCAACTGGTGAACTCTGAAGAGGGCGCTCCGATGGGCGTGGGTATTTGGTTTGAGGGATTTGTAAATAATCCGGAGGCGTTCCTATTCCAAAACTCGGACCCGCTAGGTTCTCTGAAGGCCAACGTCTCGACGGCGGTGGTGAAACAACTATCGAATCTCAAGCTCGATATTTTGCTCGAAAATCGGGATGCCTTGTCAAAAAAAGTGCGCGAAGAAGTTTCACCAACTTCGGCGAAATGGGGTTTTGCGATGGGCTCGACTTATATTCGCAAAGTTGCCTTTCGCGATACGGGGATGATTGGGGAGATTCAGCGCAAGGTAGTGAACCGCCTGCGCCAAGTGACCGCGGCGATGAAGCAAGCGGGTGATAACGAAGTCGCGCTGATCCATTCTGCAGCCGACATGAGAGCCGCGCAACGACTGGGGGAGGCCCAAGCGGTGCGGCCGTTGGTGGTCGGCAAGGCGCTCGCTGAGATTCAAAGCAATCCAGAGGTCGCAGAAGCCTTGTTCCGTTTACTCGACCTCCAAGCGACTTTGAGGAGTCCCGGGAAAACCATTATCGCCCCCGCTGGGGCTACGGAGTTCCTGGTGAACACGTAGCCTCAGAATTCCCCAGGCGCCACACCCGGGGGCCGAGACCTGGCCCACTCTGGACGGAGCCCCCCCCGAACGTGTTCGCTCAAGGATCTGGGACCCGTAGCGGTTGGAAAGGGTGCGGTCGGGAACTCGTGAGGCCCAACGGTGGGCTTTTCTCTTGAACACCGAATGATCATTTCAAACGAGCCCATGATGCGTGAATGAACGTCTTCGCCCCTCGCTAACATTGTTCCTTCAACTGAATGTCCTCACCTGCCAACAGCTCCGGCCTGCGCGACAACCACACTCGGGGAACAGTCGCCGACTTCCTACGCGCGAAAGCGAGGAGTGCTTCGAGGATCTCCATCGTCTCCGCCTATTTCACCATTTACGCCTACGATGCGCTCCAGGAGGAACTCGAACGTATCGACCATCTCGACTTCCTCTTCGGTGAACCGTCCTTCGTGAATCGGCTCGACCCAAGCAAGACGGAGAAAAAAGCCTTCATCATCGACGCTACTGGCTTGGAGCTGTCCAACAAGCTTCAGCAGAAGCGTGTCGCCAGAGAATGCGCCGACTGGATTCAGCGCAAGGTGGACATCAAGACCATCAAGCAATCCAATCTCCTTCACGGTAAGATGTATCACGTCGCCACCGCTGGTGTGGAAGACGCCATCCTAGGCAGTTCCAACTTCACCGTGCGCGGCCTTGGTCTCGGCAATGCAGGTAACAACATCGAGCTGAACCTAATCGTGGACGGCAATCGCGACCGTCAGGAACTCAAGCAGTGGTTCGACGAGCTTTGGGGCAACGAGGCGCTCGTGAAGGACGTAAAGCAGGACGTTCTAAACTACCTCAAACAACTCTACGAGAACAACACCCCGGAGTTCATCTACTACAAGACACTCTTCCACATTTTCGAGAGGTTCCTCGGCGACGCGGGCAAAACCGATGCGGACCTGGGCAAGACCAGCCTCTTCGAGACTGGAATCTGGAAGGCGCTATTCGAGTTCCAGAAAGACGGAGCCAAAGGGGCCATCAACAAAATCCTAAAACACAATGGCTGCATCATCGCCGACAGCGTCGGCTTAGGAAAAACCTACGAGGCGCTCGCGGTCATGAAATACTTTGAGCTGAAGAACGAGCGCGTCCTCGTTCTCTGCCCGAAGAAGCTGCGTGACAACTGGACGGTTTACAAAGCGAACAGCCTACTCAATCCCTTCGTCGCCGACCGCTTTCGCTACGATGTTGTTTCCCACACCGACCTCAGCCGCGAGACCGGCTACTCCGGCGACATCAATCTTGCGACGCTGAACTGGGGCAACTACGACCTCATCGTCATCGACGAATCGCACAACTTCCGGAACAACACACCCGGCAAGAAGGACGAGGAAGGAAACATCATCCGCAAGAGCCGCTACCAGCGCCTCATGGACGACATCATCAAATCCGGCGTCCGCACCAAGGTCCTCCTGCTCTCCGCCACGCCGGTCAACAACGACCTCAAAGACCTCCGCAACCAGCTTTACTTCCTCACCGAAAACAAAGACGACGCCTTTGCGGAATCCATCGGCGTCGACAGCCTCAAGGAAACCCTCGCGACCGCGCAAAAGGTCTTCTCCATCTGGGCGAAGAAGCAGACCCACGAGCGCAAGACCGGTGAACTGCTAGAGAAACTCAACGCCGCCTTCTTCAAGCTCCTTGACGAACTCACCATCGCCCGTTCGCGGAAGCACATTCAGAAATATTACAAGGCTTCTATCGCCCAGCTCGGCGGCTTCCCCAAGCGCGAGAAGCCCGTCTCCATTTATCCCGAGATCGATTTGCGCGGGCGCTTCCTTTCCTACGACAAGCTAAACGACGAAATCGCTGGTTACAAACTCGCGCTCTTCAACCCCTCGCGCTTCGTGATGCCCGAGCACAAGGCCGATTACGAGAAGAAGGGCGCATTTCCATTCACGCAGGGCCAGCGCGAAACCTTCCTCATCGGCATGATGAAAGTGAACTTCCTCAAACGCCTCGAAAGCTCCGTGAAATCATTCGAGATCACGATGGAACGTACCATTGCGAAAATCGAAGGCCTCGAAAAGAAGATCAAAAACTTCCAGGCACTGCCAAAGCAGAACCCCGAATCCGAAGAGCTGGAACTAGAACTTGACGACCCCGGTCACGACGAAGAACTGGAGGAAGCCATGCAGGTGGGTGGCAAGTTGAAGTTCCGGTTGAATCACCTTCGCCTCGATGGCGACGATGGCTGGCTCAAGGCGCTCAAGCGCGACAA
>JAYVTS010000467.1:0-37313 GCA_043788645.1 Verrucomicrobiota bacterium
CCGCAGCGCCCATTGCCGACGAACCGTTTTGGCAAGATGTCGCGGTCCGGATTCGCCACGCACCAGAACTCACCAACGCGATTTTCAAAAAGCTTTATGTGGATAAAGAAAATGGGGTCTATGTACTCACCGACAAAGGCGTCGCTCGGGTCTTTGATGACATACTTGCGTTAGATCACAGTTTTCGCCCGCTATCAGACAAGATACCCGTCGATATTACGCTCTCGCCGGACGGCGAAATCTACTATCTCTTCGCCGATCGCTGGCTCTCAAATGGTCACAATGGACAGAACGAAGATCGAACGGCATCGGGGCGCTTTGACCAGATCGCGGTCGACGAAGACCACGGCGTGATTCTCAGCGGACCTGAGGGAGTGAGTATCCTTGAGAAGTCGCAGGCCGTCCCGGGAAAAACCAAGCCCACCTCCGCACACTATCACCTCTGGGGAGTTCACCAAGATGCCACGGGTCGCAATCCCAGCCAGCCCCTCGCCACCGAGAACGGCGTATTAATCTACTCAGGTGCCGCCAGCGCGAGCCGTTCGACGCTGGTATCCAATGTCACCGCATTGAAGATGGGCGCCCACTCGCTCTGGGTCGGAACCGACGCGGGCTACGTCGGACTTTCCCGGGCAAACGGGCAAACCAATGCCGAACCCCGTCACGCCCTCCCGGATTCGCAGATTACCTGCTTTGCACCCGTAGCGGACGGGCTTTGGGTGGGTACGCGTCACGGCGCTTTCTTTGAGCGCTTCGGTGCCGCATCACGATACGCCACTCCGTCGGCCCCTGGAATTGAACCACCGCGCTTCCGCTACTATGCCAGCCAACGCTGGCTCCGTGACGATCAAGTCGTCGACCTGAGCCCGGACCACGACGGTCATCTTTGGGTTCTCACTCTAAGCGGTCTCAACAAAATCGAGTTCCGCCAAACCCACCTTGCGGCGAAAGCCAACTGGCTTCATCGCAAACTACGTTCACGTAATATCCGCTATGGCCTCACCGCCGAGCGTCGCCTGCTCGTCCCGGGTGAGATCGCGTCGAGCGAAATGATTGATACCGACAACGATGGTGGCTGGACCAGTTATTATATTGGTTCACTCGGGGTTCGCTTTGCGGTCACTCACGAAGAAGAGACCCGTCGGCAGGCCTGGGAATCTTTTGGCGCCTTGGAACGACTCCAAAACATCCATACCAACCTCGGTTTCCCCGCTCGAACCATCGAACGGCGTGGCTTTAAGTATTCGGACACAGATCGCTGGCGAGACGCCCGCTCTCCGGATTGGGAATGGAAAGGTCACACCAGTAGCGACGAAATCTGCTCACAAACCTTCGCGCACGCGGTCATGTGGGAACTCGTGGCCACGAACGCCAGCGAACGCGCCCAAATCGCCACCAACTATCTCCGCATCGTCGATCACATACTTGCTCACAATCTCTATCTCATTGATGTCGACGGTCAACCGACCCTATGGGGCCGTTGGCACCCGGAATACGTCAACTGGTTTCCCCCTTCCATTCATGATCGCCGTCTCAACTCGGCCGAATTGACGGCCAGTTTGCAACTCGCCTACCGAATGACCGGCCAGGAGCGCTATCGTGAAAAAGCCTACGAGATGTTCACGCGCCACGGTTACCTGACGAATATTCTAGTGTCGATGAAACAGATCGGTCCCACGCCGGGCTTCATCCATCAGGGCAATAATATGGGCGACGAGTGGAATCACAGCGATGACGAACTTGCTTTCTTTACTTATTGGCCGCTCGTACGCTTTGCGTTTACCGAAGAACTCCGCACCCAATTCCGAGCGGCAGTGGCCGATCATTGGGCCATTGAACAACCGGAACGTTATCCCATTTGGAATTTCATCTACGCCGCCTGTGGCGGACAGGCCTATGACGCTTCAGGAGCCGTCTGGACCCTTCGCGGAGTGCCGCTCGATACCCTTGCTTGGCGGATCACCAATTCGCACCGTCAAGACATCACCAAGCTTCCGCCGAACTTTTTCGGCCGCGAACTGAAGGAACTATTGCCCCCAGGTGAACGGCTGATGGCACGCATCAACACCCAGCCGTTTATTCTCGATCAAGGCGACGACACCACCGACTTCCCCGGCGATGAATTCCTCCTCGGCTATTGGCTGGGTCGTTTAGTCGGCGCCATCGGAGCGCCGCCCGTCGGCAGTGCCACGCCGTAATTCTCATTCGCCCATTGCGTCCTTCGCCAAATCCACCCAGCCTTCCGTCGATGAATCCTGCCGACGTCTATGTCGAACGCGTGGTGGACCTGCTGGAGCCCACGCTGAACCGGTTACACAATTGTACCATCGAAGAAGCCCGCGCCCGCGTGCTCTCCGGCGACGCCTCTGCGGTCGGAGCCATCGACGGCTCCTTCGCGTTGTTGGCTCGCCAAGGCAAAATCGTGCGCATGGCTCGGACGTTGGATCGACCGATGCGCTATTTCCTCGCCAAACGTCGCGAAGGTCCTGCCCTCATTGTCGCGGATCGCATGGATGCCATTCACGCCCAACTCGAACGCGAAGGTCTCGCCGACCAATTCCACCCGAGTTATACCCGCATGGTCCCAGCCCATTACCTCGTCGAAATCGAATTAATTGGCTGCCCCGATCCAGACCCTGTCTACACGCGTTTTTTTACTCCCGAACGGAATTCGCTCCCCGCGAACCTCGACGAAATCGGGCGTCGATACATCGGTGCCTTGGCGGAAGAAATCGCCAAGCATCTCCGCTCAATTCCTGAACGTGAGCCCATCGGAGTGGCCTTCAGCGGAGGTGCCGATTCCGGAGCCGTCTTCCTCACGACGTATCAGGTGATGCGCCAGTTAGGCATGAACCCGGCTCGGCTAAAAGCATTTACCCTCAGCTTTGGCGACGGACCCGACCTAGCTCAAGCCCGAGGTTTCCTGGAACAACTCGGGCTCGGACTTTTCCACGAGCCCATCCACGCCGACATCGGTGAGCTGGATGTCACGGAAACCCTGCGCACCATTGAGGACTATAAGCCACTGGACGTCGAATGTGCCACCATGGGTTTGGCCCTTTGCCGCGGTATTCGAAAGGCTTATCCGACCTGGAAACATCTTTTTGACGGTGATGGCGGCGACGAAAATCTGAAAGACTACCCCATCGAAGAAAATCCGGAACTGACGATTCGATCCGTCGTTCACAATCTCATGCTCTATCACGAGGGCTGGGGGGTGGGGCGGATCAAGCACAGTCTGACCTACAGCGGAGGTTTGAGTCGCGGATATGTCCGCACGTATGCCCCGGGATTGAAATATGGGTTTTCGGGGTTCAGTCCCCTCACCCGTCCGTCCGTCATTAATGTGAGCGAAGCGATTCCATTTATTGACCTGACTCAATACGATGTACCCACGTTGTATTCGCTAAAGGGCGAGGTTATTCGGCGTGGGATCAAAGTCTTGACCGGGCTTGACATGCCGGTGTTCGAGAAACGTCGATTCCAGCACGGAGCCGTGAGCAAGGCCTCCTTGCACGAAAAACTCCCGCCCAAGGAGGCCACCTATCGACGACAATTCCTGGCACTGTATCCGAGCTAGCCCCGATCTAGCCCGGATCGTTCGTATCCTTTCGTCGCGAGACACACCGGGAGCAGATGGTGAAGTTCGCGTTTGGATGAAGTGGCCCCCGATTGCATCATTGCAACGTCGGATCATTGAGGATAAATTCGAACTCGGAAAAAGGCCGGACTCGTTCGGTTAGTCGCCAGCGGAATTGAGGCCACTTCATCCTGGGCACTGAACCACGGTCGGTTCTCAGGGCAGTCCATCGGCTGCCAATTGGGCGTCTGCAAATCAGAGGTCGATTGCGCCTCAAACCCCACTCCAGCCTTTCGCGGAAACTGCAGCACCAACGCGCCCACTGCTGTGGTTTTAAGTTGAATATGCCAAGTCGTTTCCGGGTTTTGGGGATCTTCCCCCAGCAGCCACTCCGCTTCGTTTGAAAGACCGTCCCCGTCCGGATCCGCCTCCGGTCCCGAATCCCCATCCGAACTGGCCCCGTTCCCAAAGTGACTGGCCTGCCATTGCTCAAACAACTCGATATACGGCGCCTCACTACTGCTCCAACGTTCTACTAAGGGTAGTAGGATCGGATTCATTTTTCGATTGCCTATGGGCGGCATGATGGGTTGGTTGAGGGACCAATCCAAACGCTTAACCAACTGGCTGGGCTCGCCCGGTTGATAACCGATACCCACGCGCCATTGTACAAAGCCCAACGGATCGATCAGCGTGTCCACCAATGCCGTTTCAACCAATTGAACGTGCGGACGGGCATCCCATCGGTGCCACGTATCGCCGTTGGCACGGTGACACATCGCGCAATTAGCCGCGAGCTGAGATCTAACTCGATGGGTCAAACTGACTCGTTCATCGTCCGGTTGGCTTAAGGCCGGAAGCAGGTTCGGGGAAAGCTTGCTGACATTGAGCCAGCCATTCGTAGCAAGCCAAGTGAGTTGATTCCCGTGCCCCACCACCGCAGACGCTCGATTCAACTGCGCAGTATTAAATCCCAAAATATATCCCGCCTGCGCAGTATGACAGGCGAGACACTCGAATTGTCCCGGATAACGCCAATTCTGCACGCTGGCAACTCCGTTCTCTGTGATGGGAATGTCCTCGTCCGCACCTTCTGGTGGCACCAATTCCGCTTCCGTTTCCAAAGCATTCCAACGGTAAGTCGCTCCCCAAATGCCCGTGGCGGTTCGTCGCAAGACCCGCGTCTCAATCCTGCGGACACTGGTGGGATCGCCGGGCCGTAACTCCAGTTCAAAGTGTTTTACAAATACCGCACCCGTTGGAACGTTCCAAGGGTCATCCCGGTGATAACCAAACCGACTTCGATCCGCGGGTAACGCCGCCCAGCGCTGCTTTCGAGCGCCATCAGACCAAAACGGGACGTTGACCTCAAACGGTTCCAGGCCTGGTGCCGGAATGAGGGGCGTGAGGTCGGTAAACAATCCTGTCTCGCTCAGCAACAGAGGGGCAGTTGCCACCGATAAGGTGAATGCGGCTGCTGACGTCGCTGCCATTTTTGTTGCCTGGGACGACGCGGCGCCCGCCACTCGATCCGCCGCGGCGTGATCTCCAGTTTCGACGACCGGCGTAACCGCAACCGGTCCCAACGGAGTCGCCGCCTGGGTCCGAATCAGTTTAAGAATCCGCCCGCGATAAAGGTCTGAAAAGAGCAATTCTCCGGTGCCTGGATGAACTCCAATCGTGGATATTCCGGGATGAAATCCTAGCCACTCCGGTTCACTCAATTTTCCTCCCACAACTCGGGGAGTGCCCGGGGTCCAAGCGCCGAAGGCTCCGCCAAAATCAGAAAAGAGCACTTTACCGTCCAGCTCCGGATAAGCCTTCCCTCGATAGGCATGATTGGCAACGACGGCAATGCGCGCTTGGTCGTGCTCGTATTCAAAAACCGGATCCTGTCGATCCATTCTATCAGCAGGCTCGTACCACAAGGTCGGAATTGAACCTTCCCAATACGGCCACCCATAATTTCCGCCGCGGAGGATGTGATTGATTTCTTCGCGGCTCGACTCTCCAACATCATTGGCGTAGAGATCACCCGTCTGGGCGTCAAACGAGAATCGCCAGGGATTCCTCATTCCGAAGGCCCAAAATTCCGAGCGTGTCTGCGATGATATCCAGCGATTGGTATTCAGTTCGGAAATCGGAACTTGCGTGGTCTGCCAAAACGGATTGTCTGCGGGTACGCGGTAAGTCCCCAAGCCGATGGCTGGATGTGGATTTGGCGGAAGACTACTAGAGCGAAAGCGCGGTCCGACATCGAGACGGAGGATTCCTGAGAAAAAATCTACCCCTAAGTTCTGTAAGCTAGGGATGGCGGTGACCCATCCGCCTCCGTCTCCCAGTGAGACATAGAGGAATCCGTCCGGTCCAAAATGAAGATCGCCGGCGTTGTGCCCATAGCTTTCGTCATATTGGGTAAACAGAGGCACTTCAGAATCGGCCAATCCATACTCCGACTCTAAAAAATCCACCCGATGTCGCGCCAATCGATCATAAAGCCCTGGCCCGGCATATCCGTCCGTCCAAACGGTACGAAACGTGTAAAATAGGCCATTGGTCGCAAAATCTGGATGAAATGCCAATCCTTGGAGTCCAAATTCGACCAGGTCGATATGGTCAATCTGTCGCAAATCTAAAAACTCCGTCAACGTTGGCGCGTTCAGATTGGTAATGACCTGAATCAAACCGCGCTGATCGGCCAAAAAAAGCCGATTGGTTTCCCCGGGCGGACTCGCAATCACCACCGCTCGAACAGAGGGTAGATCTGGAAATGCATCGACTAACACATAGGGAGCGATTGAACCCGCGACGGGTAGGGCGGGAAACGAATTCGTTTCCGCAGAAAGTGCTCGCAAAAATCCTAGCACAAGGGCCAACAGCCGGAATCCAACCGGGAACCAAAAATCCCTCGTCCTGGTTACCCGCCGCGGTCTAATCAAGTTGGGTCTATTTCCCCAGTTCAAAAAATCCACACTCCAGACTCTGCGAACCGCGTGCCAACGACGATCCTGCAAGCACTATTGACTAGACGGTAAGAGAGGGAATAAACGGTCCAGTGCCGCGTCTGACTGAGTTGGGCCAATGAGAACGACAAATTCGCCTTTGCGCGGTCGTCGGCTCAATTCCGCTGCGACCTCGGTGGCGGTGCCACGCAACCATTCCTCAAATTTTTTGGTCAGTTCTCGGACCACGGCAATCTGGCGGTCTGGGGCGAGAGCGCACAATTCACCGAGCAATTTCTCGATTCGGTAAGGTGATTCGTAGAGCACCACGGTCTCGACGCTGGCGAGGAGTTCACCGAGGCGTCGGGTGCGCTGCCCCGATTTCACCGGTAAAAAACCGACAAACCGAAAAGTCTCCGTTGGCAAACCACTAGCGGTCAACGCCGCCACCAGCGCGCACGCTCCCGGCACGGGCTCAACTCGGATGCCCGCCCCAACGCAGGCCGCTACCACGCGTTCTCCCGGATCGCTGATCCCAGGACTCCCGGCATCCGTCACCAATGCCAAACGTTGACCGCCGCGCAATCGTTCTAAGATTTCCTCGCTGCGCCGCGCTTCATTGAACTTGTGATAGCTCAAAAGTGGTTTGCGAATACCAAAATGCGTCAAGAGCTGACCGGTATGCCGGGTGTCTTCGGCACAGACCGCGTCACATTCATTCAAGACCCGCAAGGCCCGCAACGTGATGTCCTCCAAATTGCCAATGGGTGTGGCCACCAAATACAAGGTCCCGGGCACCAGAGGTGGCCGGGATTGACCGGAACCTAGCAAACTAAGGAGGCCAACGACGGATTTGCCTTCCATCGCGGAGGCAGGCACAAGCGACATATCCCGGAGCAAAGAGCCCGGACACTCACTTGAGAAGTGAAATCCCCCTCCGTGCTTGGCGGGGCAAAAGTGAGGTAGACCCAAAAGTTAACAAGGTTATGAAGCGGACCTCCATTGCCACCGCCGCGGGCGATTGTGCCTCTACGCTCATTGAGGTGCGGGAGGTGATTGCAATTGTGGCGATTCTCGCCGGACTGCTGCTTCCTACTTTGGCAGGCGCCCAGGAACGCTCCCGACGTCACCACAAGAACGACTGCTGAGTGCCCAGTACGGTTTCTCCATCTAAAAGGGTCACCTTCCACGCCAAAACTTTGCCGACGGCCCGATAGGTTTGAGCATCCGGCTGCAAGGAAGTCCACGCTCGCCCAAACCAGTGAGGTTCGACCGCGGTTTCAAGCTTCAGGGGGTCGTTGGCAGCACGTTGAGCAGTTCGCAGCATGAGCTGAACACGGAGATTTTTCCCGACGCTTTTCCGAGCCTGCCAGTTCACATCGTAACGAATTGTGGATACTTCGTCTGGATGTTGTCGCAAATGGGCTTGGTAGGCATCCCGTTGAAAGAGGCTGGGCGCGAGGGCGTGCCGTCCACGAGCATCCAAAAGGTGCGGTAACACTTTGAGGATGCGACCCTCACTCGCCCTGGCCGAACTAGGGAGAATTCCCGCTAGCACCAGCAGGACTGGGAACACGAAGCGGCCAGTCCGACAAAAAAAACGAATCGGCATGACGGTGCTTAACAAAAACGGTTAGGTAATCGGACCAAAAGTTCAAGAACTCAGAACTGGCCTCGCATGGGAATCGGCAATTGAGCGGGTCGGGCCGTCAAAGGAGGTGGGCCCTTGGAAAGTGTGGATGCCGGAGCGGAAATCAGATTGGCGGAGGTGCTCCCACCGAAGGACGGCAGGTCCCGGTTCGGCAAAGCACTCGCACCACCAAAAGGTTTTTCAGCGGCAAAACCGCCGACCGATGCACCCACGGCACTCGAGGCCGCGACACCGGTCGGTGCCAGAAATCCCCCGGGTCGGCCAACACTCGGTTCATCCGTGGAAAGCATTCGTTTAAACTCCTGGGCTCGATCCCCCTTGGATAAGCCAAAATCCATTTCGCCTTTCCCGAGGCCGCCACCGAAACCTTCGGACCCGCTGAGAAGGCTCGTTAGTTCACTCTCGCGTTCCTGCCGCAACGTCTCCAATCGAATGGAGGTTGCATCGGGACGACTCTGACTGGGCAGAAAATCACTGGCCCGAGCTCCCGATTCGTCTCCCCGGAAACTCCGTTCACTCACACCGGCCCCTGCCCCACTCGGCGAAGCGCCTGAGCGGTCACTTTCCCTCAGCTCACGGCCCGTGAAATCTTCCCCAGTCCTGGCCAATGATCCAGCTTCGCTGGAATCTTGGACATCGTTTGGATCCCTAGAATCCCTCGAACGGCGAGAATCCCGGCCGTCCTGCGAATCGTTCAGATTTTCACCACGCCGCAAACGTTCGGCCCTTTGGTTTGCGGATTCGATCGCGGCTTCAGTTTTATTCGCTGGCTTATCAAGACCCGAAGGATCCCGTTGTCCGACCCTGCGGGCGTATTCTGGATCGACCGCCTGAAGCATCAGGTCGGCTCGGTTTGCAGAGCGTGCGCTTTCGGCGGGCGCGCCCTTGGGGGTCTCTCGGCGAGACGTATCAGAATCGACCTCGCCCCGGTTGGCGCGAGCGTAGCCGTCGATGGCCCAGTTCTTCCGTCGATCGCGGGCGTCGATCAAACGCTGGCGGGCGGCCGGATCAAGCGCCGCGCCTCCCGAGGGTGCACTGAATGAACCCACCGCTGGGGGCCCAGAGAAGTCGCTGCCAAAACTGCTGGTGGGTCGATAGATTCTATCCAGAAAATTGCCACCCCGAACCACCGAGGGCACCGAGGAGGTCAGCCCCGGGGTCGTCCCGGGGAGTACTTGGCCTGGGGCAGTTTCGGTGATCTGCTTCTGCGCCCCGACCGGGAGGGCCAGATTGAGCCCGGCCAACAACAGCCAGGAAATCGGACGCACCCTCGTTTTCAAAATAGACAGAGCAGGCCAACCAGAATTCACGCCCCTAGTCAACGCCACCTGGCGCCAAAGTCAAACTAGCACTTGGAATCATTCACCGACTCTTGCAGCGTCCGAAATAGAACGGGAATTGAAACGGGTCTCCCGAGAACAACCCGGCGTTCGCGGGACTTCTAAAAAACTTCTGGGGTTTAAGGTCCAACCCTGTGAAGGCGTCGAGGCCCTGACTCCTGAGATAATCAGATCAATCACAAAGGTTCCGTTTCCCGACCGGCCGCCCACGCAATCTAGGCCATAGATTGTCGGTTTGCCGTCCAGTGGCGCATTGGAGAACAAAAGTGTTCCTTGAGCCTTGACCGAGCCCGCAGCAATGATCGCGGTGGCAGTAACAAAAGTTTTTTCAACGTGACTCTCATCGTCGGTAAAGGCGTTTGATGACATTCGGCTTCAAGCTCATCAGGAATACTAAGAGGCAACAAGGCCGCACCTTGGAAAATGTCACAACCCACGGAAAGCAGCAATGACGACCAGCTCGTTGGTTAATCCCTCTCGTTTTACTTCGGCAGCTTCGGCTCTACCCGCTTGATTCGAAATGAATCCAGATCGAACCAAGCCTCACCTTCCGCCCCTCGAAATTCACACACTACGTGGGTCTCCGCCAAAGTGTCTCTGACCGAAAAGGGGAGTTCCACCGATTTCCAGTCCGAATCCCCAAGTAGCGCCGTGTTCCCGCGTGTACCCTGAACCTGCAACCCCGCACCGGCCCGCGAATCCCCCGGGTCGGCGACGATTCCCCGCGTCTTGATTCGGCCCTGAACGATATACTCGCCGCGCTCGAGCCAGATGCCAGCCTTCCAAGAACCGACCGTGCTGCCGTCATGCGCGGCGATCTGCACCAAATCCTTCGTGGTCAGGACGCCACTCGGCGAAAAGGACGGCGCACCGAAATCGACCTGCGATTTCCAACCAACCACCACGGCAAACCCTGCCGCATCGAATTGTACCGGCACAATCGGGTGTGCCAATTGGCGATCTAAACTCTCTCCTCGCCGCACAATCGCATTACGAAAATTTTCGACTCGGAGCGAGTGCTCTTGCACATCACCGCCCTCCACTTTTGCCAAAATTGGACGAATCCTCCCTCCGATTTCCTGGACCCGTTGGGTCAACTTCGGAACGTCAAAAACCCGTTCCCGGAGTTCCCTAATCCTCGAAAAATAACGCCCGCGTAATTCGGGAATTTCCAAAATCGCCTGCGCCACCCTTCCCTCGAAACGCGGAAGGATGCTTCCCTCGGGCTTCCAGAGCATTTGATCCAAGCCATGAGGCATAAAAACGAAGCGACCCATGGATGGATTATGATACAGTCGCCAATTGTTCTTGTTCATGGCGTACCCGTCCCAATCCCAGAGCATCACATCCAGCGCCATAAAGGTGAGGAATCGGTCCACGTCCAGCACCTCGTTCAGCCGGTCCAGGCGCCGTGCCAAATCCGATTCCTTAACGGCGTCTGCCAGTTTTTTCCGATCCGCCTGATTGTCCACATCCTTCCCAGAATTGACCGCGAGTGGATCGGTGATGTCTTTGACAAATCCGCCGTCATAAAGCGTTCCGGAAGCATCTTTGAAATGTCGCTGAAGAAATTCGCGATCCCATCCCTCCACCAGCACGTACAATCCCAGATCCCGCCCGTTCAATTCCACCTGGGCCGCCGTCGCCCGCGGCGTCGGGATTCCCGCCTGAAGAAACAGCTCGCGGCAAAATTGTTCACTGAGATAAGTCGGGTCCTGCACCGAGTTATTCAAGCTCAGCTTTCGCAACCCATGAAAATGCTGACCCTTCGCGTGCTTATCAAAGTTCAACGTAAAGGCCGGCTTATCGTCAATCGAGCGAAAGCTCCCGGCCGCTCCCTTGAGATGTAACGCCACCTGATAGTAAACCTGATGGCCCTCCCGGATCGTCGCCGTCACGCTTTCACGCTCCGGTTGCTGCCCGAATTGCCATTGTGATTTCTGCAACGTTTCAATGCCGTTGGTAGAAATCTCAATCCGAATGTGCGGAAATTCACGCCCGGAAAAGAGCGCGTCGTACTCGGCGGAATTCCCGAGCTTCGGCGGAGCCTTGCCCTTGCCCTTGCGCGTCGCCTCCGCGGCTCGCAACGACACCAAGACCGATAGCACCACTAGGAAACCAATCTGATTTCGCGCCAGCCGGGCTAACATCGAACCAAAAGAGTGCATAAATAGGGGGGGGAATGAGGTTTAAGGTTGAGTGCCCGATGGGGAGCTTTTCGACGCCTCAGACGTCAGGCTCCCTCGGATCAGTTTTAACGCAAGCGCCGGACCACCCTGTTCCCACTGGCCGTCAAACTCAGTCCCGGCCGCGTTTAACTTCCCGGTATAGGTTCCGCGTATCCCTTTGCATTCTACCTGGATCACGGGGTTCGTGTACCCCACGCTGTTCGCTAACAGCGGTTGCCCTCCCTGATCGATACTCGCCATCGAGCCCGCATAGGATTTGTCCGGCAATTGGCCTAGTTTGAAAACGATCCGTAGTTTTTGTTCGCCGACATCCAATGTCCCATGCCAATCCCCACGAATATCCGTAAGCACTTGGGGATCGGGCAGGAACGAAATCTCGTCCGGAAAAGCCGTCGCAGGTGCTTTCAATCGCTTAAACGCAACGGGTATCGACTTGGCTCCTTGTTTCCATTTACCCGCCAATTCTTGACCGTCGCCCTTTAGTTTTCCCTCAAACGTCGCTCGGAGTATCGTCCACTCCATTCGAGTGACTCCGTTCGTTGTCCCCACGCTCGACGCCGGAACCTCCATCGCTCCCCGCTCAAAATCGTCTAATTTCGCTTCGAAAGTTCCGTCGGGAAGTCGGCCAACCTTCAGCCCGATCCACATCGACGTTCCGGGTTGGGTTTCCAATTGGCCTTTCCAATAACCGCGCATGTCCGCCGCCTCTCCCGCGGCCGGCGCGTAGCTTCGAACCGGGTCCGGCGCGTCACCCTTTAGATTCCGACGGAACGTAACCGGAGTAGGCCGACCACCCGGACCTTCCAAAAACTGGCCCACAATCGCATTCCCATCTTCCGCGAGCGCACCCAGGAAAGAGGTATTGAATGCATCGATCTCAATTCGGATGTCAGGATGATGATAAAGCAAGGCAGGTACCGGGATGTCCTTCGCCCCCTGATCTGGAATTTCCATGGTTACCGCCAGCCGTTGTCCGTCGGTCGAGCGGGCAATTTTGAGATTCAGCCGAAAATGAACTTTCCCAAAATCAAGGGCGCCATCCCAGCGACCGACGAGATCGAAACTGGTGGGCATCGCGAGGGCAGAAGGACCCGAACCCCAGGTAAACAGGGTGACGAATAGGGCAAAAAACCGGCAATTCATGGTGCGATAATGGAAACAATGGACCCAGGCAGCGAGCCTGGTTCAACTGTGACACAAACGACACGAAAAAGTTGCACCGATTTTTTTGTTTGCCGGCCGAACTCAATGGGGAGTTCCGCCGCAAGGCCTAGCCGAAAGGCGATGAACGATCCGGGCCAGCCGGGCAGCTCACGTCCCGATGATCCTCGCCGCCTCGGCCGTCATTGAAAACAGGGGGCAAAAACAGACGACAAGCGAATTTGAAGAATAGGGGTCGCCATTTTTGAAAGGACAGAACGATCTAGAGTTTTCCGATTCATCCGTGTTACCTTTACCCAATTGCGGCAACGATAAGGCGCTATGAATGACGAGGAGTGACTAAGCCGTTTATGTGGAGCTCCACATAAACGGCTAAGAACCGGGCAATCGTCACCCCCGGCGGAAACACCAACTCGTTGGTTGTGGGTCGGAACAAATAGCCTTGCTCCTGCTTTTGTGCTGTTCGGCGGGCCGTTGCGAGGACTCGAATTTCTTGTTTTGGCAGGCCCGTCCGAACCACTTCAATCACGATTGGACCATTGGTCTCCAAGACGGAAATAGTTCCTAGTTTGAAGTCGACTTGGGCAAGATCATCGTCATGGATTTTGAGGAGTGCATGAGCCTCACTGACCGTGGCGTTGGCACTGAGATTCACCAGCGAAAGGTTCGCAAGTTCATCAAAACTTTGAATCTGATCATCGTCGATCAAAGGCAAGAGAACGAGGTGATTGGTTTCGCCGATAGCAAACTCAATCAGATTTCCCCCGGACAAGTCCGAGGCGGATCTGCGTCTCATCGCGGATCGGACGGACGAGTTCCAGAGTTCTGGAGGTCGGTAGCCGTCTCATTTTTGGGCGGATCTGCGCCCTAAAATTCCTCTCGCTTTCAATTCGCAGTCACGCTCCTATCGGCCTACTTTTTAAAGTGGATTTTCGGCGCGCCACTCTTCGTCGATCGGTCGGCCGCTGGGTCATCCTAGCGGCTTTCGGCGGGTTTTGCGGGACCACGGTTCGATCCCAGGACGAAACCCTCGATTTCTCACTCGACACGCTCCTCCACGAAGCGCGTGAACTGTTTGACGAAAATCTCCAGAACGATACCCTGACCTTGCCTGAACCGGATCCAGCCCAAATGGATCAATTTTTTCGCGATTTTCAGGAACAATTGCAAGGGGAGTACGTCGTTGATTTAGCGCCTTTCAAAGCGGGAGCAGATTTCCTGCTACCCCTGATGGAAGCCCACGAGCCACTGAAGGATCTGGCCGCGTGGCTCCGATCACGCCGCGATTATTTTGATGCGCTAGACGAATTACAGATCGTCATTCCTCCGCCCTCCGCAATCCCTTCAATGCCAGCCACGAATTTGCCCATTCGGGTCCCAATCGAGAATCCAATCCAAGAACTAGTAATCCCGTCCACCACGCTTCGTACAAACCAGTCGAATAGTAGCGTGACAAAGCTCAACCATCCGTCGGGACCAGCGCCTACCCATCAGGTCACCGTCGAAGTCGTGTTGGGCCACGAACCCGACGAGGATGTATCGGACAAAACGCTGCAGCCCGTTCCCACCCAAATTGCGAGGATTCCAACGGCGCCGACGCCGACGCCAGGGAATTCTTTGCCCGCCCCTTCCGAAAGAATACTCAAGCCATCGCTATCTCCCGGCGATCGAGAAAATCCACCGGCCGCCGCGGTTCGCCAGGTGTGGGCTCACCAATATCGTTCACGAGGAGTTCCCGCAAGCGCACCGGCCTTGATCTCGCGATTAAAGCCGATCTTCTCGGCGGAAGGAGTGCCGCCGGAATTGGTGTGGCTGGCCGAGGTTGAATCCGGGTTTGAGGTACGGGCCCGAAGTCCAGTGGGAGCCGTTGGGTTATATCAACTCATGCCAATCACAGCGAAGGGCCTGGGATTGAGTACGTTTCCTTTTGATGAGCGGAAAGATCCAGAAAAATCTGGCCGCGCGGCCGCGCAACTATTGAGTCAACTCTATGAACGCTTCCGTGATTGGCGACTCGTCTTGGCAGCCTACAACGCGGGGCCTACCCGGGTGCAAAACCTGCTGAAATCCCATAAAACCCAAAATTACGATGAGATTGCGCGCTACTTGCCAGTGGAAACACAGCTGTACGTGCCCAAGGTGGAAGCGGCCGTTTACCGACGGGAAGGCGTTCGACTCGAGGCTCTCGCGTGGCCACTGCCCCGGAAGCCGGTGCCGACGGTGACCGGTGAAGGGGCAAAGTAGTCAAAAGTTGAGGCCCCCCTATCCGTGCGCCAGCGTATTGTTCTATCGATGAACGTACCGTTCCTCAATCCCCGGGCCCAGTCGGCCTCGCTCCGGACTGAACTCCTTGCCGCCGTCACCGAGGTCATTGACCAAGCTCACTTTATCCTTGGCCCCAATGTCACCGCCCTCGAACAGGAGATTGCCACCCTCGCCGGTGCGCGCTTCGGGGTCGGGGTCAACTCGGGCTCGGACGCCCTCACCCTCGCACTCAAAGCCCTCGATCTGGGGCCGGGCGACGAAATCATCACCACGCCCTTCACCTACATCGCCCCGGCGGAGTCGATTTACCAAGTCGGAGCCAAAATCGTTTTTGCGGATATTGACCCGCGCCGCTTCACCCTGGAGGCCGCCGACGTAGCGCGACGAATCACTTCCCGCACCAAGGCTCTCCTCCCAGTCCATCTCTTCGGCCAAGCCGCTCCGCTTGAATCCTTGCTCCCGTTGGCGGCCCAGCACGGACTCAAAATCGTTGAAGATTGCGCCCAAAGTATTGGGGCGACGTGGCAGGGCCGAGGCACTGGAAGTGTTGGTCACATCGGATGCTTTAGTTTTTATCCAACGAAAAATCTGGGAGCCGACGGCGATGGCGGAATGTGCGTGACCAGCGACGAAGCACTCTCAAAAAAACTGCGGATGCTCCGCGTGCATGGAATTGAAAAGCGGTATTACCACGATTTACACGGCTTCAATTCACGCCTAGACGAACTTCAGGCGGCCATCTTGCGGGTTAAGCTGCCTCATTTGATCCGTTGGCATGAGCGACGGGGAGAAATTGCTGCCCAATACGCCCAAGGTTTGGCAGGTTTACCGGTGGAACTGCCTCCCACCGCCCCGGGCAATACTCATATCTGGCATGTTTTCGCACTCCTCGCTGATCGACGCGATGAACTGCAGGCCCACCTCACCGCCCACGGCATTTCAACTCTGATCTATTATCCACTCCCGTTGCACCTCCAAAAATGCTATGCCGATCAGGGCTGGCGAGTGGGTGATTATCCCGTAGCAGAAGGAGTCTCCGAGCGTATCTTACCCTTACCGATGTATCCTGAACTCACTTCGGACCAAGTCGCCCACGTCGTTGCGATGGTGCAATCGTTTTTTGCAGCCCACTGACTAGCCCATTTTCAAAATGAGCCTAATAAACCGACGGTATCTACTGCCAATTTGGCTCATTAAACTGGGTGCTTTTGCGATTGGGCTGGCGTGCCCTAGCGACTTGGCGCTCCGAGCTGCGGACTCGGCTAAAAAAGCAATCATTTATGTCGAGAGCGAAGTTCTGCCTTATACTCTTCCCGACCCGCTTTTGGGTGAGAATGGTCTCCGAATCACCACCCCTCGCAGCTGGAATGACCTGCGGCGTCCGGCGTTGCTCAAAACGTTCGAGCGCGAAATCTACGGCAAAACCCTTGTAAATCGTCCCGCGACACTGCGTTTCGTCGTGCGCGAGGAAAAGAAAGATGCGTACGGTGGACGTGCCACCCGCCTGCGGATTGGCGTGTTATTTGAAGGCACCGAGGAAGGTCGGCAAATGGAATTGCTTGTCTATTTACCCAACCAAATCAAGGGTCCGATTCCAATGTTTCTCGGGCTTAATTTCGACGGTAACTATACGACCACCGCCGATCCGGACCTTCCGATACCGAAACATTGGGTGAACGGCCTATTCTACAATCACGTCCCCGACCATCGACCCGCCGAAGGAAGTCGAGGAATTAACCAACACATGTGGCCCATCGGTTATGCGTTGGAGAATGGATACGGAGTGGCGACGGCCGGTTATGGAGAAATTGAACCCGACGAACCGGGACGATGGAAAGAAGGCCCGCGTGGTCTCGCCCCCGAACCGGGTGCCGGTGATTGGGGCAGTCTGGGCGCTTGGGCCTGGGGTTTGAGTCGTGCGCTCGACTATTTGGAAACCAATCCGCGAGTGGATTCTCAACGAGTCGCCGTAATGGGTTTTAGCCGATTGGGCAAAGCCGCCGTGTGGGCTGCCGCCCAAGATCAGCGCTTCGCGCTCGTGGTGTCTCAAGCATCGGGTGCTGCCGGGGTGGCCCTGAGCAAACGGCTCTTCGGCGAGGAGATTGACCACTTAGCCAATAAATTAGGGCATTGGTTTGCGCCCAACTTCACCAACTATGTCGATAAGGAATACGCCCTGCCGGTCGATCAACATGAATTGGTCGCGCTACTGGCCCCTCGGCCGGTTCTCATCTTGAGCGGCACCACCGATCTGTGGAGTGATCCCAAGGGTGAATTCTTAGGTGCCCTAGGGGCTGATCCGGTTTACCGCCTCTTCCGTACCGATGGCTTGGCCGTCAAAGAATGGCCCGGACCCTCGCGCTTGATCGCCAGCACCTTGGGCTACTATCTGCGTCCCGGCGCACACGACGTCACGTTTGAAGATTGGCAAGCCATGCTACACTTTGCTGAGTTGCATCTCGCCCGCAAGACCAATTCCAAGTCGTCTTCAAAATAAGGTCACTGCGCGTGCCAGAGCACCGCAAAGAAGTGGCAAGTGCTGCCGCTCATGACAAAAAGGTGCCAGATAAAATGTGCAAAGCGGAGTCGGGTATCAAACAGGAAGACGATCGCTCCCGCCGTATAAGCCACGCCTCCGGCCACGAGCCAGGCGAGGCCGGAGTTGGACATCCGCTGCATCAGCGGCCCCAGGGCCACGAGAAACAACCATCCCAGAGCCACATACAATCCGGTAGACCAAATGGGGTTCACTAAGCGGTTCAATAATTTCGCGGCGACGCCCAAGGTCGCTAAGCCCCAAACAACGCCCAGCAAAGACCAACCCCAGCCGCCCCGCAATACGCCTAGCAAAAAGGGGGTATAACTCCCGGCGATAAAAACATAGATCGCGGCGTGATCGAGTCGATTGAGCCAGTGTTTCACCCGCCCCGCAGGAACCGCGTGGTAGAGAGTCGAAACCAGATAGAGCGCCATCATCGTGATCGAAAAAACCACCACCGCGACCAGATTTAAGATTCTCCCGTGTTCCGCCGTGTACCACACGAGGATGGGTAATGAGACCAAAGCAAGTAAGAAACCGAGCCCATGACTGATCGCATTGGCCAACTCTTCACCCGAAGTTTGGGCCCGACGGGTCTTGACGGACGTTTCTGTCATCATTCTTGTTTCACAAGTTAAATCTATTCCCACCGCACTGAGGCCGTCGCTGCTGACGAGACGTCCGCCCGGGCGTCCAGTGATCGGACGATGTCCGCGGCCGTTCGGGTGACCTGGCCTGAGAAGACCTCGCGACCCTTCACCACCACTTTTATCGGTTCATCCAAACTGAGGAGTTCATCGGACAATCGGAGGCTCAGAGTGGAAGGCACATCGCCCTCAAGCGAAATCGTATGATCTTGAACGGTTGCCACGATTTTCTGTCGTTCCCTGACCGGCGTCCTTTCCGGAATGCTCAACCAATAAAATTCGTGATGGAGAACATCGTCTTGGAGCCAAACCACTTTCTGGGGCCAAGTTTTGCGTCGAAATTTTGCCATCCAAGGCAGCGCTTCGGCATCTTTGTGTTCCATCCAATGGCCCAATCCAGGATAAATCCGCGACAGGTGGACATATCCGGTAGGATCATCCTTTTCCAATTGATCGAGTTCAGTGGCTCGTTCGGTGGCCACCTTATTGCGATTATAGGCAGAATCGTCGCCGCCCATTAGGATGGCAAAGGGAACATTCCTTAAACCTAGCAGCGAGGCCTCATTGGGATGCCCCGCCATCATGGCTGCCGCTGCGAAGCGATCCGCCATCCGCGGCGCCAACTGCCAGACGCCATCGCCGCCCGCGGAATAGCCCATTAAATAAACCTTATTCGGGTTAACTCCAGCGAGCGCCACAAAGTCGTCGATCAGACGCTGGAATAGAGGGTCAATATGACTTTCATGCCACAGGTTCCAGGTATCGGTCGGGGCACGAGGAGCAACATAGACACCCTCAGCGGGTTCGTAGAGGCCGATTTGGTTCTGCCATTGTTTGTCGTTCACGGCCACGGGTGCATTGCCGCCGCCATGCATTGAAATCCAAAGACTACGTCCCTCCGGGGGTGCCGCGCCAAACGTCTTCTCCAACCAACGCAGCGTTTTGCCATCGACGATGAGAGATTTCTTTTCAAATTCATCCTTTCGTTCCACCGCCAGCCGGGAGAGCCGATCCGCCGCCAACAGCGAAATCGCATGAGTGGCCTCGATCTTGCTCAGCGCAGTTTTTAATATCGGCGCATCCACGGACCGTTCGGGCCTCGGCAAAGCCAGCCAAGTTTCAAGTGCGGCGATGGTCGGAGAGACGGGAGCTAAGTCTGACCAAACGGCATCCACCGTCGAATCCCCGGGTGCCAAGGGTCCATAGGCTAATTCGCGGGTTTCGGAGCCCACAGTGAACCGAAGCCAGCCTTCGACTCCCGGTCGCAAGGCGAGTCGGAGAAGATCATTGAAATCGGACGTGCCCGCCTTCGTTTCGGCGCCACCAATTGCGCAGCTCGTTCGGTCGGTTGCCCGAACTTGGGCCAATAAACGGGGGCCACCGGATTTTTCCAGAAGTCGCACCCCCAGCTTCGCCTGCGCCGTGTCGGAGGCAGCGGATTGGGCGTAACGGGCGGTCACATTCACCGCCGCAACCGCATCACTATCGAGAGCCCAAACCATCGGGAACGCCAGCCCTTCGCGCTTCCACGAGGTGGCATAAATCGAGTAGCGGGCGACGTCCGCTTTGGCTTGGGCGGCATCGCTGACAAACCAACCGCGATTCAATCCATTGAGATCATATTCGTCCGCTCCGGTGAACCGCCATTCTCCATCCCAGATTTCTACCCAGGTATGATTCCCCCGTTCATTCACCCACATTGGTGTCCCGACGCCACGAGCCGGAATACCCACGGCTCGGCACGCGTCCACCAAAATAATGGTTAAGCCCGTGCAGGTTGCCATGCCCAATTCCTTCGATTCTTTCGGGCTCTGATTGGGGCGTTTACGACCGGTGTGATAGTGAACCTTGACGAGGTTGAACCATTGATGATTGAGCGCCTGAGCCGCCTCCGTGGCCGTTCGTGCATCTTTCACCACTTCGCGAGCAAGCTGATAAAACTCAGCCCGCCACGGATCTCGCGGTTCATCAAAGACCGCATAAGGTAAGACGTCATTGAGGAAAATTTCCTCTGGAACCCCTTTGCTCCAAGGGAATTCGGACCGGGCTTTGAACGCCAACTCCAAGTTCTCGGTGAGGAATTCCGTAGAAACCCCGACGCGATCTTGGGTCGGCATGTTCTCCGCGAGAAAGCGCGCCGCTTTCTCGCCGTCCGCCCCGAATTTCTCCCTCGCCACCGCGAGAAATCCGTCCGTCGGAGCACTCACCACGACGCTCATCGCCACGCCCAACCCACCGCCGAGAAACCAAGAAATTCTCATTACATAAATGCTAGCAGGTTGTTGGCGGGACGGAAACATCTGGAATCTGCCAATCAATCGGCGTCATTGCTGCCTCAACGAGTGCTTGGTTCGTTCGAGAAAAGCAGCGACATCCAAAAAAAAGCCGGGCCGACAAAGGCGAGGGATGCGCACATTCAATCACGACATGGTGCGGTTGGCGGATTAACGCCCGTTTCTTCTTGGCCGCATTGCCCCACAAGACGAACACCACCCGAGTCGGGCGGGCGTCCACCAGTTCAATGATCCGATCAGTGAACGGTTCCCAGCCCTGTCTCTGGTGAGATTGGGGTTGTTGCGCTCTGACGGTGAGCACCGGGTTGAGCAAAAGGATGCCCTGTCTGGCCCAAGGCTCCAAGTAACCATTGTTGGGTTCGCGACCGCCTACATCACACTGCAATTCTTGGTAGACATTGCGCAATGATCGGGGGATCGGGCGGACGTCAGGCAATACCGAAAAACAGAGCCCGTGCGCGAAACCCGGTGTCGGATACGGATCTTGCCCGAGCAACAACACCTTGATCTGATCGTACGGCGTGAATTCGAGGGCGTTAAAAATATCGGACTGAGGTGGCAGTACGGATTGCCCGGCGGCCACCTCCCGATTGAGGAATGCGTCAAGCTGGAGGTAATAAGGTTTAGTCGTTTCGTCTTTCAACAACGAACGCCAACCTGCTGGAATAGGAGGTAACACAGTTCACCATTTCTGTTTACTAAAACGTGAGGAAATTATCTTTAGAAATTCACTCGCGCTTCGGTTGGGAGGCCGTTGTTTTGGCCAGACCGCAACGAGCTTGCGCTACGGCCACGACGTAACGAAGCGGATGCATTTCCATAGTTCTTGCCTACGGTAGTGAAGGGAAGAGTCGTTTCTCCAGTTTTGTATTACCTGGCTGTTCATGGTTCATGACAACGCTGACCTTAAGAGTTCCCGCCGACCTAGCTGACTGGTTGAACCGTCGTGCGCGCGCCCTCAACCGGCCCAAGTCTGAAATCATCCGACCAGCGATGGAGTCCGAGCGCAACGGAAAAAACTTTGAGAGCGCCACCGCTCGTGTCGGTGATCTCGCAGGAAAATATGCCGGAAGCAAACATTCGAGCCACAAGCGCAACCTCAACGGACTCGGCTCATGCAACTCTATCTGACCGATTCCGGCCCGCTCGGCGCGCTGTTGGAACGCCACGACGCCGCCGCCACCGGCCACCGTCTTCGCTCATCAGCGAAAAACTCATGGGGCAATGTACAGCCTGGTGGGAGAGCAGCTGCGATAGGTGGTCACTGGTCGAGGCCAATGGCTGGCCTTGCTCGGGTGGTCCTCAGCGTCATTCCATCTTCTGTTCGCCACAACCGCCCCAAGCAACTCTGGGTTAAGTCACTGGAATCCCACCGATGCGATGACACGCCGCATCCGCCACTCTTTTGACCCTTTCTGATCTCTGTTTTTCTTGAAACTGCCCTGGGCGCGAAACGAAACTGGATCATGGGATTCGACGAATCCGTCGATGCCAGCATGGCCCTATACGATCACGCGTGCTTTATTGTCTGTTGTTAATGAACGAGCCTGCGCTCACCTTAGTTATCCGCACTTTCAATTCCGTCGGCACTTTCTCTCAAGTACTGGCCGCGCTTCAGCTCGGCCCAGGCGATCAGCTGGTGGTCGTGGATTCTGGTTCTACCGATGGAACGTTAGAATTGGCCCGCCAGCACGGCGCGGACATCATCGGAATGCGGCTGGAAGACTTTTCCTACGGCCACGCGCTCAACCTCGGTTTTGCCGCGGCGCGGGGCCCCTGGATCCTTTCGCTCAGTTCACACACCGTACCGTTGGCGAAAGATTTTCTGGATCGGTACCGTTCTGCCATCGCGCGTTTTCCGGTCACCGTCACGGCGGCCGTCGGTCCGCTCGTGATCACCGGATACGAAGTCTCGACCGCCGGAGGAATCACCTATTTTGAAGGGGATGAACTCCGGCACGGCTTCGGTTTTGGTGCCGGCAATCCAAATTCCCTTTACCGCCGGAGCGCCTGGCAAGCGCGGCCATTCGATGAACGACTCCAAGGCGGAGAGGATCTACACTGGTACTGTGCCGCCCTTCGTGCGGGCGAAGTGGTAGCCGCCGTTCACGCGGCCCGAGTAAAATATATTTCACAATACGGAGTCAAAGCGTTCTATCGAAAAGGTCGTGTCGACTATCGAGCCGCGGCTCAACTCATTGAACCTCACCAACCCTCGCTCGGTGGGTTAGTGATCCACGGGAGCAAGCTGGTACTTTATGCGGCATTGGGCCGCACCGACTGGGTGGCAGCAAAAAGTTCAATCGCCCATTATCTGGGGAATTGGGTCGAAGCCCGAGCCCTCCGACGCAACCGCAAAGCCCCGCACCAAATCGGCGAGAGTCCACCATCGGCCCAGTGAGTTCTCCCCCTAGCCCCGCTATGAGACTGCTGGTCTTTGCTCACCGGCCACCGCCCATGCATGGTCAAAGCTTCATGGTAGGTGCTATGCTGGACGGATTCGCACAACGCCCCGAACTTGGTGTCACCTGCCATCATATCGATGCTCGTGTTTCATCGGACCTGGCCAACGTGGGCCAGGCCGGCATTTCAAAAATCGGTCGACTAGTCCGTCATGTCCTCACTGCTCTCCGAGCCGGCCGGCACGAACACTTTGATGCCCTTTACTACATTCCCGCACCCGGCCAACGCACCCCCTTATACCGGGATTGGTTAGCTTTGCCCGTGCTTCGTTCCGCCTTTCCTCGCACGATTTTCCATTGGCATTCCGCCGGCCTAGGCCAATGGCTGCAAGAATCCGCACACGGTTGGGAACGACGGCTCACCGACCGCACCCATGGCCGCCATACCCTGAGTATCGTGCATAGCCTCCGCAATGATCCCAGGCTAAGCGACCTAAAACCCGAGGAAACCATTAGTGTGCCGAACGGTATTCCAGATCCACGAGCCGGGACGAGTTTCCCCACTCGAAATCCTCGCCGCGGGCGGCTTCTGTTTCTTGGCCTTTGCTGCCGAGAAAAAGGGCTTTTCGACGCCCTGGAAACCGTCGCGATACTTAACCGTCCTTCGTCCTCACTCTTTCATCTGGATATCGGTGGCGGTTTTTTGGATTCCGCCACCCGGTCTGAATTTGATGCCCGAATCGCACAAGCCGATTTAGCAGGGGCCGTTACCTATCATGGTTTTGCCAATGCAGCGGAAAAAGCCCGCCTTTGGACCGAAGCCGAAGCCTTTATCTTTCCAACGTTTTATGGTCCCGAATCGATGCCTCTCGTCTTGCTCGAAGCCATGGCCTGGGGTGTGCCGGTGATTACCACCCGGTGGCGGGCTCTTCCTGACTTCCTTCCGACCGGATACTCGGGCATCGTTCCACCACACCAACCGGAAACATTCGCCGCTACGGTCCTTCAGGTCCTTGCCCAAGCTCCTGGCGAACAGTTGCGGCGGCACTTTGAAAACGAATACACCTTGGATCGCCACCTTGAAAAACTCGCCGCTGCCTGCCGATCCGTTCTCCTCAAAACCTGAATTGTCACCGGAATCTGAACCCTCCACGAACATGAGCCATCTCGTAGCGATTTTCATTGCCGCCTCGCCTGATGACTGGAGCCGGAGCGTGCCACAGGCGTTGGCGGTCCCGGGACGAGGGCTCGCGGGTGATCGCTATTTTGAAGGTCGAGGAACGTTCTCGCCCCAGCCGATGAAACCAGATTTTGAAGTCACCCTGATTGAAGAGGAAAACTTGGCGGCGTTTGCTCGGACGTTAGGCCGTCCCTTTACGGCGGCTCATGCGCGCCGGAATCTAGTCACGACCGGGGTACGACTAAACGATTTGGTGAACCGAGAATTTTCGGTTGGAACCGTCCGCCTTCGCGGTTGGAGATTGTGCGAACCGTGCTCTCATCTGGCACGAATTTCCGTGCCTGAAGTTCTGCCCGGACTGGTCCATTTGGGCGGGTTACGGGCGCAGATATTGACCGCGGGAACGTTGTCCGTCGGAGACTTGATCGCTGGGTCCAATTCGCATCTAAGCTGAAATTCGCGATTTTAGGTTCAACGAGCGGTGGTCACTAAACTGGGGCGGGGCAAATTCGTCCCGGTGAGGAGCACCACGCCCGCCACTCCTTTGCCCGTTCGAACCGGGACGCCAGGCCTGATCTGAGGAACCACGGCTGATCGTGACTGCAAGCATCCGTTTCTACTGCCCGGAAGCGGGAATCAATGCAAGCTCGTTTTTTACTGAATCGACGAGGCTGAATAGTTTCGGGCTGACGCGTTCCCGCAAATCCTCATTTGCCTTGTGGTCGACAACCCGACTCGCAAGTCGCCCTCTTTTCAGCCGATGACTTCGTGAACAACTTCACCGTAAACATCCGTGAGCCGAATATCCCGACCGCTAAATCGGTAGGTTAGTCGCGTGTGATCAAGCCCCAACAAGTGCAATAAGGTCGCGTGCAAATCGTGCATTTCCAGCGGGTTAACCACTGCCTTATAACCCCAATCATCCGTCTCGCCAAAACTGATACCCGCCTTTACTCCCGCGCCTGCCAGCCACATAGAAAAACCGAACTCATTGTGATCCCGACCGTCTGAGCCCTGCGCAAAAGGAGTACGTCCAAACTCGCCCGAAAAAACCACCAACGTCTCATCCAGCAACCCGCGCTGTTTCAGGTCCACCAAGAGCGCCCGAATCGGCTGGTCCACCGCTCGGGCATTTTCAGTGTGATTCTTCGTAAGATTCGAATGAGCGTCCCAACGATCATATCCGCTAATCTTCGGGCAGGTGAGTTCGACAAACCGCACGCCGCGTTCGACGAGTCGACGCGCCGTCAAGCATTGCCAAGCGTAAGAGCGAGTAAATTCGTAGTCCGATTCGAAACCATAGAGGCGCTTAGTGGCTTTGGTTTCTCCCTCCAGATTCAGTAATTCCGGAACCGTCAATTGCATGCGGGCCGCAAGTTGGTGGTTCGCAATGGCCGATTCGAGGGCGTCTAGATTTCCCGCCTGGGTAAGTCCCTGTTCGTCCAAATCTCGAATCAGCGAAGTCTTCAATCCCTGAAGCCGCGAAAATGGCTCGAGCGGACGGATATTAGCCAAGGGCGGATCTTTTGCTTCCAAGACCGAAGCCTGATAGGTCGCGGGCAAAAATCCGCTGTTGAAATTATCCACGCCCCCCGGCGGAATCAAACCGCCATTCAAAACCACAAAACCCGGCACTTCCTGGTTTTCACTCCCGAGCCCATAAGTGGTCCAGGACCCGAGACTTGGACGACCCTGAAGCCCCGTGCCGGTATGGAGAAAGTAGTTGGCACTCGTATGTTCCGGGAATTTTGACGTCATGGATTTGATCACACAGAGATCATCCGCCACTCCCGCAAGTTGTGGGAAAAGATCGCTCACCCAAAGGCCGCTCTGCCCGCGGCGAGAGAACTTCCACGGGGACTTCATCACTTTTCCAATATTAGCAAACTGGGTTTTCTCGAGGCGCCCAATCGTTTTACGTGGATCTTCACCGTGATATTTTTCTAGGTTCGGCTTATAATCAAAAGTATCCACTTGTGAGATTCCCCCATCCATGTAAAGAAAAATAACATTCCGGGCTCGGGGTCGAAAATTTGACCGCCGCGGGCTCAGCGAATTCGCCCGGACCCGGTCGGCTAACAGCGAATTTTGGCCAAAGAGGGCAGAGAACGCTAACGCTCCAAAACCACCGGCAAAAACCCGCAAAAGGTCGCGCCGACTGACACAACACGGAGGCGTTTTTAGTTCACCGGACATAAATAAATTCCTTCACCCCGAGCAACGCATGACAGAGTTCCGTCCAAGGGTCCACGGCCGGCTTGGTTTCGTTCGCCGCGCCACGGACGTCGCGGAGAGTGGCGCCACACCGATCCAATTCTCCCGGGCCTGGCTCGCGCCCAAAGGCCGTTAAAAAAAGGCGGCGAATGCGATCCGTTTCTGAAGCTTCGGGCAGCTCCGCGAGGAGTCGTCGCGCCCAAACCGCGGCTTGTTCATGGACCAACGGATCGTTCATTAGAAATAGCATTTGCCCGGGCACATTAGAAACATTGCGCCGACCCACCGTGGTGAATGGAATGGGGGTATCAAAAGCCGTCATCATCATCGGAAGGAAGTTGCGCCGAGACGCCACATACAAACTCCGGCGGCCCCCGCCATCGAGCGGTCCCCGTTCATTGCGCAGGCCACGAGCCTCGAAAAATTGCGACGGATGAAGCGGCACCGAAGCCCCATACATCTGCCGATTCAGCCGTCCAGAGACCGCCAACATCGCGTCGCGAATGACCTCACCCTCCAACCGTTTGAGGTTCATCCGATGCAACCACAGGTTCTCCGGATCGCGCTCCTCGGCCACCGCATCATTGGGCTGACTCGACATCGCATAGGTGCGAGAGAGGGCCAATCGCCGAATCAGCTGTTTGATCGACCAACCTTCCTCATGGACAAACGTCGCGGCCAATTCGTCGAGCAACTCCGGATGGCTGGGACGTTGTCCAAGCCACCCAAAATTATCAACCGTGGCCACCAGACCCCGGCCAAAGAGTTGATGCCACACTCGGTTTACCAAAACCCGAGCCACGAGTGGATTGGAAGGATCGATCATCGCCTTCGCCAACTCCCTTCGGCCACTGCCGCACGCCGACGGGATGGGCGTCGATCCACCGATTGCTTCGAGAATTCGTCGAGGAACGCGGCCTTTCGGGGTCTGATGCTTGCCTCGGGAGAGCAAATACTCATCCACCCCATTGCCCTCCATCAGCGCCGGGGCGGTATGGGACTTCCATTTCACTCCGGCGAAGAGCGTTTGGCGTTCTCGCAGGTAACCCTGAATCGCGCTGGCCATCGGTTCCGGCCAATCCCCTTCCCGGCCGGAAAATAATTCGGGACGCTGGGCCAGCCAATTCCGCATCGGGTAGGTCAAACCTCCCGGTTGATTCGTCGCTGCACCGTTTGCTGCCGCTTCAAAACATCTTTGGTACACAGCCACGGTCGCGGCTAGCGAAATCGCCGGTTGTTCCCGGTGCCGGAGTCGGTCCGCCACGGACCGGAGGTGGCCGGGCGGTCGTTCCGATTCGACGACGAGCGCAATCGCGGTATCAAACTCCGGCCCAGGCGAAAACTCAAGCGCCACCCGATGCCCCGAATAATCCGAAAGGTCCTGGGAAACCCAATGCCATCGGTCCTCGAATCCCCATTCATAAACCAGCCCCGTATGTACCGGCCCAGTCACCAGTCGTTGGGAATCGACGGCCGCCAACACTCGACCGCTACCTCGCACCAAATAATACAAGTGGCCGTTCGTCAGTTCAAATTTCGAGGATCGAACCATAACCCCATCCCGTTTCCAACCACCGTAAAGCGTGGGTTCGCGCTCGACCCCGGGACTCAAATCGAGATCGCGCCAGTCTGAATCGGATTGAGCCGCACCCCGAGTCGCCACGCGAACGGAGGCACCGTTAGTTCCCCACGGCGCCGTAATTTGCCAATCGCCTGCCCGACGGGGGCGAAGTCCAAAGGCAACACCATCCGCGTACCATTCTTTCGATGTCACTTCCCCGAAATCCACGAGTGTACGACCGCCCTCTGGCAGGCCTAGATCACCTCCTGGATCTTTAGGAGGTTGGGGAGCGGAGCCCGTCAAACCTGCAACTTCAACCAAACGAAACAGGACATCCTCTGGATCATTAACGGCGCTGACCACCGCTGCGGTCCATTGGCCGAGGACTATCGGATCTAACCGGTCGCGAACCGAAATTCGCCCGAGCGCCTGCAAAAGACTCGGAGAAAATTCCGCCAACCTTAGCCGAGTCCCCACGGGAGCCGTGCCGTTGGTCGCCGTGGTCGCCGTGGTCGCCACTTCCACCGCCGCGGTTAGAAATTCCCGAAGCCGTCCCAAGACAGGCTGCTGTGCGGCCACCATCGCTGCGCTCAACTCGGCAGACCTCCGGGACCTCAAATTCTCTAATTGTTCGGCAACCGCGTGCTCCGTTTCCATGGTTTCAAACCGGGCCAACCGTTGGCCCGAGCTGATGAAAAACCCGGCCATGGCGTAATAGTCACGTTGAGAAATGGCGTCAAACTTGTGATCGTGACACCGCGCGCAAGCAAGCGTTAGCCCAAGGAACGTCTTGGAAAAGACGTCAATACGATTGTCGATTCGTTCATTTTCATCCTGTCGCGTATCCACCGGCGCATGAATTTCCTCTCCTAACAAAGCCCAACCCGTCCCCAGAATTGATTCATTAAAACCCTGGGTCGGGTGGCGACGCGGAGGCGAGAGGAGGTCGCCCGCCAGGTGTTCCTGTACAAAATCGTTGTACGGTAAGTCCGCGTTGAGTGCGCGGATGACGTAGTCCCGGTATTCGTACGCATTGGGGATTATAAAATCGCTTTCATGTCCCCGGGATTCAGCGTACCGAACCAGATCCAACCAATGTCGTCCCCAACGCTCACCGAAATGCGGGGATGCCAACAACTGATCGACCACCCGTGCCCGTGCCCCCTGTGCCCCATCGGATAAGAATTCGGCAACTTCTGCCGGTGAGGGTGGCAAGCCCACGAGCGCAAAATGAACCCGACGAAGCCATGTGGCCGGCTCGGCCGCAGGCGCTGGCTTGAGTCCCTCCTTTTCCAAACGCCCCAATATAAACCGATCCACCGTATCCTGGGGCCAAGCGATATCTTTTACCGTCGGTACAATTTGTCGCCGGGGCGTCTCCCAAATCCACGCCAAACGCTCCTTCCGTTCGCTCAAATCGAAACCCCCACTTTTGCCCAACCCCGGCGCCACGAGAGGTACCGAGACGGATGGCAACAGCAGAGTGCTAGCGTCCGCTCGATCAGACCGCGGCCAAACGGCTCCTTCCCGGATCCATCGTTCAAAATCTTTCACGACCGCATCGGACAACTTTGCCTTCTTGAAGGGCATCGACACCTTCTCGTCTTGATGCGAAATTGCAATCCAAAGCCGACTGGCCTCCGGTTGGCCCACCGCCAAAGCCGAACCTCGTTCACCTCCAGCCATCATTCCCGCTAGGCTATCCACTCGCAGTCCACCCTTGAGTTGGGGACTCGTACCGCTATGACATTCGTAACAGTGCTCGACGAGTACCGGTCGAATCTTCTGCTCAAAAAAATCACTCGTGGTCGCCACGGGCGCTGCCCGCCCCGCCCCGACGAGACCGATCAGGCCCCAGATCAAAATCACAACGGCGGACGCGAAATTCGTCCGGGCTGCGTTAAAATCGAAACGGTTCGTCATGGCCGAGTTTAATTTGTAGAAAAATACTTTCCTGTGCCACCGCTTTTCTTGAGTTTTAATGCATGTTCTCCAAAGCCGTCAATTGCTCCGCCTGGGTCTGGGCCTCGGTGGTCGTCTTCTCCGATCCAGGGTGCGCCGCCGATCTGATCAATCCAGGTATCCACCATTCCTATTTGGTGATGGGCAGTAAAACTGCGATCATCGACGAAAAAGGCCAGTCCACTTGGGAGTATCGAACTGGCACTCGCGACGGCTTCGTCCTGCCAAACGGGAATGTTCTGTTGGCGTTCAGTGATCGAGTCGAAGAGGTCACCCGGGATCAGAAAGTTGTTTTCAGTTACCAACTTAATGCCGCGAATAGCGAGATCGGTACCACCCAACGGCTTTACAACGGCAACACCCTCGTCACCGAATTAGGGGGCCGCCCTCGACTTCTCGAAATTAGTCCCAGCGGAAGCCTAGTTCTAGAGGTTCCTTTGCAGCCGGAAACCGACAACGCCCATCTGCAAACCCGCATGGCGCGCCAACTCAAAAATGGTAACTATCTGGTCCCTCACCTCCTCGCCTTCGCGGTTAAAGAATACTCCCCAGAAGGAAAAATTGTTCGTGTTCTTAAGACAGATTTAGATAAATTGGGGGGGCGAAAGGCAGAAAACTGGCCTTTCACGGCGATCCGCCTCGACAACGGCAACACGGTGGTATCGCTCACGCACGCGAATCAGTTGATCGAAATGAACCCGCAGGGTGAGGTCGTTTGGAAAATCACGAACGACGATGTTCACGGTTTGTTTAAGGATCCGTGCGGGTCCCAACGATTAGCCAATGGCAATACTGTCATCGGAAGCCATGCGGCCAGTCAGGGTATCTCCATGGTTGAAGTGGACCCGGACAAGAAGATCGTTTGGACGAGCGACCATCCCCTAGCCGCTGGCGTCCATCATTTCCAAATTCTCACGACCAACGGAAAGCCAGAACCCGGTATGCCGATGAAGTGAATGCCCGCTCGCCCGAGAAAAAGGGTAGACCACCACCGAACCGACAATTCTTTGGGCCAATTCGGGGTGATGAAGTTTCGACCAAGCAATGAATAATTCCATCTCACTACTCGATCCCGTACCCGTTCCAAAAACCAAAACCGGAGCATCACCCACTAAAATCTTGGCAGTTGGCTCAAAAAATGGGTTAGATTCGGTTTTTCTTTGCCGCGCGAAAAATCCTTTGCATCCTGAGCTTGTTGAAAATGTTCTTTGGGATCATGAGGCAAAATCCGCACTGGGATGGCACCTTGCAGCTCGGCATGGAAAACTCGTGCGACTTGGTGGTCGATCACCAGCAGCCAATGAACATTGGCTCCATTCGTTTCCGCCAGGGTCGTGCCGGACTGTTCCAAAAAATGCCGGAGAGCCAAGAGTTCTTCCGTTCCCGTTAGGTCTTCGAAATACCCTCTCGACCAATGGGGTATAACCCTACCCACCATTCCAAGATTCCGCTTCCAATCCCGACCGATGCCCTTCAGCTTTGGCTGCCGATGCAACCTCTTGGCCTGAACCAAGGCGGGTATTGGGGTGAACGATCCGATACCGAACCGATACTCCGGGAAATCCGGGAAATAGCGCGAAACTCCGGTTGGCATGAGGAACTCCTGCTCCCCGGCAGCGACCGGGAGATCGTCTGTTTGTCACGCCGAGCCGCCGAACGAAACTCCGCTGCGCCTGCGTTCTATTTGTCAGCGGGCATTCATGGCGATGAACCGGCTGGCCCACGCGCACTGCTCAGCCTCTTCCGAATGGAGGCTTGGCCTACCACGTCAAACCTTTGGATCTGCCCGTGTCTCAATCCCACCGGGTGCGCCCGATACACGCGCGAAAATGACGCAGGGGTGGATCTGAATCGCGACTATTTGCGGCCGGTATCGGCCGAAGTCCAGGCACACATCGCCTGGTTACAACATCGACCCACCTTTGCCGCCGCCATTTGCCTGCATGAAGACTGGGAGGCCGCCGGATTTTATTGCTACGAACTGAATCCCCTGGGAGCTAATCCCTTGGCGGAACCGACGATTGCCGCTGTGAGTAGCGTCTGCCAGATTGAGACGGCATCCATCATTGACGGGCGGGCCGCAACCGCGCCGGGAATTATCCGTCCGAACCTTGATCCCGCCAGCCGCCCCCAATGGCCCGAAGCTTTGTGGCTCCTCCAAAATCGAACCTCCCGCAGTCTGACCCTAGAAGCCCCATCGGATTTCCCGCTGCCCATTCGCGAACAAGCATTGACGATCGCGGTTCAGACGGCATTGAACTTGCTAATGAAAAGTTATCCTTGATCAACCCATTTTCGCAGCAACCTTGCCAAATGGAGTCAGAATAAAAACAAGAAAAAAGGCGGGTAGGAGAGTTTTTTCTTGCCAGCAAAACGTAATTTCGGTCAAAACAGAGAATCGGAGATGAACCGTGTCCCACGACCATCGCGGATTGAGCCGAACCAAGCCGGGTATACCTTGGTCGAGGTCCTCACCGTGTGTGCGATCATTGGGATTCTCGCCGCGCTCTCGTTTCCGAGTCTAGTCCAGGGGCTTAAGAATGCTCGGCGAGCCAAATGCGCCAATAATTTGCGGCAAATCGGGATCGCCTTTTCCTCTTTCGCGCACGATCACAATGACCGGTATCCGCAACAGGTCTCGATGGCCGACGGTGGGTCACGGGAGCAGAATCTCGAAGCCCCGGTCTTAAACGGGCAGTACATTCTCAGCCCCTTGGCTTTCCGGGCCGCGGGCGAAGGCCTCCAGACCGCCCAGGTCATGATCTGTCCTGCGACCAAAATGTGGGTG
Organism: Verrucomicrobiota bacterium; assembly: GCA_043788645.1. Taxonomy (GTDB): domain Bacteria; phylum Verrucomicrobiota; class Verrucomicrobiia; order Limisphaerales; family UBA9464; genus CANIZL01. The sequence continues at coordinate 32,716 of JAYVTS010000467.1, forward strand.
CCCAGTTTTGCCGCGCTCACCCTTTCCAACCTGTGCTACGCCCTCAATCTCCAAGCCGAACCAGGCGATGCGAACATCACGCTCGCCACCGATAGCACGCTGCTGGGAGATTGGACGAAGTTTGCCAAGTCCATGGTCGACAAAAACCGCTCAGAAATCAGCTTTGCACCGGGACGGCACGACAACAAGGGCAACGTCCTCTTCGGAGATGGCCATGTGGAATTGCGTAAGAGTACCGTTTCGAGTCCCGAAGCACTCGCCGCCGCCGCTCGCAGTGTCAGTTCCCTCAATTCTCCTTCGCCCGGCCACTCCGGCGGTCCCGGCGCTTCACGAACTCCCACGGAACGCGAACGTCAGGCCGCTCACGAAGCCGCCAACCCCAACCACTACGGCAACACCGTGGCCGCGATTGCGGTGGCCCCAGAACCCCCACCGAGCGGCGCGCTCGAACCGGTCGGTGTCCCCAAGAAATCGCCTGCAAAACCAGCCAAGCCCGCCGCAATGCTGGCGTCCGTGACGGCCACCGCGGCAGATCCAGTAAAACTCGCGACGATTTCGAGCGGCGAAGTAAAACTCCAACGCACCGCACTTTGGCTTTGGCTGCTCCTGGTCGCTGTCGGCTCTTTCTTGGTCTGGCGGCATTTTCATCGTCAACGGCAGCGGCGCGCAGAACGCGCCCAACGCTGGCAAGAATATGCAGAAGAAGAAGCCCGGGATCGCGCAGATCGCCTGACGCCTCGGACGGGAAACCGATCGCACTAGCTCGCTCGTGCGGAGACGATATAGGGTTCCCGGTGCCTGGCCGGAACGAGATATCCACGCTAGTCGTATTCTGCGGAGTAACTTCGGAGTTTGTGCGTCCCATTTCGGGAACATCATCATGCCATCTCGCATTCTTTACTCGACGACGCTTCAGCTCGCCATTCTGCTCGTCTCCGCCGCACTCAACCTTCCCACTCGGGCCGCCGAGCCAGCCTGGTTTCAGCGCTGCTGGGTCGGCCTGGAAATCGGCCCCACAGGAGCCCAATCCGGAAGCGATCCAAGTGATGTCGGATATGCCGAAAAATTGAACGGACTCGATCTGGTCCGCCATGGCGTAGCCGCCCACTGCGAATACCTCGTCATCTGTGCGCGCGATGGCGAATATACTTATTATGATTCCAAGCTGGAGACCAAAGCACCGGGTTTGGGCAAACGAGACGTTCTGCGCGAAGCCGTCGATGAAGGCCGTCGCACCGGTCTGCCCATCATTGCCTCTTGCCTCCAACAATACCCCACCCAAGTGCTCAAACGACATCCCGAATGGCGCATGTTCGCTGAAGATGGCAAACCCATCGAACGCGTCTGTTTTCGCTCCGGCTACCTCGACTACATGAAACAACTACTGAGCGAACAATTGGCATACGGCATCGACGGCCTCCATTTGGAGAAGGTGGATCAGGGTTTTGGCCCGCCGTACGGATGCTGGTGCGCCACCTGTCAGCGGGAATTTGAGGCCGAGTTCCATCGCCCAATGCCCAAACCCGGTGCCTGGGATGATGCCTGGGAACGCGTCCTGAAATTTCGCTATTCCAGTAGCGATATTTACGAGAAAAAACTGACCGAACATATCCATCAACTCAATCCTCAAGTCACCGTGGATTTTAGTTATCCAGGGAATCCACCCTCCTCGTGGGAAGTCGGTCAACGGCCGACTGAGCATTCGGCCAATGGAGATTTTGTGAGCAGCGCAACCGGTGCGGACGGCTTTAACGCAATCTCCGTCGGGCTGAACGCCGAATTCTATCGAAGTGCTGTTCCAGGCCGACCCGTCCAGGTCGCCATGCAACGATGCGTCCGTCGGGCTCACGACCAGACGACCCGCCCCTTAGCCGACCTCCGTTGGGAATTATTCACGCTGTTGGCTCATGGAGCCTTGGTGACGATCGTCGATAAGACCGGCTATGATGGTTGGCTCGATCCGGTCGCCTATGAACGGATTGGGGCAGCCTTTGAAGAAGCGCAGACTCAGCGTGCGCATTTCGGCCAGCCGTCACTCGCCGAAGTAGGCCTCTATTTTAGCGAACACACTCGGGATTGGTACGGTCGCGATCATCCCGCAAAATATCTCCAATCTTTCCAAGGCGCTCACCAAGCCCTCGTCTGCGAACACCTTCTTTTCGGAGTGGTTCACGCGGAAAATTCTAACCTAGAAACCCTTCGCCAATTTCCCGTTATCCTGCTCCCAAATATTACGATCCTCTCCGATTCTGAAATCATTCGTTTGCGCGAATACGTGACCTTCGGGGGCAAACTCATCGTCACCGGCTTCACCGGACAATTCGATCATCACGGACTTCCGCTCGAAGAAAGTGGGCTCAACGAACTGGTCGGCGCCAAATTTATCGGCCGACTCGAAGGGCTCGATAACTGGGTGCGTTTTCCAGGAAATGAGTCTGAACCCGAGTTTATAGCCGATCCGGCGCGGCCCAAATCGAAACTGAAGAATAAGAAAAACGCGAGCGCCGAAGCCGCCACCGGCCTGGCGCTCCTCTCAGCGGGCATTCGCCTCGACTGGCCATTCCTGGTGGAAGGCCCCGCCGCGGGCTACGAACCCACGACGGCCCTACCGGTCGGCGAACTCCTCAAACCCCATCGAACGTTGCGCCAGCAACAGGGCATCGAAAATACCGACCTGCCCATGAGCGCCGATAGCCCGATAGGGCCCGCGTTATTGATCAATCGGATCGGGGAAGGAACCGTCCTGACCCTCACCTGCTCGCCGGACTACGCGACCGCCAGCGAGCAGCCGATCATCGAAGCCCGACGCCTGTTGCGCAATGCCGTCCGCTTTCTCAACCCTCAGCCCGCCATCGAAATTACGGCCCCAGCTAACGTAGAAGGAGTTGTCACGGATGATCCCGCCACCAAAACTCTGCGCGTGCATTTGCTCGGCTACAATTCGCCCCCACAGTCTGCGCCCGCAAAAGATCGGCCGACGGGGCGGCCAACGCCGATGGAGGAAGCCCCGATGTATCGGGTAACTGTCGAGGTCAATCGTTCAATCAAACGAGTGGAAGTCTTGGATAAAGCCACCCAATTCAAACGGCACGGAAATCGCCTGGAAGCCACCCTTAACAACGTCCACGAAATCATCATCATTCGGTATTAGCCCCTATCATGAACACAAACTTGTCATCTCCCCGGCCGGTCTCGTTCCTGGCCCTGTTGCGGCCCTCGCCTTGGGCCGTGTTCCTCCTCCTGGTCAGCGTCGCGCCGAACCGAACCTACGCAGCGGTCACGGATGTCCTCGGACGCTATGTCGGCGCTTGGACCAACCTCACGTTTGGTTCAACCGGCAAAGCATTGATCGATATCTCTGCCTCGACCCCATCCACGGCAACCGTCCTCTTTGACATGGACGGCTTTGTCTTTGGGGCATTTGATCCTCCCCCAATTACCATGCCCGCGGTCATCGCAGGCGACCAATTCCAGATTGACAACCATGGGGTCGGTGCCTTCGGTGATATCAAAGGCACCATCGACGCCACCAAAGGCACTTTCTCCGTCGTCCTCGGTAACATTCCTGGGAACTTCATCGCTGGAATAACAGCCGAAGGGACGGTCGCGAATGGGCACATGCAACTGGAGTATATCGTTCATTTCCCGGGTGCGGCGAGTCCGACGAATCCGGCGAGAGGGGTGATGGATGTCCGTATTCCCGTGCCCTTGGTGATCCAGAGGGTGACACCGGACGGAGTGACGCTCCTGATCGAGTGGTCCGGACCCGGTGGACCGTACCAGGTCCAGTCACGCCCGGACCTAGTCGGCGCAATGTGGACCAATACTGGCGCCCCGACCATCGCGACCTCGGCTCACCTGGACCCAATCGCGGCTCGGCAGTTTTTTCGCGTCATCATTCCGTAGGGCGCGTAATTCCAATTCACGCCCGAGTTGAGACTCAGGCGGGCCGTATTTTTATATTAGCGAGGCGAGAAAGAAGCGCAAATCCAAGGGAATCTATAACGAGTGAGCAACGAAGCCCGCGTCAGAAAGCACCAGCGAGTTAGTCTCAACTTGAATGCGAATTGGAATAAGTTGTTGACGGAATGCCAACACCCCGTTGACGGCTGCGGCCGTCTTCTCCGCGAAACCCGCAATGGAGACAGTCATTTGCAATTCCAATTCCAAACCCCACTGAGTTTGATGTCCGCGTTCTTCCTTAGCACTACAGCGACGTTTTCGCCTTACCTAGGAAAAGGGTCTCGCATAGAGTGTCCGGCGTAAGTGAGTCGAGCTGGGTTCGGGGAAGCAGAACCGTGGATGATCCGCGGACGCAATCTCTCTGCCACGGAGGTGGTGAGCATTGGCGAACTGGTTGAGCAAAATCGATCGCTCAGTCGGTTGGGCTTGGCTCTGGCCTAGTGCGAACTCTGGCAGTGGCGGAGGTGAGCTGCTCGGAGCGGTGGGATGGCAATCCGCCGTGAAAGACTTAGCCGTTTATGTGGAGCTCCACATAAACGGCTTTATGTGGAGTTCCAGATTATGTGGAGTTGAGGAGCCAAAGGCAAAGAATGTGGGCTTTTTGCATGGTTCAACTCCACATAATTATTCGAGGT
>JAYVTS010000468.1:0-17472 GCA_043788645.1 Verrucomicrobiota bacterium
CGGGCACGCAGGCACCATGGAAAAACCGGTCATAGCTCGCCGAAACAACGCTGAATGATGCAGACGCGCGAAATCCTTGGAAAGGTTCTTCCATGATCAGGCCCGCCAGCCGGGGTGTAAGCTTCTGTAGAGATCTGCATTGTTACGGCTTAGTGCTGCCTGAGTTGGGGCCGGAAACTGCCGTTCCGCGGCCATTTGATTTGTAAGCTGCTCTCGCAAGGCGGCGATTTCACCCCGCAGGCGGAGCAATTCTAGTTCTAGGACGTCGGCCTTTTTACATGCTTCGTGGCCGGGATCGGGAATCTTTTACGTTGAAATGCGGCTGGTCCTGACTTCACACCCGCTGCTTTCCATACCGCTCCCAATCTGCTTCCCTCTCGCGATGCGCTTTACCGTCGTGTGGTTCCTCGCCCTGGCCGGATTGCTGGCCGCCCAGGAGCCGCCTTACACCAATGCACCGCCGGTGCAGCCACCTTACTATCGGGTACGCTACGAGGCTTCCACGCAGCTGGGCGCGCTCGTCTTTCCCGTCAGCTACACCCTTTGGATTCCTCCTGGCGTGAAGACGTTGCGCGGCGTGGTCGTGCATCAACACGGCTGCGGCGAAGGCTCGTGCAAGTCGGGCTTGACCGGCGCGTTTGACCTGCACTGGCAGGCGCTCGCAAAGAAGCTCGACTGTGCGCTACTGTCGCCCGTTTATGAGCAGCCCGAAAAGGCCAACTGCCAGCTCTGGTGCGATCCACGCAACGGCTCGGACGCCACGTTTCAGAAATCTCTCACCGATCTGGGCGCACAGTCCGGTCACCGGGAACTCGCCACCGTGCCGTGGGCACTTTGGGGCCATAGCGGCGGCGGACTTTGGGCCGGTGGCATGGTGTTGCTCCATCCGGAACGCGTCGCCGCGGCGTGGCTCCGATCAGGAGTTCCCTCGCTCAAGGCCGCCACCAATAAACCCGCGCCGTTCGTAATTCCGCCCGGCGCTCTTCAAGTGCCAGTGATGTGCAATCTCGGCACCAAGGAAGGCGTGACCGTCAAAACCAACCCGTTCGCTGGCGTCTGGCCGGGTAACGAAGCGTTCTTCTCTGAATTGCGCGGACGCGGCGGACTCGTCGGCGTCGCCATCGATCCGCTGACAAGCCATGAATGCGGCAATTCGCGTTACCTCGCCATCCCCTGGCTGGACACATGCGTGTCCGCGCGCCTGCCCCGGCGACATGGCCGACCGCTCAGACCCATGCCGGAAAAATCCGCATGGCTGGCGCCCCTGAACGGCGGCGCGCCCGTGCCGACCGCGCAATTCTCCGGCGCGCGTGAACAATCCGTCTGGTTACCCAACGCCGCCATCGCCCAATCCTGGGCGCAATACGTCAAGGACACCGCCGTCACCGACACCACGCCGCCGCCCGCGCCGTTCAACCTGCGCGTTGTCGACAACCAACTCACCTGGGAAGCCGGGGCCGATCTCGAAAGCGGCCTCGCCCATTTCATCATCGAGCGCGACGGACAAGTGCTCAGCACCGTGCCCGAGCAGGGGAGGAATCCCTTCGGGCGTGCCCTCTTCCAAAACCTGCAATACAGCGACACCCCGGCGCAGCCGCTGGTGCCGATGCGTTTCACCGACACCACCGCGGCCCCCAGCAAGAAGCATCGCTATCGGGTGATTGCGGTGAACACGGTCGGGTTAAAGTCGAAGTGAGGCCCGAGGGCAACTGCCGCAGAGTGTCGAGAATTCAACTTTCTATCAGCCTTGACTTTAAGGAATTGGCTGAGCAACCTGACATCGTTTCCGCTCGAAAAATATGAAATCGCATTTCTCTCCCTACCTGGCGGCAGCTGTCGCTTTCACCTCTGTACCTGTTTTGGGGCAGGTCGACTTCGACCCGACCGTGGCCGGGCCTTGGTCTCAACCGGGCAAAACCACCCTCATGGTTCCGAAGGTCCCGAACAACTCGATTAACCTCGACGGCGCTTCCACCGCAGCCGAGTATGGTGGCTTCAACGGAGTTACCGTTATTCCTGCGCCGACCGGTTCCACGGACAATGGCTGGATTCTGGGTGGATTTCCGGCCGACGCCAATTGGGAAGGGCCGAATGACTCAAGCTTCACTTTCTTTCTCGCCCACGATGACAATTACTTCTACGTCGGCGTGCAAACGAAGGATGACGTGGTTAACAGCGATAACAATAACGAAAATTTCTGGCAGGATGACGCGATTGAAATTGTGGTCGATGCCCTAGCGGATCGTTTCGACAACAATACGGACAGCTCGAAAGACGAATACGGCGGGCATAACTATTTGAACTATCAGGGGCGTTTCAGTGGATGGGACGACGTCAACGATGAGAAGAACACGAGCCGAACTTGGGCCAGTGCCGTGGGCTGGCGGTACGGAAAGACGAATGAAATCTTCGGATTTGGGAAAGCGGTGGGCGGCGGATGGCAGATGGAGGCGCGCTTTCATAAATCCATGTTTGAGGATCCGGCCAAAGGAAACAAGCTACGCAACGGCTACCGCATGGGCTTTAACATTGGCTTGGATGACGACGACAAGCACGGAAAGGTAGCGGACGGGAAGAACGGCGATGGAACTCGGAGTACTGATTTGGAAATTCAGTATTTCTGGGCCAATCGCGCTCGGTTCAAGGGCTACAATGCCGCCTACGTAGCCGGTTTGTCACCAGAGGATCTTGCTAAACAAGTCTGGCGAACCGATACGGAGTTTGCCCCGGTCATTAATAACGACGGTCGTCTGGCCCATGGTGGTACGGGTGAAATCATCTTTGGCTATGACTTAGATAAAAAATCGACCGGGAAAATTCTATTTGTAACCGCGAACGCCGATTCTCCGGGCAACGCGGACGCCGCTTTAATCGCCCTATTTCAAGCCAAAGGCTACGAAGTCACGGTTTTCAATTCCGGGGGACAAGCCACCGAGCCCGAAGAATTAAGGGCGGCTGCGGCCGGCAAGCAACTCGTCTTCATTTCGGAAACCATCGGGTCGGGGACCGTTCTAGATCCCGTTAATGTGGCGACGGCTGGTTTCGCCCTGCACGATACCGACGTCCCGATCGTGTCGTTTGAAGCGTATATGTACGACAATGCCGGCTGGGTCAAAGTCTCACCGGAGTGGGCCACCGGAGGCGCTAATGATTTCGTAGGTTGGGGCAACACCGCCCGCAGCGAAGTAACCGCCTTAGGGACCGATCCTGGGGTTCAAGATTCGCTGCATATCCGCAAACCGGGGCATCCGATTGCGGGCGGATTAACAGGCAAAGTCAAAGTCTACAACTTCCCCTATAGTTTCAATTTCGGGTTACCCTCCGCCGAGGCTGATATCATCGCGAGCGTCAATGCCGACGGCACTTATCCGTCCTTGTTCGTCTACGAAAAGGGCAAAAAGCTTTCTGATGGAACTGTAGCTCCCAACAAGCGAATTGGTTTATTCCTCGGGCAGACGGCTAATCCGGATGCCAACTATCCGGTCGATTTCGCGGTTTTGACCGAGGACGGAAAAGCGCTGCTCTTGAACACGATCGCTTATGCCGTGGGCGCTACCACGGTCCCCCCGACCCTGGCCATCGCCCGCAAGGGGGCTGACATCGTTATCACCTATGCCGGGGGTACCCTCCAGAGTTCGAGCACTCTTAACGGTACGTTCGCCGCAGAAGCTGGTGCGAGTCCGCTAACGGTGGCCAATCCCGCAGGGACGAAGTTCTATCGAGTTCGATAAATCTCTCTCCATCATCCGAAGCACAGTCGAGGCCGGGCGCTTGTCCGGCCTCTTTCCTTGGGTGGGTGGGTGCTTTTGAAGTTTGAGACTCCGATTCCATCAGGAACGATGATGGTTCAAACTCCACCACTTTGACCGCTGCTGTATCGTTGTGACCGCAATCGAAAAGAACCGCCGATCAACGCAGATGAACGCAGATAAGAAAATTTGCGACCTTTCTTCATCCGTGTGAATCGGTGTTCATCTGCGGTTCGTTTCCTCCGCATGGTCGGCGATCCCAAATCCTAGGTTGACCTAAAAACTCCGTGGGCGACGTCCTTGTGCATGTGACCGAGACGAACTTCAGCCTGGGCGAGAGACTGGGGGGAAAGCCGCCGGCCGGTATCGACCAAAAGGCCGTGGGCAAGGCGATGAAGACAAAAGCCGAGGCCCTGGCCGTGACGAAACAAGGAATGGACTACATTCCTGAGATTCTGGCCACGGTCCCGGCCGCGGAGCTGCTGCCCGAGGTCAATGTTTTCGGGAGCAAAGCACCGAAGCTTCGCGTTGCTTTGCTTCCGGTGGACCAAGTGCATGAGCACCTGGGTCAATTGATCGCCTACGCCCGGATGAATCGGATCGTGCCGCCTTGGAGCAAATAACCTCTTTCCGACAAAATTCGTTATTCAAAGACCAGCGAATTCCGTGGAACGTCGAGAATTCAAATTCCTACGAACGGTTCACGGGATTGGGTATCAGTTGGAGCTTACTTCATCATCTTGAGCAACGTGTCCGCCATGTCGCTTGGGGTCGGCGCGACCCCGATGCCGGCCGCCCGGAAGGCATCGAATTTTGCCGCCGCCGTCCCTTTGCCGCCGCTGACAATGGCGCCCGCATGGCCCATTCGCCGACCTTCCGGGGCGGTGGCTCCGGCAATGAATCCCGCGACCGGCTTCGTGCCGTGCTGAGCAATCCACTCCGCCGCTTCTTCTTCGGCCGAGCCACCGATTTCGCCGATCATAATAATCCCATACGTATCGGGATCGGCCATGAACAACTTGATCACGTCGAGGTGGGAGGTCCCGTTCACGGGATCGCCGCCAATACCGACGCAGGTTGATTGACCAACGCCGCGACTGGTGAGTTGAAAAACCGCCTCGTAAGTGAGCGTGCCGGAACGTGAAACGACCCCTATATGTCCCTTTTTGTGGATATAGCCCGGCGCGATCCCAATCCGACAACCGCCGTGGGAATCCTTCCCCGAACCCGGCGTGACAATGCCTGGGCAATTCGGTCCAATCAGCCGCGTAGGTCGACCTTCCAGGGCGCGTTTGACACGGATCATATCGATAACCGGAATGCCTTCGGTAATGGCGACGACGAGATCGACGCCTGCGTCCACGGCCTCCAAAATGGCGTCGGCCGCGAAAGGTGGCGGCACAAAAATCGCGCTGGCCGTGGCGCCCGTCTGCTTAACCGCCTCGGCGACGGTATCGTAGATCGGCACCTTATTTTCAAAGAGTTGTCCTCCTTTTCCGGGCGTGACGCCCGCGACCACTTGGGTGCCGTAAGCGAGGGAAAGCTGTGCGTGCCGCGCCCCGAAGGAGCCGGTGATGCCCTGAACGAGCACCTTGGTATCAGGTTTAACGAGAATGGACATGGGATCAGTGAAGCTAAATGGAAATGCGTGAGCGAGGCTTAGGATTGGACGGCGCGGACGACCTTTTGGGCGGCATCAGCCATGGTCTCACCGCCGATAATGGTGAGGCCGGAACCGGCCAATGTCGCTTTACCGGCCGCGACATTATTGCCTTCCAATCGAACGACGAGCGGCAACTTCAGGCCTGTTTCCTTGACCGCTTCCACAATTCCGGTGGCGATCACATTGCAATCCATAATGCCGCCGAAAATGTTCACGAAGATCGCTTTCACGTTCGGATCACTCAAAATGATCTTAAACGCGGCTGAAACTTGATCCTTGGAAGCGCCCCCCCCGACGTCCAGGAAGTTGGCCGGGTTTCCGCCAAAATGCTGGATAATATCCATGGTAGACATTGCCAAGCCGGCGCCATTAACGAGGCACGCGATGGAACCGTCTAGCTTGATATAGTTGAGTGCGTATTTGCTGGCTTCGATTTCGAGCGGACTTTCTTCGGCCAGATCGCGCATGTCTTGGATCTCTTTGTGCCGATAGAGCGCATTGTCATCCAGCCCGATTTTGGCATCCACGCACATCATGCTTTCTTTGCCTTCGGGAGATTCGACGATCGCGAGCGGATTGATTTCGACCATGGACGCATCGCATTCCCACCAAGTCTTATAGACGCCCAGGATGAGCTTGACGGCGGAGTTAAACACGTCGCCCTTGAGGCCGAGGCCGAAGGCGATTTTGCGAGCTTGGAAGGGTTGGATACCTACCGCTGGATCAACCCATTCCTTGAGAATTTTCTCAGGAGAATGAGCCGCCACCTCCTCGATTTCGACGCCGCCCTCCGTGCTAGCCATGATCAACGGACGCGACGTGGCGCGGTCGAGCAGGACCGCCAGATAAAATTCCTTCTTAATTTTTTCAGCCGCGGCGACCAGGATTGTTTGGACCACTCGACCTTCCGGACCGGTCTGCTTCGTGACCAATGTCTTTCCCAACATGTTCGTGGCAAAGTTCACCGCTTCCTCCATGGATTTGGCCAGCTTGACGCCGCCTTGGAAACCATGGGTGAAGTTTCCCTTCCCACGACCACCGGCGTGGATTTGGGATTTGATGACGATGAGTTTGTGGCCGGTTGCGAAGAGTTTTTCGGCGCTGGTTTTGGCCTCGGCGACGGTCTTGCAGGCGTCTCCCGAGGGCACGGCCACGCCGTACTGTTTGAGGAGTTGTTTCGCCTGATATTCGTGAATGTTCATTGATCAATAGTACTAAGAAAGTGAGCGGCCGAGGTTTTTAGCCCCGTTGGGCCATGGGGAGCACCTTGAGGCCCACGGGTCCCGTGTAGACGGATTGCGGACGGATGAGGCGATTGTCCGCGAGTTGTTCCAGCACATGAGCGGTCCAACCGCTCGTGCGGGCGATTGCAAAAATGGGGGTGAATAAATCGGTGGGAATCCCTAGGCTGTAATAAACGGTCGCACTGTAGAAATCAACATTGGCGTGGAGACCCTTTTCCTTGAGCATCAATTCGGCAATCCGCTCCGACATTTGGATCCACTTGGGATCACCCAATTGACCGGAGAGAATCTGTGCCATGCGCTTCAAATGCGGCGCGCGCGGGTCCAACACCTTGTAAACGCGATGGCCGATACCCATGATTTTGCGCTTTTGAGCCAGGCATTCATGGACGTAAGCGTCGACCTTATCCAGCGAACCGATTTCCTTGAGCATCTTGATCACGCCTTCATTGGCGCCGCCGTGCAACGGGCCTTTCAGCGTGCCGACCGCCGTCGTAATCGCCGAATACATGTCGCTCAACGTCGCGATCGTCACCCGTGCGCTAAAGGTCGAAGCGTTCATCCCATGATCCGCGTGGAGCACGTAACACATGTTCATGGTGTTCGCCTTTTCCGTCGAAGGCATGACCCCATCCACCATCCACAGGAAATTCGACGCTTCATCCAGGTGGGGGTCGGGCGCGACGAGCGGTAGACCCTGCCGAGCCCGGTGAAAGTAGGCCATGATGACCGGAATTTGAGCGATGAGCCGCAGTGCCTTCCGGCGTTGCGCGTCCATGGTGTCATCGTCCGCAGTCGTATCGTAGCATCCGAGGGCGGACACACCGGTGCGAAGGGCGTGCATGGGCGGGCAACCTTTCGGCAGCTTGGTGATCAGTTCGATGACCCCTTTGGGCAAATCGCGAAAGCCGACCAACGTCGCCTTGAGATCCGTCAATTCGCGGGCATTGGGGAGATGATTGTGGTGGAGCAGATGAACGACCTCCTCGTAACCCACCTGGCCGGCGAGTTCGTTGATGTCGTAACCACAATAGATCAATTGGCCAATGTCGCCGCGGACGTCACTGAGCCGAGTGTTCGCGGCAATGACGCCCTCGAGACCCTTGCTGGTCGCGGCCGGGGCCGTTGCCGGTGCGCTAAAAGATGTGCTCATTTGCAATAATCGCTCGCCAAAAAATGCTTCGGTCGCTGCTACCTCGGATCCGTCGGGACATTCCCGCGTGGTCCGGCAGTTCATGCACCGCAAGCTCCTTAAACTCGCCGCTCAGGAGCATTTGGCAAACTGCACGGATAGACGAATAATGCTTCAAGACCATGAAAATCTCCGTTGTTCTCCCCGCGTACAACGAGGCCAAGCTTTTGCCGAGCACCTTGGCCGCCGTGGCCCGTGCGCGAACGGCGCTCCATGATCGCGGTTGGACCAGCGAAATCATTGTGTGCGACAACAATTCCACCGATGCCACGGGCGACCTTGCCCGGGCGGCCGGAGCGACCGTCGTGTTTGAGCCGATCAACCAGATCGGTCGCGCCCGGAACACGGGCGCTGCGGCGGCTACCGGTGAGTGGCTGATTTTCGTGGACGGCGATTCGGAACCAACCCCTGAGCTGTTTGCGGCCGTGGCGGAGTTGATCGTGGGAGGGCGGGTTTTGGCCGGGGGCGCTCTCATTGCGCTCGATCAGGGACCGTTTTGGGCACGGGTGGTTGCGGAAGGTTGGGCGTTGTGGAGTCGTTGGGCGCGCCACATGGCTGGGGCCTTCATCTTTGTGGAAACCGCGGCTTTTCGGGAGCTGGGCGGGTTTAGTAACCAATTGTTTGCGGGCGAAGAGCTGGAGCTTTCCCAGCGGCTCAAGGCCTTGGCGAGGAAGCGCGGGCAACGGGTGCAAATTCTTACGCGTCCGCGGCTCCGGACATCGGCGCGAAAAGCCAGCCTTTACACTCCCCGAGAGGCGTTGCGTTTCTTGGTCCGAGCGATATTTCGTCCCAGGAAAACCCTCTCTAACCGCGACGCATGCAGCATTTGGTATGACGGGAGGCGGTAGCCTAAAATATATTTCCTTCTGACTTTCAAACTGGACTGGGTTGCGGTCCGCAAGAAGCAGAGCCACTCCCACGGCCCGCGGTTGGGTCCCGTGCTTTTGACGGGATCAACCGCTGCGCGCTCACTGATCTCGGCGTGCGGTTTGAATCAATCATGCACGCCTATTCGCAACGTCGTTGCTGCGGAGGGTCGCCGCGACACCTCCGCGGTCCGCTGAAAGGCGGCATTGCCGTTGCAGCTCCCTCTCCCTGAGGAGAGGGGGAGGGGGTGCCGAGCGCCAATTCAAGTCTGGGTGAACGGATCCGTGGTTGTTCAAACCGCGCCTTGCCGGATCTGCGGGTGCCCGGCACGCTCGCAGCCTGCGCATGGCGATGGAATTTCCAAAACCACTTTCGGCCGCGACCCGTTTGGTCGTCGTCTTTGGTCAGCCGATCCGGCATTCAGCATCGCCCGCGATGCAAAATGCGGGCTTGGCGACGCTCGGTCTGGATTGGCGCTACGTGGCGTGCGAAGTTCCGCCAGAAGAACTCGCGACGGCCCTGGCCGGGGCCAAGGTCATGGGTTTTGCGGGAGTTAATCTGACGGTGCCGCACAAGTTACTGGCTGTACCTCTCATGGATGAGCTTGACGAATCGGCGCGACATTGGGGAGCGGTCAATACGGTGGTGTTTGAAGCGGAAGATGCCGAGGGGCTTTGGCGCCCAGTAGGGCAGCTTCGCGAGTTTTCAGGTCCCATCCGCGCCCGCGGATATAACACGGACGCCGATGCGATTGCCCGTTCCATTGGCGAGGATTTGCAGCTGGAGATCCGATCCAGTCGGGTTTTGTTGTTGGGCGCCGGTGGCGCCGGGCGTACCGCGGCGCTCCGACTTGCGGATGAGGGTGTTTCAGAACTTTATCTTGTGAATCGAACGATGGCGAAGGCGGAAGAGTTAAAACGAGAGGTCGAAGAGCGGTTTCCAGCGGTGGCGGCCCACGTCGGTTATCCGGAGGCGGAAGTGGAGTTGGTGCTAAATGCGACGTCGCTCGGGCTCAAGCGCGGCGATGGGTTACCCTTTGATCCGGGTCGTTTTGATCTCCGACGGGCGGATGTGGCGTACGATATGGTTTATCGCCCGGCTGAAACTCCGTTTCTCGCGGCCGCCCGTGCCGCCGGACTCCGCACCGCGAATGGCCTTGGCATGCTCTTGTACCAAGGCGCAGCGGCCTTGGCGCTTTGGACGGGGAAGGAAGCTCCGGTGGTCGCGATGCGGACGGCGTTGCGGCGTGAAATCTATGGGGAGGCATGGGAATGAGAGACGCGTTCGTGGAATGGGCCATTCGAGATCTGAGCCTTTTTGGGATGCCGTTTCATTTTTGGACCGGCGTCTGGTTCATGCTCGGCTCCATGGTTGGCAGCTTCCTGAACGTGGTGATCTATCGGATGCCCCTGGGAATGAGTGTCGTTCGGCCAGGCTCTCAATGCCCTCAATGCCAGCAGGCGATTCCGCTTACCCTGAATATACCTATTATCTCATGGCTTTGGTTGCGGGGCCGATGCCGTCATTGTTCCACCGCCATTTCGCCTCGCTATCTCGCCGTTGAATTGTTTACAGGCCTCGTTTTTGTAGGGACATGGCTGAAGTTTGGTCATGGTCAACCGGTGATGGCCCTTTGTTTGTTCGGATTATGGGCTTTGTTTGTCTCGGCGACTTTTATCGATTTTGCCCATTTTATTATTCCGGACGAGATCACGATTGGCGGGGCCGTGTTGGGTGTGGGAGCGACTCTTTTGGCGCCGGAATTACATCATCAAGAGACAATTTTTGAGGGGCTCAAATCAGCGGGTTGGGGCATCGCCGTGGGATTTGGCGTGGTGTATGGCGTGGTCCGCCTGGGTAAACTCTTGTTTGGAAGGATTCGCCTCCAATTGGCACCGGGCTCAAAACTGATCTTTCATGCCGACGGCCTGATGTGTCCGGACCAAACGTTCCTTTTTGAAGATATTTTCTATCGGCCGGGCGACACCGTGAGGATTCGGGCCACCCGCGTGGAATTGCCGGACCGTTGTTATCAAGCGTGTGAAGTGAGTCTGGCGCTCGCGGCAACTCCGCCGGTATTGAAGATCGGCGCGGACACGTTTGATCCAAGCGAAGTGGGACACCTGGAAGTCACCGCGGATCAAGCGGTATTGCCCCGTGAAGCAATGGGGTTTGGGGATGTGAAATTCATGGCAACCATCGGCGCGTGGCTTGGCTGGAAGGCCACCCTTTTTTCGCTGGGTTTAGCGTCTTTCGCCGGGGCCGCAATTGGGTTGACGCTGCTGGGACTCGGGCGAGGGGAACAGAATCATCGACTTCCTTTTGGACCGTATTTGACATTCGGTGCGGTCGTCTGGGTATTGGGCGGATGGCAATCGTGGGAACACTTCTTTGGGTGGCGTTAACCCGAAATCGGATCAAAGATCAATGGAGGAAGGCCACGGCGAGGGTGCCGCACCAAATACCGGCCGGCCACAAAGGCGAAGGAATTTCCCACAGGAGATCGCAGTTTTTTTTGTCGAGGTAGCAGGGCAGGGTGATGAGCAAGGGGAACAGAACAAAGATCAATCCGGCTAACCCGACGCGGAAAATCAAAACCGATTGACCCGAACCGATGATCGTTGCACCGATGGCAATGGTTCCGAGAAGGGTGGCAAGCGCGTGGAGCCAAAGACCATAATGGGGGGCGTGCCGGTAGCGACGGAGACAGCGTGCGGCCAAAATGCGGCTGCTGAAAATAATGGCTAATACCAGTGGGACAAAGGCCTCAGGGACGGTGCCTAAGATCCCGGACAAAACCCACAGGATTGACCAAACGCTATTGAGCGCAGCTGCCAAAATGACGTTTTGGAGGGGGACACGCTGCCACCAAGCGAAGCTGCCAGCGAGCGCCAACCCAAGCTTCAGAGCGGGTCCCAGAGAATGCAACACGGACGACGGGCGCGGGGCTCAACTACTTCTGCTGGGCATCGCCTGGGGAATGAAGATGCATCGTGGGGCGGGCAATTTGTGGGAGTTCCCTGGCGGCATCTTTTGAAATCGCCTCCGGCTTCGACTTTTTCCAAGCGGTAAAGCCCCCTTCGAGATTGACCACGTTAGTGAATCCCAAGGTGGACAATTGTTGGCACGCTTTGGCGCTCCGACCTCCAGCGGCGCAATTCACGAGATAGAGTTTAGATCGGTCCAGCTTGGCTGCGGTGACGAGAAAATTCGTACCGCGGATGTCCAAAAGTCCTGCCATGGGAAGATGTCCCTCGGCGAACTCTTCCGGAGTTCGCACATCTAAAACGAATACGTTCGATTGGGATCGTAATCGGTCAAACTCGGCAACCTCGGCCCGTTTAAAAGGGGCGGTCGGATTTGAGCTTCCGTCGGCCGCGCTCCGGGCATCATGGGGTGGTGGTCGTTTGACCAATGAAGGCTGAGCGGTTGGCGTTTTGTCCTGGGCGACCAGTTGAGTTGCGGCCAGCCCGGCCAACAATGAGCAATAATTGAGGACTTTCATCGCTTCGATTTGGAATGGTTTTTGAGCTTTACCTCAGCTTTCGGCCGCGGGCTACTTTTCTTGGGGACGGTGGCTCTCTCTCCGGCTTTGGGACCACTGAGCAATTGAGACTTTGCGATCCATCCTTGGGGCTGTTTTTGCGATTTACTGAACCATTTAGCGCCTCCTTTGGTCCAGGCCGTTCGAGCCTGAGAGTAGGTTACGCCTTTATCGTCATCATCGACGCCGTGTTGAAATCCGCAGCACGGACAAATTTCAAACGAACCGCCGCCCGTCTTTTTTGAGCGGGCGGGTTCGTTCAAACCGGGGAACGAACAAACAGGACAGGTGTGATGGGAAATAGGTTTTGCCATGGGCTTAAGAAAGGTAAGCAACTGCAAGAAAAGTACTACTTTACGAGTTTTTTCAAATCGACCGGTCTACCCGGTTGTTCGTCAAAGTAGTCGGGACGTCCTGGCTTGAAAAAAGTCTTAGTGGTGAGATTGCGATTATAGGAGGCGAATGTTTTGGTCTTGGCCTCATAGACCCGCAGCACGCCGTCATCATCGACCTTAGCCGGGAGGTTCTCGGCGGTGGCTCGACGCAGAAAAAGCCAAGCCTTGGCGGCGTAGTCTTCAGGTGTTTTAGCCCCAAAATCGGCGCCATGTCGGTCGAAATGATCTTGCAGGCTACGGGGTGCCCCCCAGGTGTCGCGGGCGGGCGGGACTTTGAGTTGAGCGGCATCGAAGGCCGAAACTGGCGTCGTTTTCGGGGGCGCATTGGTCGCCGAATGGGTCTTCGAGACGGAGGTCGGAGATGGGGTTGGAGAAGGTCGACCCATGACTTCGGGCGGTCCGTCATGGACTCCGGCCGTGGTGAAGGAATTGGTGGCGAGCGGCATCCGGGCGGTTCCCACCGTGTACCAATAGGTCGTACCGGCTTTGAGCCCACTGATCTTGACTTCGTGGTCGCCGGTTACAGTTGCGGTATCGATTCGGGTCGAAATATGCGTCCGGTCCGTGCCGAAATAAAGGCGAGTTCCTGAGGCGTGGTCGGTCGACCACCGCACGACCGCGTTAGTGGATGTGGGTACAACGACTGGGCCCTGCGTGAGGTCTACGGCTCCGACCGAAAGAAGCGTGACCCAAAGTCCTACCCATAAATGACAAAATAGACGTCCGAACATTCCGCCCATAATGATTGACCCAGGGTGCGATGTCACGACGGAGATGGGTGCCGTTTTTTTGTTCACCGATCGAGGAGCGGAGCCACCCCACGTCTCCAAAAGCGACTGGAGACTCGTGTGACTTGTTTTCTATTAATTCAGAACCTGTCAGCGAGACGAGGGTTGAAAACACCATCAAGCGGCCTCCTGTCTGCCCCTCAAACCATCAACAAAAATGATTAAATTCTTCGCGGGACTTGCATTTTTAGGCTCACTGATGACCGGCGGCGCACCTCCTGAATGTGGAGGGGTTGAGCCTCGGAGTAACGCGCGAAGAAGCCGTCGTCAGTCTCAAGGAAGCGGTCGAACTTTAGGCAGAGGACACGAGTTCGTCATGAATTTGCGCATTGTGGGGCTTGGCGTCCTTGGGTAGTTTTACCCGATGTGGCGAAAATTTTTGATCCTGGTTTTGTTGATCTTTGGGGTCATTCCAGGCCTTTGGGTGACCGTGGAACATCTGCGCGGTAGATCACAGATCGCCGAAGTGAAGCGAAGTCTCGAATCACGGGGCGAACCCCTGGATCTCGCCCGCCTTCTACCGCCCGCCATCCCTTGGAGTTCAAATGGGATGAGCCGAATACTGGGGGTCTCTCAACGCTTGAAGGATCTGACGTCGGAAATGCCCCTTGCTATCACTTTTCTGGCACCAGGACGGTTTATCCCCGGCGCCCGCATCGAGTGGTGGGAAAATTATTCGACGGGAGGCAGCAATACCTGGAACGATGTCAAAAAATCCCTGGTCCAACACAGCGACGATCTTGCTCAGCTTCGGACGGCCGTTGGCCTGCCGTACCGCCGTGCGGATTATGACATTTCCGAGGGTTTTGCGTCCATGCAATTGAGACATCTCGCCGCGATTAAAACCTGCACTACCGCGTTGACGATTGCCGCGACGGAAGCGGCGCGGCGGGGCGACCTGGATCAGGTCTTGAGCGATTTCAAGGCCATGCGTGTTTTGGAAGCGGATCTTCGGATGGAGCCGATGGTCATCAGCCAGCTCGTGCGGGTCGCGTGTGGTTCCATCGCCAATGGTCATGGTTGGTCCGTCTTGCACGCCCGGAATTGGGACGAGGCACAGTTGGCGCGTCTCCAAAAGGTGTTCGAGCCATTAAATGCCGCGGACGATATGGTGCAGGGCCTGGAGGGTGAACGGGCGGGGGCTTGGCAGTCCATCAACCACATGACGGCGAAGGAGATTGCGATGGAATGGAGCGGTGATTGGATGGCGCAAGCGATGGGTGGCGGACCGGCACCGTTGGTCTTTCCTACCACGGCCGAAGAAGTGGGCGAGGTCGTGGGCAGCTTGCTGGATCGGCTCAGCCAGGGCGTCTTGGAAAGAGTGGTGATTCCGGTTTGGAGTTTTGGCTGGAAGGACCAGGCGATGGCCTATTATATGGAGCGATTGGAGGAAGTGATCGCCGTTCACCGGGAGGCCGCCCGCGAGGATTCAGTCGCCCGGCTGAAGGCATTGGATTGGGATTCGGTTAGGGGTAGCTCGTCGGGCTACTCCCGACTTAAGACGGTTTTTGCCCGGTCATCGTTGGAAATTTTTGCGAAGGCGGCCCTCAAAGCCTTTCGATTGGAAACCGAACGTGCCCTTCACGAAACCGGTACGGCCCTGAAACGATTCCAGCTGCGTCGTCAGCGACTGCCGATCACCCTGGATGAGTTGGTGCCGGAATTTCTATCGACTGTTCCTTTCGATCGCATGGATGGGAAGCCCTTGCGATATCGTCGCGACTCCGCCACGGACTTTACCTTGTGGAGCATTGGTGAAGATCTTCATGATGATGGCGGTGATGCCAGCATGCCTGGAGACCGTGCAACCGTACCTAATCCTCAGTGGTGGGCGGCCAGGGACGCAGTCTGGCCCCAGGCGGTAACTGAGGTACAGCTTGACGATTGGCAGCGGCGGCAGGCGGAAAAACTTTTTGAAAAGTCCCGCATCGGAGGCCCAAAAAACCCGCTGAGGCTCTCGGCGGCGCTGATGGAACGTTATGGCTTGAAGTTGCCTGGCGCCGCCGTTTCGACAAATCGTGGGCCAGGACGGTAGGCTATTACCTTGTCATCATACGAAGGTGGAGCTTTGTGCCAGTTGACGGCTGGTTGCACCAGCCGATTCGTCACGCCCGCGTCCGTCGACACGCGCCCCGTCGGTCGCGGACGGACCAAGGAGGGCTCACCTCACGCTTCCATGCCTGGCACCATCAATTCATTCCCAGGGAAGCCCGACGCGGCCGCGATGTTCTTCATCGTTCATTGAGCGGTCCGAAGGGAATCGGTGGCCCTTTTGATTTTTCAAACCCGCGTTTGAAAACGCCCAGGTTGGGGTTACCGTCCCTTTCGTCATGGATCCAGACGTACTTCGGACCGACGTTCGGAAGCGCCATCCGAATTTCCGGACGTTTGGCGCTTATAAAAGTTTCGCTGAGGCGGATGCGGAGTTGCGCGCTTACTGGCAATCTCGAACGGCGCCGGAAAGGCTCGAAGCGTTGGAAGATTTGAGGATCGCAAACTATGGCGAAGAGACAATTAACGCCCGAATTCCGCGAGTTTTTGGTGTGCCTGAATCGTGCCGGAGTTGAATACCTGCTCGTGGGCGGGTATGCCGTGAATCACTACGGCTACCATCGTTTCACCGAAGACATTGATTTCTGGATCGCGGTTTCGGATGAAAACCTTGACCGCCTCCTGTCGGCCATCCGCCTTTTTTTTGGCGAAGCCCTCGTGGGATTGGATAAAAGGTTTTTGCAAAACAACGAGTCGTTGTTCCTCGGTGCCGTGCCGAACAAGATTGAAGTGTTCAAGCATTGCAGCGGTTTGGAGTTTTCACAGGCGTATCCGCGACGTGTGGAAACGACGATCGATGGTGAGCCGGTAAAAATTATCGGTTTGATGGATTTGAAAACCAACAAGCGGGCCAGTGGAAGGAATAGGGACTTGGCGGATCTGGATTATTTAAGCTGAGGGAAATGCTCGCATTTCGGCCGGATATGGTGGCGGCCACTCCTTTTCAAAACCGCTTTGCCTCTGAGGACCTGGTGGGATCGTTAGGGTCGGGCGGCGTCGCCGCCACCCTTGCTCGGGTGCGGGCAAACCTGCGTCGTCGTTCGGGCTTGCTGCATGAAACAGATTGCTGACACCGGCCTAATTCTCGCACTCGGTGCGCCATCATTTCGGTGCCTTCTTTGATTTCACACAACGGCTGCAAGTACTGATGAAACCACCTATAACGCCCGGGGAGATTTTGCTGGAGGAGTATCTGAATCCGATGGGAATTTCCTAGAATGCCATGGCTCGGGCCAGCGACAATCTATATTCTTCTTGTCTTTCAGCTCCAACAACTCATTGAAATGAAGCGAAGAGACAGGAAGAAATTGGACGCACACTCGCCCCGGCCCTCTCCCACGAGGCGAGGGAATCGGAGAACGACGGGTGCGCTGGGTTAATACGACCGTTGAAATAGCAGAGTGTTTCTGCGGTTGATCCCGTCAAAAGCATGGGACACATCCGCGGTCCCCAGAACCGCGGATGCACACGGATGCACACGAATGCAGAATTTTTTTGGTTTTTCTATCCGCGTGCATCTGCGTTCATCCGTGGTTCTTTTCGTTTGCGGGGAGAATATGGAATGTCGCTCGCCCTCGCCCTCGCCCTCAGGGCTGTACATTACCCATAAGTTTTTCGCTGTTGAGCGAAGACGGTGGCCGGTGGCGGCGGCGGCGTGGGCTTTTTGAGGCTTCGGCTTTGAGCACTCGTTCCTGGCGAGCCCGCACCAATACCTTGGCCCCTTGAGCTTAGCTCTGGGCGGCCACAAAGAGTTCATAGATAGTGTCTGGGCGGAAACGCCAAATGGGCAGTATTGACTAGGTGATCGGATAGATTCCGGCGGCGAATGTTGCGGGTTGGCTTGGACGGAAGGGCGGATTTCTGGGCGATGGCCCCGTTGAGGGCCGCCACCTTCGCAGGCATTTCGCCTGATCGCCTCACGGAACGTGGGCTGATTGGCGGGCGTTCTCACGGCTGACTTCACGATACCGACGAGCCC
>JAYVTS010000469.1:0-5080 GCA_043788645.1 Verrucomicrobiota bacterium
CCAATATCTATGTTTCTTTCCATGCTTTGCTTGAACAAAATCAAGACAGTCTTGAGGCCATTGAATACTCGATCGATGCCGGCGGTAGTTGGTTACCGCTCATCTACTACCTGGATCCGCGGGACGTCCTAAAAACCGATCAAGGGGCAATCGATGCAGTTGCCACGTTCAACGAACCCCATGGGGACGTCGCGATCTATACCGGTGAGACCGGGGCTGACGCCGGAGGCACCTATGGTGCTTACATTGCCGCGCCAATCAGCGCCGAGTTGGCACCGTACATCGCCCCCCGCATCGATGATGACCGAATCGATGGTAAGCGGGTAGAATTCCTCCGAGTACTCAGAGCGGATCAGCAGGCGAAAGTTCGTTTTCGGTTCGCCTTGGCCGGGACCGACAGCTGGTACTTCGGACTGGACGACTGGGGCATTTACAGTGTCTCCCCAACTACAGTTCCTCCGGTTCTGTCAATCGCGCGAACCGGCAATCAACTCCTTCTGTCTTGGCCCACGGGGACCCCCGCAATAACGCTCGAAAGCAATACGACTCTCGCCTCCAGCGGCTGGACTCCTGTTCTAACCGGCGGCGGCAATTCTCTATCCGTTTCGGCGAGCAATGCCGCTCAATACTACCGATTGCGGCCCTAGACACCCGCAACTCACGAGACGAGGAACACGTTCCATCGTACTCGAAAACCATTCATCCATGGGGCCCGGCAACTGCCGTAACTGCAGTTACCGGGTCCAACACGAACCAGCTTCGACGGAAGTTACTCGGTCGAAGAACTCTCGGTCTCGGTCAATCATCCCCGTCGCCCCGTCCCAAAACAAATGCCGCCCGACTCGGTGCCGGCATCTTCGAGTTCGCTCCCCGGATTGACCGCCAAATCACTTCGTTGAGCAAACGATCATCGATCGAATCGAATCCTCATGAGTGAAATCCATCGCCGCGGAGAGATCACTGCCCCAGGAGGCCGTTGTATTTTGCTCTTGCAGACTTACTCGCGCTGATTCCGCACGGTAGGGTTTGAAATCGGGTTGGGTCTGAAACGATTTCACCATCGGAGTGGCGACGGCGACGAATTGCGACTGAACCAACCTTGCTCACGTCAAAAACGGCCACCGCATTGATATTGGCATTGGAAATCTCCCATCTGGACTTGTCGCCCCGTCGGCCGCAAGATCCATTGATTGGGAAGCAAGACTGAACCATCCAACTGGGGATCGGGAAACGAGGCCCCAAAAGTGGAGCTTGGAGGGGTCCCTCGACCCGGATCCATGTTTAAACGACAACCGGCTACGAACAAGGTCATAGCCATCGAGACGAAAAGGAGACGCTTCACCAGGAGTTCGCTTTCCGCTCGTCCACGCGGGGTAAAGTAACGATTCGGTTTCAGTTGCCGATCTATTTGACCAATCGTCGAGCTCGGGCAGTACCGGATTACAAAAGTTGTTGTCCACCAAAAACGGCAATGCCAGCGGTGTCGGGTCCGTCGACTTTAGCTCGGATGGTTCCAAGGTATTTGTCGTCACTCCGCAAAACGGGATTAGTGCGTACAGAATTACGCCGGAGCCGGGTACTTCGGCGCTCCTGGGGGTCGGCGCTTTGGCGCTTTATCGAGAAAAAGGGACTGGTAGATTGAAAAACAGATTTCACATCATAATAATTCTGGCTATTTATATTGACTTAAAATTTTATCACTCCCTGTCCCTTATTACTTTGGGCTCGCGAAGCCCAGCTTCCCGGCAGCGTCGGATCATGTCACCGGTACCGGTACCCATTCGTGGCTTCCGCGGCGCCAGCACCGCCGCACGGTCACTGCATTCTTCGCTGATTGCCGTCATGACGGAGGCGCAATTAGCGCTTTCACGATAAATGTATAAAGGTATAAAGTCGTCTTGGTATTTCAGCAGGTGATAAATCACGGGTGATAGATCACGTAAGCGAGCTTCCGTGCCGTTGCCGTAGTTGCTTTGGGAGCCCCGAGTTGCGCTTTCTTGCGCCGGTAAAATCGCCCCAACGAGGTATCCGTACGGTTACCTTCTAGCAGCCCGCGGCCGACATAATGTTCCGGGATCTGGACGGCAACGGCCAGAATTCACCCTGGAATTCGCAGTTGATGATCACCGGACTCTTCGCCTTCGACAGAACCGGAAGCGTCCCGGTCAACGCCATGGAGGTCGCCTGGCTGCCCTTAACATCGTAAATCCGCGCGATGGCGTTGCGTTCGACGAGAAGTGTTTGGCCCGCCTTGACCTCGACGGGGATTTGCTGCGTGGCCGCTTGATCGATCTCGAAGGTGGGATTGGAAACCGCTCCGTTGGTCCCGACCACGCGAAGCTTGAACTGGAATTGTTGTCGGCGATCCGGATTCGCCACCTCCCACTGCGCGGACGTCCGCTCGCCGGGTTGGCGCGTAATTTGTTCATGCGCGGATTTTGCGGAGTCATGAAACGAAGACGAACGTTCGATCCCCGCACTAAAATAGTGGTGTTCCTTCCCCGATCGGCACGGGCCATAGCCAGTCCAGCTCTTGGTCGGTCTTATACAGGGACGGCCGCAATTTTCCGCCGTCGTCGATACCATTGGAGCCGACGCTGTAAAGTCTGAACCACTCGTCATCCGTGCGGCGATAACGAAGGGGTTGTCCATCCATGAAATCGAGGGGAGCAGTCGCCAGAAATTCTGGAACCAAGTTCGAGAGGGTTTCGGGATATTTCTGATGACGCAGCCGGTAACGTTCCAATGCGCAAACAACGATCGCCATTTCTCGAAGGGTCTCGGTGCGATCAAATTTAATAAGAGAGAGTTTTAGAGGCGACCGGAGTAAATGAGCGAGGAAATTATAAGGTCCGATTTTTGCAAAACCGTTCACAAGGTCCTCGCCGTGATCGGGCAATCGCGCGATTGGGTTCTGCGCCAACGGCCCGAGGACGTCCCGGAAATGGGCTGCTATCTCGCCCATATTTTGATAATACCAGCCGGAAGGCATGATTCCGGGAGGCAACCCATAAATGAGTTCGACCGCTTGTGAATCAGGCTCGCTACCGATCAAAGGAAAGAGGGTCTGGAAGAGGATCGGGTGCAATCGACAGGCGTCGATGGTCAGAATGCCCACGTTTCGTTCGGTGCGCAGGGATAAGAGAAGGCCGCTTCGAAACTCAATGGTTTCAAGGAACCGTTGGAGCTCAAGCCACTGAGGTTCTGTCCAGCTACGTTCCGCTTGTCCTTCGGCCATGGCGCGGAATGCGTTTTGGTAGACGGCGATTCGGACAAGCTGCGAGATGAGATAGCCTTCGTTTCGGAGGGTTTCACCAAGACGAAAGACGGTGCGGAGATCGGCAAACGCTCCGTCATTTTTCCGCTCCTGAATCTGGGCGGCGCTGCGGATCATGAACGTCTGACTTAGGCCCTTTACGGAAGAGAGGTGCGGAACCAACGCGGCAAAGAGTTCTTCGGGATGGGTTTCGAAATGCGCACCCGGTCGGGTGGCAGCTGAGGCGATTTCAGCGAGGTCCGTTTCATATTCACGAAATCCCGCCAAGAGCTCCACTGAGGGTGAGTCCGATGATAAGCTAATAGGGTAATTGTTGCTTTTTCGCATGCTGGCAGCGTAAGCGGCGAGATCCAAGCGTCCGTTCGCTTGCCGGCCGAGCTTTTGGTTGCCGTTTTTCGCAGTGGGCGTTTTGGGATCAGGGACGACCATCGCGCGGAGTCGATCCCAGGCGGCTTTCGCCTCGCGGTTCGTATTCATCGTATAGCGACCGGGATCGTCGGGCGCGCTCCCAGCTCTCGGCACCTGGTTGAAGGCGAGTTTGAACAACGGAGTTGAGGCGAAATTTTGATCGTCTGGTAGCTCGGGTGGCGTAATGCTGGCGACGTCGAGGCGTTCACCTTTTGACTGGAGATCGGCCACGACCGCAGCCCAAGCCCGAGCGCCCCGCCAATTTTCGATGGCGTATAAGAACGCGATTGGCGTAACCAAGATCGCCACGAGCAACACGTACGTGCGGGTCGCCGGCCACAAGTGTTCAGCGAGTTCACCGGCAGGGTGCTGTCGCGCCCGGCGGTTCCACACGGATCGGACCAGGGAAGCGAGCAAAAGCCCGATCATCGCACCCAGGAGAAAAACCAACCCTTCAAAAACACTCCCGTTCGGATAATTGACGCTCAATAATTGAGGGACCCATGAATGCAACCCCAGCGTTATCGGGACACCCAGACACACCCACCAAACCAACCAACGCCGGGCGGTCAGGGGTTCCGAAGCAGTAGGTGGTACGAAGAGCGAAGAGAATGACATAGCAGACAAAGTCGATAGTGGTTGCGTTAAGCCGGAATGATCACCGAGGTATCAAGGTCATCGTTATACCCCAAGGTGGGATTTGTTGATTGCCCACGAGGGCCAAGCGGGCGGCGTTGGGTGTTCTTGGGACGGACCGCGGGTGGGGCCACTTCTGAAAGAAGTTCGGTTAGCAGCAATCGTTGCGAGGTCCGAGTTTCTTGATCCAGCGCCCGCTCGCCCCCGGCGATTTCGCGAGCCGGCCACGGCGCAGGGGTATGAGTTTTTGGGACCGAGCTAAGGACGAGGTCCGCGCCTGCGGTAGTTGTTTGCGAATATTGGGTCAGTCCGTTGAGTCCCAGAATCACTAACCAGGCGGCCGCCAGGCCCGACCACACCCAGCGGCACGAAATCCATTTCTCGAACCACCAGGAGCCAGTCGGGAAGGAATTGTTCGCGGTGGCCTCGCTTGAAAGTGCTTCGGGGAAGGGGGCGGAGCCGAGCATTTGGGCGCGCCAGGACTCCGGTGGCTCCCGGCGCGGGATTCGGGCCAAGCGGGATTCGAAGTCATCGAATTTCATCATAAAAAGGACGTAGTCGGGTTCGGAGTTTGTCTATTCCATAGCGATAACGACTCGCGGCGGTGTTGAGGGGAATGCTTAGAGTTTCAGCAATACGCTCAAAGGTGAAGCTTTCCCAAAGCTTGAGTTGGACGACGGCCCGTTGGTCGACCGGGAGTTCGGCCAACGCCCCGGCAAGTTTGTTTCGAAACGCGGCTTCGTCGGGATCAGTCGCCGG
>JAYVTS010000470.1:0-14452 GCA_043788645.1 Verrucomicrobiota bacterium
GACGGAAAATCTCAACCGAAAAACCACACCGAGAAAACCAAAAATGCGTCCGAACTCGGAGTCAATCTCCTATTTGCCCAAAATGTCGCTGTAGTGCTAGGGACGCTCCAACTTCGTCGGAAGGGGGCGTAAACCGTGGGCGTGGCATCCAACCGGAAACTCGGGTCCACCTCGGCCGCTCCCCGAAGACCCGGCGCCTTCGCGCCGGGCGGCCAGCGAAGGCGCCGGCCGGTCCGAATCCCCCGGGGTGGGTGCCGCCCCGGCACCCACGCGCGACGTAGGGAGCGCGTCTCCGCGACCTCGTCCACCAAAAAATTAACCCGGATCGCGCTGGGCGGCGAGCATCGCCTCCGCGTGCGGTCGCGCGCCCGCACCCCCGCCGAGCATCCGCGCGAGTTCATCCACCCGGCCCGCTTCGCTCAAGCGAGTAATCTGAGATTCCGTCCGCCCCCCTCGGACTTCCTTGCTCACCACATAATGAGTGTCGCCCGCGGCCGCCACCGGAGCGAGGTGCGTAATACACAGCACCTGATGTTGGCGGGCAATCTGCCGCATCTTTTCACCCACGGCATTCGCCGTTTCGCCGCCCACGTTCGCATCGACTTCGTCGAACACGAGTAACGGAACCTCATCTTCCGCGGCCAATACGGTCTTCAAAGCAAGCATCACTCGGGCAAGTTCGCCGCTCGATGCAATCGCTCGCAAGGGTCTAGCCGGTTCGCCCGGATTGGGCGCAAATTGGAACTCGACCGTATCTCCACCCGTCCGCCCGACTCCCGCCGGATCAAAGGTCAACGCAATGTCAAAATGGCATTGTCGGAAACCCAGTGCGGCCAGTTCTTTCATCACCGCTTGGTTTAAGCGCGGTAGGAGTTTCCTGCGTTCCTCGGAGAGTGATCGGGCCGCCGTGGCTAGCTCGGAGTTCAGCCGATTTAGCTCAGTATTCAGTCGAGCTAACTCCCGGTCACGCCCTTCCAAAATCGCGAGTTTTTGCTTCGATTCCGCGCCAAAACTCACCACGTCTTCGAGCGTCGGCCCATATTTGCGTTTGAGCGATTGCAAGACATTGAGCCGTTGTTCGATTTCGGCGAGACGGGCCGGATCGAGTTCAATTTTGTCCGCGTATGAGGCCAGTCCGTGCTGGAGGTCGCGCAAGAGTCCAGCGGCTTGAGAGTGAGTTTCAGCGAGGTCTGACGCGGTGGTGTCCAGGCGGACGAGTTCTTGCAACCCACGCCCCACGGACCCAAGGCGGGAGAGCGCCGTATCCTCCCCTTCGCTGAGAATTCCGAGGGCATTTTGGGCGAGTTCAAGCAATCGAGCGGCGTTGCTCACCCGACGATGTTCCGTTTCCACTTCGCCCTCTTCGCCGTCACGCAACTGAGCGTTGGCAATCTCATGGACCTGAAATCGCAGCAGATCTAACTGCTGGGCGTAGGTGCGTTCATCGACGATGAGCGCCGCCTTTTCGCCAGAAATGGTGGATCGCCGTCGTTCCAGCTCCGCGAGCGCGCTCCGGCGAGGTTCGAGGACCCCAAACGCATCGAGAATGGTCAACTGCCGACCTGGTTGAAGGAGGGACTGATGTTCGTGTGGTCCGTGTAAATCGACCAACCACGAACCGAGCGTGTTGAGGATTGCCAGGGTCGTCGGTGACCCATTTACAAACTGTCGATTAGCGCCCGCGGCCGTAAAAGACCGTTTCAAAACCAGCTGCCCGTCCTCACACCGTTCGAGACCGTTCTTGACGAGGAATTCGGTCCACGGTGCTCGCAGGCGGGTCACATCGAACACGGCTTCCACCATGCATTGATCGGTGCCAGCACGGATGGCGCCACGATCCGCACGTTGGCCCAGGACGAGGTTGAGCGCGCCGAGGATGACGGATTTACCCGCCCCCGTCTCACCCGTGATAACGCCAAGTCCGGGCGCGAGATCTATTGTGAGATCCGCTACGAGCGCCAGGTTGCGAATGCGGAGCGTGGTCAGCATGCGGCGGAGTAGAATGAACAGTGAAAATGACGGTGTGAAATCAAGAAGCGGGAAAAATGAGGGTCAGATTTCGAGTTCGGAGTCCGAAGTTCGGGCTTCTCCGAAATTCCAAACCTCACCGTTGGCTCGTCGCCAACGGTGATGAAAGATCCGGAGTGGCTTGGTGGGTGTTTCCAATCTTGTTTTTGACCGGCTTGGTGGCGGGTGGAGTCGATGCGATCGCCGGTGGCGGCGGTTTGCTGACGGTTCCCGCCTTGCTCTCGGTCGGTTTGCCGGTGCCAGTGGCTCTCGGGACGAATAAGCTGCAATCGAGCTGCGGCACCGCCCTCGCAACCTGGCTCTTTGCGCGGGCGGGTTTGCTGCGCCTTCCAGGACTGGTTTGGGGGCTTGTGTCCACGTTGATCGGCGCCGTCATCGGGGCGGCCCTGATTGCTCACCTGGACCCAGCCTGGTTGCGTCGGGTCCTGCCCAGCTTGCTGATCGTGATTGCGGCCTATACCTGGCTCAAACCAGATCTGGGCAGCCAACGTCGAGCCGCTCGACTGTCGCCCCCCTGGTTTGGAATCCTCGCCGGATTGATCTTGGGCGGCTACGACGGCTTTTTTGGGCCAGGCAGCGGATCATTTTGGATGCTCGCCAGCGTGCTGTTGCTGGGGCTCGATTTGCGACAAGCCACCGGCTGGACCAAGGTCATGAATCTCACCAGTAACCTCGCCTCACTGGCCGTATTTCTCGCCCACGGCCAAGTCGCCTGGGGGATTGGTCTCACCATGGCCACCGGACAATTGGTCGGAGCGCGCATCGGCTCCGGCATGGTGCTGCATCGAGGGAGTCGATTGATTCGCCCCGTTTTTTTGACGGTCGTGCTCGCCTTGGCGGCCAAGCTGGCCTTCGATGCCTATCAACGCTCGGCATGAATTCCACCGACCTGACGTCTGAGATTGAAGTGCTCTTGGCGCGGTACGAAACCGAGCCGGAACATACTCGACATGTCGCACTTCTGGCCCAACAGCTTTTTGACGCGCTGAAATCCTGGCATGATCTCAATCAGAGAGACCGGGACCTGCTCCAGACCGCGGCGCTATTGCATGACATCGGTTGGTGGCAAACGCAGCCCGATGGAACGGGTCACCATAAAGAAACCGGCCGGATGATTCGTAAACATTTATGGCAAAATCTAAACCTCGACGAAGTGGAACTCGTGGCGCAAGTGGCGCGCTATCATCGGAAAAGTTTACCCAATCACCTTGAGCATCGTCCTTTTGCACTTTTATCAGAAAATGACCAGCGGCGGATTCAGTTTTTGAGTGCCCTTTTACGAGTCGCAGACGGACTTGATCGGCGACACGCCCAAGTCGTTTCGCAGGTACTTGCTGGTTTTACTTCGGGCGGCTTGTTGATCGAAGCAGTGGCCTTGGTGGATATAGCCCCCGAAATAATGGCTGCGGACCGAAAAGCCGATCTCTTACGGACTCTCACTCCCGGCGTTCATGTGCGGTCGGTGGCGTTTTTGATCGTACTCTGACCTCGTCTCGCCGAAGCGTTAACGGAAGGACGCGCTCCTATAAGTCCCTGGTTTTCTTGAGTTGGAGCGAGAGTTTCCGCTCGGAATTCTGCGCGGTAAACTCCCGGAAAACTAGCCACACAGTAGCCTCGGTCCCACTTCTCAGGACTCGTGACTACCGCGTTTTGTCCAACTCGGCGAGGATGAATTTGCGACGGAATTTGACCTAGTTCCGGAAGGATTGGAGATCATGCCGGAAAACCTGAAGGGCGAGCTTCGGATCCTCACCGAGGGCCAGAGCCGGAACGGTGATCTCGGGTGTTGCGCCTTGCATGAAGGCGTCCGTGTCAACGAACGAGGAGTTCGGAATGTACGCATAATTGGCCGAATAGGTGCCGTCGTTCACGGACGCCAAGCGCGGGGCGTAGTCATCGCTATAGGTCGTTGAGGTCAAAGTTCCGCCATTGATCAAATTACCGACTGTTTGTCGGCGCAAATAGCAATCGTAAGATGCGCTGTGTCAATACAACCCGCTGTAATAGGTGGACGTTTCTGCGGTCCCCAGAACCGCGGATGAACACGGATGCACGCGGATGGGGAAATTTTTGGGTTTTTCTTATCCGCGTTCATCTGCGTTCATCCGCGGTTCCCTTCGTTTGCGGGGACCGCACTCACCCAGCCCTCTCCCCCGAGGAGAGGGAACCAGAAAACGACGGGTGCGCTGTGTCAATACAACCCGCTGAAATAGGTGGACGTTTCTGCGGTCCCAAGAACCGCGGATGAACACGGATGCACGCGGGTGGGGAAATTTTTGGGTTTTTCCTATCCGCGTCCATCTGCGTTCATCCGCGGTTCTCTTCGTTTGCGGGGAGAATCGAGTTACGGCTTTGACCGCACACGGGTATTGCGAAGGATCAGACCATTGACCCCATTCGTCTGCCAGGAAGCCTGCAAACCTAGAGGAATTTCAATTCCAGGCGGCCCTTGCGAAAACGCCCCGAGCACCAAATCCGTATCACCGTCTCCATCTAGATCCCCTGCATCCATCGTCAGCCATCGCCCAGCGGTCGCCCCCGGAAACGACCGCGGCGCAAATCGCAACCCACTCAGGTTTTCCAGATACACAAAGCTCTCTTCCGGGCTCCGCCCATAGTCCGGAAAAAAGGAGATCGCCGCCAAATCTAGGTCGCCGTCCCCATCGAAATCTCTCGCCACCACTTTGAACGCCCCGTTCATTGGAAAAAAATACGCTTCGGTGAAACCCAATTTTCCGTCGTTCAAAAAAATCCGCACTCCGTGATACCGCTTAAACGGCGAGGGATATTCACCGTTATCACCGTTGGTCATCACGACGTCCGGCAGGCCGTCGTTGTTCATATCCGCAAATTCAAAATAGGTGGCCCCATAGGCCGGTTGGAACTGCAGCAACGGACGGAGCAAAAATTCGCCCTGGCCTTGATTTGTAAAAAGAAATAGCCCCTCTCGCCCCTGCGCCATCAATACGACAATCTCCGGCTTGCCATCACCGTCCAAATCCCGGACCTCCGCTCGAATCGCACCCGGCGACTCCAATAAAAGATGCGGTTCAAATTTTCCGTCAGCCTTTTGCTCGAACCAAGAGAGTCGTCCTAAATAATTGCCAAACGAACACACCAACAGATCCAACCTCCCATCGCCATTCAGATCGGCAACCACACTTTGAGTGGGTCGTTCCAACCCGGAAAGAAGTAGTCCGGGTTGGACCCGATCCTGCCCCATCGGCACCACCACCACTTTCCCGTCAGCAACGTCGGACGGAAACACGTGACCGATGAGGGTGGCGAGTCGTTGATCGCCGAATTGCACTAGTCCAACCGGCGCGCCATCGAGCACGGTCCGCATCTTTTCAGAACCATCCGCCCGGAACGTCACGAACCCGGCTATTCCCATATCTCCAAGCACAACCTCATGTGCCGAAGCATCGATATGAACCAGGGTGGTCAGTGGCAAGGTACCTGAAATAGTCAGTTTTTCCTCAATGAATTGATCCAACCGAGGAACGATGATGGGACGCGCAGCTTGTGGGATGGCATTCGAGGGCGCGGAATTGATATAATATTCTCGAAGAACATGCCACTCCGCCTCGCTCAAGAGCGGTGTCGGTGGAAACAAATGAGATTCATCGAGTCGCCGACCATCTGGTCGACCTTCGGTTCGGATTTTGCTGACACCTAGAAACGGAGCCATTTTGCGAAATGTATGATTGGCCCAAGTTTTTTTGTCGAGCAGATCGGGCTCGGGAAATAGGTGGCAGACCGCGCAATACTGATGAGCCAAAGCCGCTCCCTGCTTCATTGAATTCGAACTGGGCGCCGCACCAACGGCGTGTCTGGAAAAAAAGAGGAAGCCCAGCGCGAGCAACGACACCGTTTTCGTGATTCCGACCGACGATCCCATCAGCAAGCCCTTCAGCGGGGTTTAGCGACGGCCGCAGGTCGCAAGAGCATTTGTGCCGCAGATCCGGCGACGCCGAGGGTGCCGACGTCTTCCAAACTCTTGGTGACTTTGTTTACCTGATGCAACGTTCGAGTCACGTTCCTTAAAAGCCAATCATCATTCACCACCTTCGCCACGGTGCCTTGGCCAACGTTTGATTTTTCGAGAACCTCCCGCAAATTCGTCCCCGCCAATGTCGATTCTTTCGCAAAAGTATCGTCTTTCACAAGTTTCCCCAGGGACCCCTCACCCCGTTCGACGCCGCTGACCAGGCTTCGTGTCTCTCGAACCAAATCCGCTGACTGATCCAGAACACCGCCCGCTCGCCCCAACAACCCATGGGCATCCACGGTTAAGCCGTCCACGTTTGTCAACGCGCCAATCCCAGTCCAATAAAGCGCATCGTCCTGGAGCAGTAAACCGAGCGTGCCCTGCCCCGCCACCAACCGCGCCGAAAGCAGGGTGAAATTTGCCATTAAACCGTTGATATGCGCTCGATTGGTTTTGAAAAGATCCGTCATCGGCCCGAACAACCGACGTAACTGATCGCCGTTCAAACTCTTGGTCAGGCTTTCAACCCCGTCCGCAACCCCATTAAATTTCTCGAAAATCTGGGCCAAATCAGGTTGCTCTTGAGTCCGTAACACCGCCCCAGCAACGAACGGTAAAGCAGTCGGGGTCCCAAAATCCACCGCTACAAAATTCTGCCCCATCAAACCGGTAAATCGGATTTGAGCAGTACTATCTGCACGCAAAACCGCGCTCGGTTTCATCCTGAGGACCACCTCCACGGCTTGCCCGACGAATCGAATTTCCGAGACATGCCCGACCGCCACCCCGGCCATTCGCACCGGGTCACCTACTTTGAGATCGCTGACCGTTTTGAAACGAGCGCGCACTTCGATTCCTCGATCCCACCAAGCACCGCCGCCGGATAGTTCGACGAGGGTAAAGCCCGCCAAAACGACCAAAGCAAAAAACAACCCGAGACGTGTCTCTAGAGAATTTCTCATAATCCGACCTCAATCCGACCCGACGTAGCGACCGGAAAGCTAAGCGGAATCGTTCTCGACGCACGTTCAAAATCATCGCTGTGGTGGTTTCCACTGAACCACCCCAACTCTCCCCGGATTTTTACTTTGGCTAAGCTGCCCAATTCTCGCTACGAACTCTCCGAATATTCACTCTCGATAGGACATGAAGAACGATTTGATAGTTGTTGGTGGCGGCGGCGGATTCATTGGCGGCCATCTGGTGGCTGACCTTCGCCGTCAAGGCTACTCCCGCATTCGCTCCGTCGACAAGAAGCCGCAGACCGCGTGGTATCAGCGATTTCCTGATGTTGAAAATTGGGTGCTCGACCTCGATCAAAAATCCAACTGCTACGCTGCCCTTCAGGGGGCGCACACAGTCTTTAACCTGGCGGCAGACATGGGTGGGATGGGTTTTATCGAGAACAACAAAGCTTTGTGCATGTTGTCGGTGCTGATCAACACCCACTTGTTGATGGCCGCGAAGGACTTAGGAATTCAACGTTTTTTTTATGCTTCAAGTGCTTGTGTTTACAATGGCGACAAGCAAAAGGAGACCGCGGTGACTGCCTTGAAAGAGGCCGATGCCTACCCTGCCCTCCCGGAAGATGGTTACGGCTGGGAAAAACTCTTCAGCGAACGGATGTGTCGGCATTATCGTGAGGATTTTGGGATCACCACCCGAATTGCCCGCTACCACAATGTTTACGGACCGTTTGGAACTTATGACGGCGGCCGCGAGAAAGCGCCGGCGGCAACTTGTCGCAAGGTCATTGCCGCGAAACTCAGCGGACGACCTGAGCTAGAGATTTGGGGAGACGGCCACCAAACACGCTCCTTCATGTACATTGACGACTGTCTCAAAGGCACTCAAATGCTGACCCACAGTGACTTTGTAGAACCCATTAATATCGGAAGCAGCGAGCTGGTTTCCATTAACCAATTGGTCGATATCGTCGAGGAAATCGCAGGGGTGAAGCTGGCACGAACTTACAATCTGAAAGCGCCTAAAGGTGTGAACGGGCGCAATTCCGACAACAGCCTGATTCAAAAAACCTTCGGTTGGGAACCATCCACTCGGCTCCGCGACGGGATGGAAAAGACCTATCGCTGGATTTACGATGAAATGGTCGCCCGCCAAGCTGGCCACACCACTCGCTCGTACCACTGAGGGGATCGTCCAGGAGCTGTGAAGTTAATTTATTGACGCCTCCTTAGTTGCTGCGACGCAACGGTGCGATACTCGTGAACAAAGCCGCGAGCAATAGCCAAGATCCCAGCAACGCGACAACCTGAAAGGGAAAATCGACCGCCGCGTGGAGGAGCATTCCTACGAGCCCCAAGGCGATTTGCACCCCAAAAACCGCGGACACGGGTTGGCCACGACCGAGGAACCAGATCGTTGGAACCATCGCCAACGCTAGTACCACGAGAAGCGCCCCGCCTCGCCCGAAAGTGACGACCGTTTCGAGCCAATCATTGTGCAGGTAGCCCTCGCTGAAATCCGTATCTTTGGCAGTTTCGCGGTAGAGGTGGTAGATTGCTGGGACCGATTCTGGACCTGACCCTAACCAGCCAAAATCGGACGCCATTTTCAAGCCCGCTTTGAGGATGGGGGTTCGCCCATCCAACGTGCGGTAATCATCCCGCGCAAAACGTCCGGCTAAGTCCGAACCAGCAACGACCAAAATCAACAGCAACGCGCCGGAAAACACGCCGGCCAACGACCACCGCGCTCCACGCCGAATTCCCGTGCGCCCGCCCAGGAAAACCAGGGCGGAGGCGAAGAGCAAGAGACCAGAAATGACCGTGCCGCCGCGGGTCAAGGTAATGGCTGGACACGCCGCGAGAATTCCGGTAATGGGGAGGAGCACCACGCTAGCGTCGCTTCCCAGCGGTGCGAGGGGATTTCGGGCGAGGGCGTTTTGCCTCAGGAGCCACCAGAAACCCAAGGCGGCAGGCCAAACCAGATTAAAATATTGGGCGGCATTGGCCCGATACATGTAGGGGCCGAAAGGCATCTCCAAAAGGGTGTGTTTACCCCAGGGCAAAATCCACAAGAGGTTGCGAGTGCCATCTAATTTTTGCAAGACACCGGTCACCCCCATCACCAACGTGCTCAGGATCCAAACCCACAACCAAAGGCGAATCCGATCCGGCAGCACCCCAGGCAACGGTTGACCCTCTAAACGGCGTTCGCGTCGAGAGAAGCCACGAAACCAGTCGCGTGCGGACCAAAACGCTCCGGCTAACCCGGTGTAGGTCCAAAACGCATTCCGGGTCGCGGTCAGATCGTAGCTGTGGGGCAGCCACTCGATGAAATGATCGCGATAATGCAGAACCGTAAACCCCAAATCTTGCGAGTTCAGGCCAAAGGTCGCATCCGCCCGAGCGTTCAGCCCACTCACGAGCACCCACGCCAGGATCACGACGGTCAGCCCGGCCAAGACGAAGACGGGCCAGCTTCGGCCCTCACTTCCGTGTTGGGGGGGGGCAAAATCTAGTCTCCAACGGACGACCCATTTGCACAGCAGCAGCGCCGCGAGCGCCCAACCGAGTCCACGCACGGTCCAGAGCGCCCACGGCAATCCATTGACTCCGAATGCCCAAGCCAAAAACAGCGTTAGGCTGAGCAAGAGGATTCCTGTCAGAATCTCCAGAACCTTGTAGACAACAGGGGTGCGCATT
This sequence comes from Verrucomicrobiota bacterium, assembly GCA_043788645.1. Taxonomy (GTDB): domain Bacteria; phylum Verrucomicrobiota; class Verrucomicrobiia; order Limisphaerales; family UBA9464; genus CANIZL01. The sequence goes on from JAYVTS010000470.1 coordinate 9,688, forward strand.
TCGGCGAATTTCTTTGGGGCATAACCTTTCAGACGGGACGGCCCCGCGCCAGTCGGCGCGTTGGCCTTGAGAATTGATCAACGATTGGCAATTGGCACTCAGCCCCACGGCCACCATTCTACGGCTGATTCATGAGTTCGGAACGTCGTTCCCTTCCCGTCCGTTTGTTGTCGCACCTCGCTGAGGCCTTGATCGGGCATCCCGCGTGGTTCGTCTTGCCGCAATTGGGCTTATTGACCGCGATGACGCTGCTGGCGGTAACCCGCCTGCAGTTCGACATGGATCGCAACGCGTTGGTGGGCGAGGACAAGCCCAGCCACAGAAACTTTCTCGCGCTAAAACGCGAGTTCCCGGGCCAGGACGATCTCGTGGGCGTGATTGAAAGCGAAGATCACGAAAAAAATCGCCAATTTGCCGAACGCCTAGGCGCACGGCTTGAGGCTGAATCCAGTCGCGCGAATCCCACCAACCTGTTCACCGATGTTTTCTTCAAAGGGGATCTCCGGCTCATGGGGCCCAAGGCGCTCCTTTTTTTTCCACAGACCAATCTCGTTGAGTTCAGCACGGCGCTGGCCACCTACAAGCCCTTCATGGAGCAATTCACCGGGGCCACGAATCTGGCGGCACTTTTCCGGCAAGTGAACTCGCTCATTAAGGCCACCGGCCGCCAACGGGATGCCGCAAAAGAAACCCAGTTCCTGCAAGCACTCCCAGCCCTAGATCGCCTCCTTCGCCTCGCCCGCGAGTGCTTGGCTCGTCCCGGTTCGCCCCCTTCCCCCGGCGTCGAGGTTCTGTTCGGTGGCGGGGCAGAAGCCGAACGAGAGAAATATATCACCTTTGCCGACGGCCGCATTTATCTGGTATCCACCAAACCGAGGGTCGTCGTCGTCACCGCGGCCGATACCACGCCCTCGTGGCTCGAACGGCTTTTGGGCCAACCCGCAGACACATCGCCCAAAGCCCTCGAATTATTGCGATTCATGCGCCAAGACGAAGTCAATGCCGCCGCCATCCAACGCTTCCGCGTCTTGGTCACCGAGGTCAGTCGGGAGGTGCCCGGCGTCAATATCGGCACCACGGGCGAACAAGTCCTCGACTACGACGAAATGGTTCAATCCACGAAGGATTCCACCGCGGCCACGATCTGGTCGTTGGCCCTCGTCGCGCTCATCTTCGTAGTCGGCTATCATTCCCTCTCCCGCCCCTTCAAGGCCATTACCTGCCTCGTGATCGGTATCGCCTATACGATGGGATATACCACCTTGGTCGTCGGCCATCTGAATATCTTAACCGTGACTTTCGTACCGATGTTAATTGGGCTCGCCATTGATTTCGGGGTGCATCTAGTGACTCGTTTTGAAGAGGAAATGAGCCTCGGCTCCACCCCGGAGGACGCCGTCCGCACTGCCGTCGTATTTACTGGGCAAGGGATTTTCACCGGCTGTTTCACGACCGCGGGGGCGTTTTTCGCCATGGCTTTCACGGATTTTCGGGGTATCCGCGAAATGGGCCTCATCATGGGAGGCGCCTTGTTGCTGTGCCTCGTGCCCATGATCACCCTCCTACCCATCTGGCTCTTGCGCCGACCCCGACATCTAGTCGGCGCCGGGATGGAGCAAGCGGCCCCTTCATTTTCGATTCTCCCGGCGACGCCCGACGCCCGCGCCCGACTGGAACGGCTGTGGCTCGACCGGCCGTGGACGGTATTAGGAATCAGCGCCGCTCTGTGCGGGTTGGCGATCCTGGTCCTGCCCGGGATGAAGTTCGATTACAACCTGCTCCACATGCAGAGCGAGAGCCTGCCATCCGTCATCTTCGAGCATAAACTGATCGAGAGCGCAGAAAAATCGGTTCTCTATGCCGCCGTGGTTTGCGATACGTTGGAGGAGGCGGCCCGCCTGGAAACGCTCATTACCAACTTACCTTCGGTAAAATCGACGGATTCGATGGCGCGTTTTCTCGTCGAAAACCAAGAGCGAAAACTTGAACTCATTCGCGACCTGAAACGCGAACTTGCCCCGCTCAAATTCGCCACGGTCGATCTCGCCCCGGTGGATCTCGTCGACCTCGGCGTGCGATTCAACGCCCTCAGTTCTTTTATGTGGTTGGCCGCCGTGGACGTTCAGCGGGCTCTGACCAATCCACCGAGCTCAACCGCATCAATTCCCAGCGACCCCACTCACGCGGAGGAAGCTCGACCGGATCCCTTGTTATTGACCAATTTACTGGCGCTCCGTTCGAGTGTCGTGGAGTTGCGGAGTGCGATGTTCGCGGGCGACGTGGTGGCCAACGCTGAGAAGCTCGGTAGTTTTCAACGCGCCTTTCTCGCTGACCTCAGGGAAACAATCGTCGCACTCCAGGAACAAGACGACACCAGTCCCCTCCGCGTAGCCGATCTGCCCAGTGCCCTACGCAATCGGTTTGTCGGCGTCACGGGCAAGCATCTGTTGCAGGTCTATCCCCGCGAAGATGTTTGGGAACGAGCCGCCCAGGAACGGTTTGTCAATGACCTCCGCCAAGTGGCCCCCAAGGTCACCGGCACACCGGTCCAACTCTACGAGTATGAGACCTTGCTCAAGGATTCCTATGTCCGGGCGGCGTGGTACGCGCTCGCAGCCATCACCTTCCTGGTATTTCTTCACTTCCGATCCCTGTTCCAAGTCGGTCTCTCACTCCTTCCGGTGGCGTTAGGCGCGTTGTGGATGGTGGGTGCGATGGGCTGGTGCAATATGTCATTTAACCTCGCCAATATTATGACCTTACCCCTCGTGATCGGCATCGGAGTCACCAACGGAATCCACATTCTGAACCGTTTCGCCGAAGAAAAAAACCCGTCGATCTTGGCGAAAAGTACCGGTAAAGCCGTGTTTGTATCCGGACTCACGACTATTGTCGGATTCGGTTGCTTGGTGATTGCGGATCACCGTGGGATTCGGAGCCTCGGCTGGGTGATGGCCGTTGGTACCACCACCTGTATGATCGCGGGTCTCACCGCGCTTCCGGCACTGCTGACCCTTCGCGAACGGTGGCAATCCGCCCGGCCGCCCCCGCCGGCGCCGGCGCCGACCAATCATTGAGTCGCTGATCCAGCTGGGTGGACGTCATTTCGACACCCAGCAATTCCAGCGCTTCGCCGATAAAATAGAGCGAGCCACTCACCACGACGAACGGATCTTTCTCACACGCTTTCAATGCGGCGCCCAATGATTCTGCCGCTTCCACCGGCGGAGTCGCCCCCCCTTCTAAGCACGCCGCTCGAAGGTCAGACGCGGTGACCGTCCTCGCACTCCGCACGGGCGCTGTAACCATCCGGCCGGCGAGCGGCACCAATCGTTGAACCATCTCGCGCCAGTCCTTATCGCCCAACATGCCGAGCACCAGGGTCGGACGACGATCCGGAAAATACTCCGTCAGAGCGGCCCGTAATGCGGTCATTCCCGCCAAATTATGTGCGCCATCCAGCAACAGCGTTTGGGACCCGCGCTGGATTCGTTGCAATCGGCCCGACCAACGAACGTTCGCTAACCCCTGGGCCAATTGATCGTCCCGGACGGGTAAGAGCGTCCGTAGCAATCGCACGGTAGCGGTGGCCAAAGCGGCATTGACCCGCTGATGTGCGCCGAGCAAGCCTAGCTCGAACCGACAGTCCGCCACCGCCGCGGGGCCTATTACGAAATACGGCGCATCGAGTTCCCGAGCGCGACCTTCAATTACCGCCCGGGCATCGACATCGTCGGTCGCCGTCAGGACGGGCACGCCTGGTTTAATAATCCCAGCTTTTTCCCCGGCGATCGCAACCGTATTTGCACCGAGCACCAATTGGTGATCCAGGGCAATGTTGGTAATCACACTCGCCAATGGGGTTACGATATTGGTGGCATCCCAGCGCCCACCCAGACCGGTTTCCCAAATCACCAACTGCACCTTCTGCTCCAGAAACCACAGCAACGCCAACACCGTGGAGAACTCGAACAAGGTGGGGGTCAAGACTGCCCGGCGCTCCGTATCATCACGAATCGGCAGGACAGTTTCCAGGGGACCCAAACTGCTCACGGATGAATGCGGACCCGCCGAATTCGACCCGCCCTGTCTCCCGCCGGCAGTCTGAATCGGAGCGCCCGGAGCCACCTCAAGCAGATCCGCGTTCGCGGCCTGCACGGCGGCGTAGAGGAGGGTCGTGAGTCGGGCGAGATCAAGTTCTGGAATGGGCACTCGATCCACTTGGATCCGTTCACCAAAGTGAACCAGATGCGGTGACGTATAGAAGCCCATTCGTCGTCCACTCGTCCGATAGACACTTTCCAAAAAAGCGCATACCGACCCTTTTCCGTTGGTCCCCGCGACGTGGATGAATTGAAGGTGTTCGTGCGGATTACCCACCCGGGACGCTAAACGACGCGTCGTTTCCAATCCCGGTTGAAATCCGAATTGCTGGAGCGACTGAAGATAAGCGAGTGCTTCCGCGAACGTCACGGAAGTTAAGTAAGGCGGAAATAGCGCGGCACCAAGCGGGTCTCTCCCTCCCAGCCTCAGAACTCGTGACCTGGACGCACGCCCAGCAGGTTCGCCTGTAAGCGCTCGCATCTCTCGTTCTGCTCGGGCACTCACTTCGGTTGATCTGGGCACAGCGTGGTCTACCACCGCGCTAGCCCGGATATTTCATACTCTTTCTGCTACGACTTGCTGCGAGCCCGTCTGGCGGCGTTGGCCTCGCGTTCCGAGCCGGACAGTATGTACTCATACAGTCCGGCTCGGAATCGCTTCG
>JAYVTS010000471.1:0-2387 GCA_043788645.1 Verrucomicrobiota bacterium
AGGCTTTGAGCCTCGTTCCGAACTTACGCCTTGCGGGCGAGGACCTGCCGCATGGCGACCAATCCGATCAAGCCGAGGCCAAGCAATGCCAAAGAACCACCCGCGTCCGGCACATGGTTTGTGATCGTATTTCCCACGGCGGAGAGATCCTCGAAAAAACGCTGCCCGGTAAACGGATTCAGGGTCCCCGACAAATCAATTTTACGAATAAACCCCCCGGCTCCGGTATATTCCAAAAGTGCGTTGTTGAAAATTTGGGAAACAAAATAGTGGTTGCCATCGTAGGCAATCCCGGTCTGAGCGTTGCCAAAACCATTCAATGATGGGTCAATGAATGCCGAGACGAGCAACGTGCCATCGCTCTTGTAAACATCGTACGGACTCGACAGATCGCCCCGATTCGAGATGAAGGTTGTGGCTCCACCATTGAGCAACGGATTGTTTTGAACTTCAAAGCCATCTCGTCCAAACCCGGTTCCGACATTGACGGTGCCTACCAAAGCACCGCTGGTGTTGTATTTGTTCACGACCCCGCTCGACGTTTGATAGTCGGACGCGTAGATGGATATTCCATCGGTCGCGACGTTGGCAATCCCTCTAAAACCCGTATTCACGAGGATGCCGAGGTCGGCATGAGAAACGGCGTCGGTAACGTAGATGTTGCCGGAGTTGGCCGTCGTGTAGTAGATGGTGTTGCCGAGCAGCGCAACGCCACGACCGTTGTCCCCACGCGCTGTAAGATTGGGGACGAGAAACTGCTGTCCGGGGATGAGGAGACCCGTCGTCGAGTCAAACGCTTCCAGGTTAACATTCCCACCGCTGGCACTGTTCCCCCAAATAGCTGACCCGAGCGCGCTAGCCCCGCCGCTAACGACGAGACAGCCAAGAACTAAGCCTCTAAAGGCTAATGGTTTAAGTTGTTTCATGACAATGTAAGATACTTTACTTAGTTAAACGAACTGGTTTTTAACGCTTCGCAGCAATTTGCCGCTCTCTTCGGCTCACCAACACAAACATTTTTAATGAAATTCATATTGGGACAATTTGCTACAAGCCTTTTTGGAAGCACTTCGCGTGCCGCAAGTATTTCGCCTTTCCACTTTTATGCGTTATCGTGCTGATAACCACCCCACTAAAAAATAAAATAAAAATTTTACCTCTACATTGGAAAAATTTCAAACTGAGGATCTGTAAAAGATTCCGACACAAAAATAGCTCAAACATGTTGACCGACTAGATTTTTTAGTCGCAACCTACTTACAATCAATGTACTGCGTCAAATTTTTGACTGACCGTTGAATGTGTAAACTCTCGTGACATTTTCTGGCGCGAAGATGTTATGATTGGCAATTTGAGGCTCGGGAAAACCTCCGGCCGTGACAGTCTGAACAAACCACCTACCGAAAAGCCGTCGGGCTGTGCTGAACCGGCTACGCACCGCAGTGAAACTAGACGACGACGAAGTGGGAAGACCTAGTTTTCGACTGCCCAGCCTAAGACGAGCTGCTCCGCCATCAGTTGGAGTATCCGGTACGGGTTCTCGGCTGGAACTGGCGGATCCGGTGCCGCCGATCGGCGAAGGTTCCTACCGGGTTCGAGTGACGGCCGGCTCAAATCCGTAGTTCGAGCAGTTCGCGCTTCACCCGGCCGCATTTTGCAGTCAGGCTCGACGCATGTATTCCCGTCGAAAGTTCTTGGCCAGCACCGTACCGGCGGCCGTGTTGGGATTCGTGGGGTGTGAGGTCGCGTCCCACCAGTCTGGATCGGAGGGGATTCTGGACACTCATACCCATTTTTACGACCCCACTCGACCGGGCGGAGTCCCTTGGCCGACGGCGAACGATTCAATTCTCTATCGACCGGTATTGCCGCCTGAATTTGAGGCTCTGGCCCGTCCCTTGGGAATTCGTCGGACGTTGGTGGTTGAAGCCAGTACCTTGGAAGCGGACAATCGCTGGATTTTGAATCAAGCGACCCGGTATCCATTTCTGTGCGGCCTCGTCGGTCATCTGAAACCTGGACGGCCCGGTTTTGAGGAACAGCTAAGGAAAGACGCCGCCGATCGCCGCTTCCGGGGAATTCGATTGGGTACCTGGGACGGGCCTCCGAGAGTGGAAGATGCCGGATTTCTGCGCGACTGTCGACTGCTCGCGGAACGTCAATTGACCGCGGACGTGTTGGTCGGGCTCAATCAATTGGACCTCGTGGCCCAGTTAGCCGACCGGATCCCGACGCTTCGACTCGTGATCAATCATTGCGCCAATGTTCGTATCGATGGGCGGGCGCCGGATCCGAATTGGCAGCGGGGAATCAGGGCGGTGGCACGCTATCCCAACGTGTGGATGAAGGTGAGTGGCCTGGTGGAAGGCACCGGGCATACGGATGGT
>JAYVTS010000472.1:0-2852 GCA_043788645.1 Verrucomicrobiota bacterium
GTTGGATTTTACGATTCGCGGTATCAAGTAGGGCTTTCAAAATGATTCTAAACTGTCAGCAAACTAAGCGGTCGCCGGTCCGGGGCAATCCCGCTCGCAAAACTGCCCGATTCTTCGTAACACATGGGCGAGAGCTGCGTACGGAGTGGTGACGAGAGAGTAGTCGGACTTGCGCTCCGAGGACTCTCCGGCTCACTCCGTGGTTGTGAAAGCATTGACTCGTTCTGTCCTGATCACCGGTGTCGCTGGCGGCATCGGTCACGCCTTGTGCCGCGAATTTCACGCGGCGGGCTGGCTCGTCATCGGCACCGACATCGTTCCAGGTGACGGTCCGAGCGGTCCCGCTGAGGTCTTTTTACCGCTCGATCTCGTCCGCTTCAAAAACTCGCCGGACGTGCGGACGACCTTTGCTCGGAAAGTGCGGGCCAAAGTCAAAGCGGCCGGAGCACCCCTGTCGGCCTTGATCAATAATGCGGCAATCCAACGGTTGAATAAAACCGATGCCGCGACCGCTCTAGACTGGGATCTCACCTTGGCCGTGAATCTCATCGCCCCATTTTTTATGGCGCAGACCTTTTTACCGGATTTGGAGCAGGCGCACGGGGCGGTGGTGAATATCGCCAGTATTCACGAGCGATTGACCAAGCCCGAATTTGTCGTGTACGCCACCAGCAAGGCGGCCCTCGTGGGAATGACTCGGGCAATGGCCGTTGATTTGGGTGCCCGCGTCCGAGTGAATGCCATTAATCCGGCGGCAATTTCTACGCCGATGATGGAAGCAGGATTTGCCACCAAACATAAGTCTGCTCGGCGCGATCTGGATTCGTTTCATCCCGTCGGCAGAATCGGCCAACCCGAAGAAGTCGCCCGGCTGGCCTTATTTCTGGCTTCCGAAGCTGGCCAATTTTTAACCGGCTCGGTCATCGGACTTGACGGCGGGATTGGTTCTCGACTCCACGATCCCGTTTGAATCTCCTCCCTGACCCGCTCTCTCAGCGGCGGCGCATTACTGCCGTCTAACACTGCTCTCACGAGTGCTCGCCCAAATCCACAGTGCGGCCGTTCAAGGCATTGAAGCCTATCCCATCGAAGTCGAGGTCGATGTTGGGTTCGGACAGACCTTTCTTAGTCTGGTGGGCCTCCCCGATGCAGCGGTGAAGGAGTCACGCGATCGGGTGACGACGGCGATGTCCAATAGCGGATTCCGGTTTCCACTCGGGCGAACGACCATTAACCTGGCCCCGGCCGATATACGGAAAGAGGGACCGGGGTTTGATTTGCCTATTGCGTTGGGAATTTTGGCAGCTTCGGAACAAATCGAGTCACAGATGTTGTCCGAGGTGATGGTGGTGGGCGAACTCGCGTTAACGGGCGCGGTCCGGCCCGTGAAGGGTGTTTTGCCCATTGCGTTGAGGGCCAAATTAGAGGGCAAACGCGCCTTGCTGGTACCCGTCGATAATGCGGCCGAGGCGGGCGTCGTGGACGGATTAGAGGTTATTCCGATTCTCGATCTACGCCAAGCGGCTGCGTACCTCGAAGGGCTGATACAATTGGCACCGATGCAGGTGGATACGGCGGCACTCTTTGCGGCTCCGTTAGACGAAGAACTCGATTTCCAAGATGTCAAAGGTCAGGAATCCGTGAAGCGTGCGCTCGAGATTGCCGCCAGCGGCGGACATAACGTGTTATTGATTGGCGTCCCGGGTACGGGCAAAAGCATGCTCGCCAAGCGACTGGGTACAATCCTGCCCCCGTTGACGCTCGCGGAGGCTCTCGAAACCACGCAGATTCATAGTATCGTGGGGCTGTTACAACCCCGGCAGGCATTGATTACTCGGCGCCCTTTTCGTTCGCCGCACCATACCGCATCGGATGCGGGGCTCCTCGGCGGAAATGCCAATCCAACGCCCGGCGAAATTTCCCTCGCGCACCATGGAGTTTTATTTTTGGACGAGTTGCCCGAATTCAAACGAACCGTGTTGGAGACCATGCGACAACCGCTGGAAGACGGTAAAGTGACCATAAGCCGGGCGGCTGGGACCGTTACCTATCCGGCGCAATTCATGTTGGTAGCGGCGATGAATCCGACTCCGGACGGAAAAATGCCGGCGGAATCCCACAGTTCACCCCGGGAGATTCAGAACTATTTGGGCCGCATTTCGGGACCGTTGCTGGATCGGATCGATCTGCACGTGGAAGTGCCACCGGTAAAATTTGCCGAGATGCGGGACGCTCGAATGGGAGAATCCTCGGCCAAGGTCCGGGCGCGAGTGGTGGCGGCGCGGGAGATACAGCGGGCGCGATTCGCCCACAAACCCCGTATTACCTGCAATGCTCGGATGGGCAGTCCGGAGATGAAACAGTTCTGTCGGCTGGATGCAATGACCGAGGAGCTATTGAAACATGCGATGTCGGAATTGAATTTATCTGCTCGGGCCTATGATCGAGTGCTACGGGTCGCACGAACCATTGCGGATTTGGCGGGTTCAGAAAAGATCGGGACGGACCATATGTCTGAAGCGATTCAATGCCGATCCTTGGATCGCAGGTTGTGGGGGTGATGATGGACTCGCTCGACCGTCCGAGTCCTTGAGGACACTCATGAGGAAAAGAAAAAGCCGCTCCCGCGACGCGGAGTGGTGCTACGGTTAGAGACGAAAAGGAACAATAAATAGCCGGTAACGTTAGTATAATTCTGCTTATTAAACCACCTATCCCATTAATTCCGGCACCGTCGCGCCGGGCGGTCAGCAAAGGCGCCGACCAGTCCGAAATTCCCCCGGAGTGGGTGCCGCCCCGGCACCCACGCGCGACGTAGGGAGCGCGTCCCTGCGACCAAAGCCTAACTCACA
>JAYVTS010000473.1:0-5988 GCA_043788645.1 Verrucomicrobiota bacterium
CCGGAAGGACAAAAGGGGATTTATTTTCTCCTGGCCCGAGACCGGGTGGCTGCGGAAGCAAGTCCCTATTTTGAAGTGTTTCGGGAAAAAAAATACGAAGTGCTTTTTGTCGAGGATCCGCTGGATGAATTCGTGCTGGATCGGCTCGGTGACTTCGATGGTCAAGCGATCATCGCGGCGGAGAAAGCCGAGCTAAGCGTGGAGGCGAAGCCCGACGGCGCACTCGGTGAGGAGGCGGCAAAGGAATTGTCCGGGTGGCTGAAGGCGACGTTGGGAGAGGGAATTCATGAGGTGCGTACCTCACAACGTTTGGTGGATAGCCCGGCCGTGGTGGTTGAGAGCGACCATTCGATGACCGGTTCCATGCGCAAGGTTCTGAAGCAAATGGGGCGGGGCGGGGCCGCGGCCTTGGAGATGGCGCCGGATCTAGAACTCAATGCGCAGCATCCCGTCGTCATCAAACTCAATCAATTGCGCACGACGGATATGCCGTTGGCGGAATTGGTCGCGCACCAGCTCTTCGACCAGGCGCGGCTTGCGGCGGGTCGACTCGAAGACCCGCAGGCGATGTTGCAGCGACTCAATCAGCTGCTCTCTCGCGTGGTTGGGGTGTGAGAAATCGGGAGGAGGATGGGACTGATAGCAGCCTTCCCTCCGAACTCAATCGGCGAGCAAATACCGCAGGTCATTGAGGGTCAGGCTTTGGGAGAACTTTTCCTCGCCCAATACATCTTCCGCGAGGGCGCCTTTGCTCTTTTGCAGTGCCCGAATCTTTTCCTCAATCGTATTCTTCATTAACAACCGATAGGCAACCACTTGCTGGGTCTGGCCAATCCGATGAGTGCGATCGATCGCTTGATTTTCCACGGCTGGGTTCCACCAGGGATCGAACAACACGACGTACGTCGCCGCTGTCAAATTGAGCCCGGCGCCCCCGGCTTTCAGGGAAATCAGAAACACCGCGGGACCTTCATGGGCCTGGAATTTCTGGACGAGTTCGCCCCGGTGTTCGGTGGCTCCGGTGAGTTCGTAGAGGGGCCAACCACGCTCTTTCAAGGGCCGCTTCAAGAGCTCGATCAATCCGAGGAATTGGGAGAAAACGAGCACTTTTGCCCCTTCTTCCATGATCGGTTCCAGCGTTTCGAGCAAGGCATCCAACTTGGCGCTATTCGCACTGATGACGTTGTTAATTATTTCATTACGATTCTTTTTGCCCGGTTTCAATTCGCTGGTTTCGGTCGTGTTGGAATTGGTCAAGTTGGCCTCCTTGAACACTTCGTCGCCCAGCAAAAGCGCCGGATGACAACAGATTTGGCGCAAGCGGAGGAGCGAAGTGAGCAGATGAAAACGTTCCTTCGCCAGTTGTTTGTCGGTCGCAATTTTGAGCAGGATTTGTTGGGCGCGTTTTAGCTCTGCGCGGTAGAGTTTTTCCTGGTCACCTTCGAGTTCACAGAGGAGATCTTCCTCAATGCGAGGGGGCAGTTCCTTGGCCACTTGGGACTTAGTCCGGCGCAACAGAAACGGGCGTACCCGGGCCGAGAGACGCCGCCGGGCGAGGGGATCGTTTTTGGCGTCATAGATTTGATTGAACCGGGTCCGGGAACCGAGCACTCCGGGCATCGCAAAGGTCAACAAGCTCCAAAGGTCCAGGAGTTTGTTTTCGATCGGTGTGCCCGACAAAATGAGTCGAAATCGTGCCCTGAGCGCACAGGCGACGATCGCGGTTTGAGACGATGGATTCTTAATATTTTGGCCTTCGTCCAGAATGACGACGAGCCAGTCGATGCGTGCGAGCCGATCACCAATCAATCGAAGTTGGGCGTAGTTAATGACATGGATATCGGCTTCTCCAACCCGTTCTGGGAGCAAGGCCGCTTCGGCGGCCGTCCAGACTCGGACTCGGAGATCGGGGGTGAAGCGCTCCGTCTCAGATCGCCAATTATCCATGACGGATTTAGGACAAACCACGAGTGCCGGGCCAGGGGCATGGCCGCTCGCTTCACTGCGCAACCAACTGAGCCACGTCAGCGTTTGCAGCGTTTTTCCCAGCCCCATGTCGTCGGCGAGAATTCCGCCAAAATTGTTGGTGGCGAGATAGGCAAGAAAATGGAATCCGTCTCGTTGATACGTGCGGAGTTCGGCCTTAACACCGGTTGGAATCTCGGGCGTGACGCGCGTTTTGAGTTCGGCAGCCCGCCGCACGACGGCTTGCGCCTGTTCCGGAGGTAAAAAGCGTTGGGCCGCATCATCCGCCAGTTGCAACGCGTGAAACCGTTGCGTTTCATCAGAAAGTTCATGCGGACTCACTCCGAGCCGTGCGAGTTGGCTATCGTCTTCTTCGGTGAGATTAAATTTAAGTCGGTGCCAACCTTTGCCTTTAAAGCGAACAAATCCGCCCTTGGCGGCGAGCAGGAGTTGGATTTCGGTGGTGGAAAGGGAGGTGTCCGAGACGTCCAACACAACTTTCAGATCAAACCAATCAATCGTGGTCTCGGTCGCTTCGAGGCGGACGCTTCCCGAGACCGGATCCCGAACGAGGGAGGCCAGATCGCCGGACAAATTGATCGTTGCTTCGGGCGGTAGACCGGCGATCCAGCTCGTGAATTTCTCAGGAAACGTCTTGTTAACTCGCAGTCGAAGTTGGCGACCAAACTCATCTGCTTTCGCTTCCAGGGGTGCCATCCAACCCGGGACTTGATCCTGAAGGGTCCGATCATGAATGAGAATTTCGCCACCCTTGATGGCGGTGGCGCTCAGCGCCGCGGCCTGAGGAACGGACCACGGATTTTGATGGTGTGCGTCTACCCAACGGCGGCCATCGAAGAGTTCGTGAATGCTATGATCCTTGGCCTTGGCGTGGATGGTGATTACACAGTCCTCGGTGGAGCTCGTGACATTGATGGGGAGGAGTTCGCAATGAATCGAAATCTCTAAGGGGACCGTCTTAACCTTGGCGGCGAGTTTTTCGGGTAAAGGAACGCCCAGGCGGTTTAGCAATTGAAGGCCGGCGGGGGATTCGAGGGCGGCATCCGGTATCCGATGTTGGCTGGCGAAGGGAAGGACTCCGTTGGGCCACTTGGGGCCGCTGAAAACAGCCGTATCCGTTAGGTAAAGATACGGACGACCTTCCAGGACCGCGTAGAAATTTTGGGGCGTGGCGCCGTCCGGGAGCGAGAGACGTAATTGATAGTCCGAATCGCCGGGAGAAGGGCGATCCGGTGAGTGAGGCGTGACCGGATTCAGGCTCCAAGCGAGGAGTTCAACCGGGCGGATGAGGGGTACGCCGTGGGCGTTGATGATGCGATCAGCGAACCCGGGCTGGCGGAGAATTCGGCCGAGCCACTGGCGATTGCCCGGATCGTGAAGTCCCAGCGGGCGCAGGGCTGCATACTGGTTGACTCGTGGCGAAATGAGTGTCCACAGCGCCGCGGCCGCCTCCAGGAGAACCACTTCTCCGGCGGCGAGACGTTCCGCGAATTTTTCGAGTTTCCGATCATTCAACGGTTTGAAGACCTTGTGAGGCGGCTCACTGGCCTCCACAGTGATCCCGTTCCTATCGATCTGAAGTCGGAGATCGAGCGGTATCGCCGATACGATCGGATCCATCACCCCGGTCCAACTGGAGGTGTTCAACTGCCCGAGCATGGCCTGCCATTTCTGGACCTCACCTTTACGCTCCAATTCCGCGAGCCTTCCATCAATGAGGGACGTATCGGAAATGGGCTCCATCATCGCAGGCACGCGACCGCCGGCTCGACGTACCCCCGCGGCAAGATAAAGCCAAAATTCGACTTCATCCGCCGGTTCATCCGCCCAAAGTCGAAACGGGCCGGAATCGATTCCGACGACCTCTATGTTAAGCTGTTTGAGGTCCCAAGCGGCCAATCCCCGATAGCTGCGGTAGCGGTGGTATATATTTCGCACCTTATACAGATACCCAACTTCTGTCGCGAGGAGCGGCCGTCCCAACGCATTCCGAAGCAGGATGGTCAAGGGCGGAGTGGTCGCGTCTAGTGGACCACTGGCAGGTGAGGTGCCCGGGATGTTCGCGTTTCCAGCCCGCTCAGGTGCTCCGCGGAGACTGGAAGCGGGGATCGTGGTTTGTTTGGTGCCGGTGATATTGAGCAAGTGCCGGAGTGTCGCGTAAACGTGCTTGCAACGACCGCCAGCCATCGGGCAACTACAGTGACCGTGCCACCCCTTATTTCGCGAGCCAAAACTGAGGTTGACCTCGTATAAAGAGCCACCGAGCACTCGGGCTTGATATCGGAAGGCAGGCTCGATGCATTCGACGCGCAATACCCGCGCCTGACGCACATAGGATTCGCCGCGACGAATCGTCTCGACGTCAAATTCGCTGAGGAAGACTAGCGCGTTTTCCGCATCGGTGGGTGGAGGTAACAGGCTCACGGGGCGACAACTAAAGCGTGCTCACCCGAGCAGGACAAGCCGCACCCGAACTAAACCTGGGAGGGCGGATTGCCGCTGGGTAGGCTTTAAACGTAGTGCAGAGCTTCCAGGGTCATGCCGAAGTAAGAAAAAAGTTGATAACCGCAGTTGAAATCACCCATGAGCCAGTTTCCGAACCCGAGCTGAACCAACACAAGTTTTCAAAGTGAAGCAAACCACCGGACCCAAACCCAAGGGCACGCTAAATGTGTTGAACGACCTCGGCGGCAGGGAAGCGGATCTTGGCGAGGGTAGCATACTTATCGTCAGCGGCGCGATAGCCGGCGGCGCAGGCGACGACTGCTTTATAGCCTGTACCCAGCAGACCCAACGTCTTGTCATATTCAGCGGGGTTGATGCCTTCCATTGGACAAGTGTCAATTCCCAGCACCGCGGCTGAGGCCATGAATTGTCCCAAGGCAATGTACACTTGATGGGTTTGCCAGACGTCCAGAAACCCGGCATTTCGAGCCTTCTCGAGGCTGCTCAGAATCATGCCTTGGTAGGGAGCCAAGGATGCTTTGGCACCGCCGCGCACGGCGACGGTTCGGTCCAGGAAGCGATCCACATAGGCCGAGTCGAGGCCAGTCTTTACTGCAAAGACGACGAAATGCGAGCAATCGTTTGGCTGAGTCTGGTTCCAAGAATGGGGAACCAAGGAGGCCTTCATTTTCGGGCTCGTCACCACCAGGAATTTCCAGGGTTGAAGTCCAAAACTGGAGGGGGAGAGGATCAAGGCTTCTTCCAACGCAGCCCATTCGGCGGCGGGAATTTGGCGGTGACTATCAAATTTTTTTGTGGCGTAGCGCCAGTTGAGCTGAGCGAGGAGTTCGGAAGGGGCCATCGTGTTCATGCGAGCTTGAATTTCGTCTTGTGAACTACAATAGGGTGACGCCGTGAGAAATCCAACCTGACATCAGGTTCCAGCCGAACAGTTGTTGGAATTGGCACATGCGAGTCTTCGTGCCGCCGAAACGCCGCCCGCCGCTACGGCAGATTTTAGTCAACGAGTTTTGCGGGGCGGCCCATTGGCGGAATTCCCGGGGAGAGTTGAGCGTGAGTTCGCCCAATTTAGCGCCGCAACACTAAAATTAGACTGACTTGATTCTTATATTGACACAACACAACACTGTAAACATGGCACATTGTTTACTTACATCCTGTCAGTCATTTTATATTGACGAGTTGTTCATCACTAAGGTGTTAGGAACAAACATCATATCAGTATTTTTATATTGACATCAACAGCGTTTTATCATAGTAGTCCAGGGATGGTATTACAAACAGTTCGTAAAAGTTACATACATGATGTCTTGATATTTATATTGACAAAATGTAAAATTGTATTATCGTGAGTTAATAAGGCGGGGCGTCGAGATTTTGCACTGCAAACATTATGACAGGATTGTTATTTAAAAATGATCGGGCGCATCATGATCTGGGATTCGTTGCGTTGGGGAATGGGCATTGAATGTGGGCATCAAGTGCTCAAGGACTTCTACGAAGTGGAAATTTGTGGACTTGGCCACTCCAAATCTG
>JAYVTS010000474.1:0-3580 GCA_043788645.1 Verrucomicrobiota bacterium
CGCGGGTCCAATGTTATGGCCACTTAATAACATTAATGTAAAACACTGTAAAGAACTATTTAATAAAAATAGGTGGCCACACTTTGGAAAAATGAAAAAAGCGATAAAACCCGCTCCAGATCGAATCAAAGTTGCGGTTTTTGATGAAAAAATGGGGGTAAAGTGCGCCTTAACAGTGTGAACGTGGCTTCGACGTGTCTGGCGGGGCAAATCAAGCATTCGAAGGGCGCCAACTTGGCGAAGGATGGGTACGTATGGCGGTGATTGACAATGGGGTGGGGATCTCGCTGGAAAACTTGGTCCGCATTTTCGCCCATGGTTTTGCTACGAAAAAGGACGGGCACGGGTTCGGACTGCATCGTGGCGCATTGGCCGCGAGGGAATTGGGTGGCTCGCTCCGCGTGCGGAGCGCGGGGCTAGGGCAGGGAGCAACCTTCACGCTGGAGTTGCCGTTACAGGGTGTCGGCGCAGACGGTATCGAACGCGTGCCATCGGTTCGTGCGGTCGGCTCGGCCACCACTTGACTTAGCTCGCCGGCATCGTTATGACACCCCCTAATTATTCCGCTCCAGTGGGAGTTCGATCTAGGTCTTCGTAGCGACTGAAATTTCGCAATTTCCCCGGCGCCGTCGCGGACAAGCAAGTGAGCAACCCAGTCCGAGAGGCGACTTGCCTGGCCGAGATGGTATGTGTGCGTAACTACGATGATCGTGCGTCGGCCTTTGACGCGTTGACGCTTACCGAGGCGTCGGGGAATGGAGTGCGGGTCGAGTTGTTCGGCGTTGCGTCGGGGCGGACGATGAAGGCCCCGGCCGCGTCCGCAAATCGCAAACCTTGGCGCGTTAATCGAAAGTGTGAGTTCGTCTCTTCACCCCAACCGCGCCGAATTAGCTGGTCTAAATCCTCGCGCCATTCTTCGCGTAAATCGAACCCGGTTCGAGCGGTGAATTCCGTGAACGGCCAGCCCGCGTTCATGCGCAATCCGAAGGCGGCCAATTCACCGGCGCGAGCGAGTGGCGACAAAGCTTCAGCAAATTCCTTGGCGCGTCGACCTCGTTCCAATTGCGTGATCCACAGGTCGGTGTTCGACCAATTCCGGGCTCGAAGCCCGCCCACATATTCGCTCGCGCTGGGCCCGACCCCGAATGAATCGAGCCCCCGCCAATACCCCACGTTATGACGACAAGCGTAGCCCGGGATTCCTTCCAAGGAGACTTTTGGAAGGCCGACGGCACCGGTGATGCGTGGGCGTCCCCAATTGGCCACTTCATACTGCTCAAACCCCGCCGCGGCCGCCCGCTGTTGCAGGCGATCATACATTTGGCATGCCCGTTCCTCGTCCACGGCGAATTCTCCGGCTTCCAATTGTTGATAGAGTGGAGTGTCTTCTTCGTAAATGACCTCATAGCAGCTTAGATGCTCCGTTCCGAGCGCGAGAGCCTCGTCCAGAGTGCGATCCCAAACTTCGAGCGTCTGGCCCGGAATAGCGAACATGAGGTCGACGTTGATATTCTCAAACCCCGCGCTCCGCAGGGTTTCGTAACTCCGGAACACCATTCCGCGACTGTGAACCCGCCCGAGCCGGTCCAGCAATGCTTCGTCTAACGACTGCACGCCCATCGAAATCCGATTCACTCCGTATTCTCGCAGTAGCTTCGCTTTGTCGGCAGAGACGGTTGCCGGATTGCATTCGACGCTGAATTCCGCGGCGCCAAGAAGTTGTAGGCGGTCCATCGCGGCGAGGATGGTTTGCCATTGTTTCAACGAGAGCAGGGAAGGGGTGCCGCCGCCGAAAAAAATCGTGTGAGGTCGGCAATCTGAGGCGACGAGTTCGAGTTCGATTACGACGGCGGCCACGTAGCGATCAATTACGCCCCCGGAGGGTGGTGCGGAATAGAACGCGCAGTACTCACATTTGTGAGCACAAAACGGCACATGGACATAGAGGCTGCGAACCGGTTCCGGCATCCATCCAGCAAAGCGGCTCGGGCGGGAGAAGCCAAAAGCGTCTGCGAGCCCGTTGCATCGGTTGGAAACCAAATTTGGGCACAGGAATGCACGGAACGCAAAAAGTGGCAATCTCAACCTTGAGCGTTCTTTGGGTTCTTTCGCGGCGATTCGGTTAAAAACTTCCCCGTTTGGATCGGTACCGGCGGACCAACAATGCGAGCGATCAAAAGGATCCGCGCCCGGGCATAACTTATTTTCCATCGCCCCCGACGTCATTCACTGAGATACGATGCCGGTCACCCGTGCTGAACTTGAAGCCCGCGAGGTCCAATTCCTCGCTCCCTATGCCCAACGAAGTGGCGAATCCCGGGGCCGCGCTTTCGCAGAAACGCCCCCGACGTGGCGCACGCAATTCCAGCGGGATCGGGATCGGGTGATTCATAGTCGGGCTTTCCGTCGGCTCGAATACAAGACTCAAGTCTTCCTCAATGGTACGGGGGACCATCTTCGCACCCGGCTAACCCATACGATGGAGGTCGCCGCAATCGCCCGGAACATCACCCGCGCCTTGCGCCTGAATGAAGACTTGGCGGAGACGATTGCGCTGGCTCACGACTTGGGGCACTCGCCCTTTGGCCACAAGGGCGAGCATATGTTGGATCGCCTAATGAAGGATCACGGAGGGTTTGAGCACAATCGACAGTCGCTCCGCGTGGTAGAATTGTTAGAGCGCAAATACCCTTGCTTCACTGGCCTCAACTTGAGTTGGGAGGTCCGTGAAGGATTGGCGAAACATCAGGCGGACTTTCCTGCCCCAGCGGATTCCCCCCGTTTTCTCCGTCACCAGCCATCGTTGGAGGCACAAATTGCCAATTTAGCCGACGAGATTACCTACTACAGCCATGACTTGGATGACGGGTTGGATTCGGGCTTGTTGGAGGAGCCGAAATTACTGACGGAGGTCGAGGTTTGGGCGAACGCGGCGAGGGAGGTTCGCCGGCAGTTTGGTCGATTGCCCAATGAAAGTCGGCGGTACTACACCATTCGACAAATTATCGACGGGCAAGTAACCGATGTCGTCACCACCACCGAAACGCTAGTGGCCAAGGCCCGAATCCGGACGGTCGATGACGTCCGGGCGCAGCGAGGGCCTTTGGTACGGTACAGTCCGGAGCGAAAACAGTGGAATCAGGAACTGCGAAAATACCTTTACAAGAACTTGTACTACCATCCGGTGGTCGCGGGCCCGAATAATCGCGCGATTCGGATGTTGAGCGACGTGTTTTCCCATCTGGTGAGTCATCCCGGTCAAGTGGGAGTCGGGGCGCGGAAACGAGCGAAAGCGGAGGGTTGGCATCGTGCGGTCTGTGACTATGTCGCGAGTATGACGGATCGGTATCTGATTTTGGAGCATCGTCGAATATTCGGCTTGTCGGTACAACCCTGAAAAGCTCGGCCACGCTTTGTACCAGAGCAGTTTCAAGAAACCGACATTAACCCATAGGGTGAAAAAAAGATTAAAGAAAAATGGATTCTCCGTTCTCGATTCGTTTCATTCCGTGAATGTTCGAGCTGCCGCTGCTGCCAAAATGTGAGGATCCGTCGTTGCTTCAGGAGTTGAGCGTCCATT
>JAYVTS010000475.1:0-28910 GCA_043788645.1 Verrucomicrobiota bacterium
TTCCGCAATGGTTTAAGATGGAAAATGCGTCACTCGGTCGCCACTTCGGGGGTCTGCTCGCGGCTGGTTGTGCCAAAATCGCTCGGCCGCGGTGGTTGCCTTGGTCGTGGGTCTGGTTGGGCCTCATTTCGACCGAGCTAGCCCACTCCGGCTCCATCTTACGCGAGGTCTACCAAGGCATTGGGGGCAGCGCCTTGAGTGATCTGACCAATGCGCCCGCCTACCCGAATTCCCCTTCCTTCACAAATTTGGTCACAGACTTCTTCGAGTCGCCCACCGATTTCGACGAAAATTATGGCCAACGGATGCACGGTTTCATCATTCCTCCGACTACCGGCAGCTATACGTTTTGGCTCGCGACCGATGACGCGGGCGCGCTGTTCCTGAGTACCGACGAAACACCCGCCCACCAACGTCTCATCTGCTCGGTCCCAGGCTGGTCGAGTCCTCGGGAATGGACCAAGTTTGCGGAGCAAAAATCGGCGTTGGTTTCGCTGACCGCGGGACGCGCCTACTACATCAATGCGCTCCAAAAAGAGGGCAACGGCGGGGACAATCTCGCCGTTCGCTGGCTTCGCCCCGGCGGCATCGACGAAGGTCCAATCCCCGCCTCTTATCTCTTGCCTTGGGGAACCTCTTTTACGCCCCCACAAATCACCCAACAACCCACGAATACCACCGCGGTTGATGGCCAAAATGCGCTTTTCATTGTCGGCCTAAAAAACACGGACCTCGTCAGTGTTCAGTGGCTGCGCAATGGTTCGACGATCATCGCCCCGACCGACCGAATCCTCAGCTACGGCCCCGTCACGCTGGCGGACAACGGCACTCGTTTCAGCGCAATCCTTACCAATAAATTGGGCACCACTAATACCACCGAGGCGGTGTTAACGGTGACTCCCGACGTTACCCCGCCGACTCTCGTTGGCGCCCTCAACATCGGACGCACCCTGATTCAACTCACGTTCAGTGAACCGGTAGCCAATAGCAGTGCCACCCTCCTCATCAATTATCAGGTCAGCGGTGGAATCGTCGTCACCGCCGCGACCTTGGGCCCCGATCTAAAGACCGTTCAACTGACCACGTTACCTTTAGACTTTGGCACCTCCTATACCGTCACGGTGAATGGCGTTGAGGATCGGGCAGCGACGCCGAACCAGACTACGGCGAACACATCATTGGTATTTCTCGCCCAAGACTTGGTATCGCGGGACATTGGCGGTGCGGGTGGCGCCGTTGAGGTTGTTTCTTTGAAACTCGGGCTACACCGGGGGCGATCGCGACCACTCGTTCTGTCGTGGGCGGCTACCCGGTGAACTACCCACAGACGTGGTTGCGATTACGTCGGGTAGGCAATTCTTTCACCGGCTTCGCTAGTCTCGACGGCCAAACCTGGACCCAGTTAGGGACCGCCGCCCTCGCGGTTCCCACCCAACTCTCGGTTGGCCTAGCCCTGTCCAGTGGAAGTGCTACCGCGGTGAGTTCCGCTCAATTTCGCGATTACGGCAGCACCCTATCAACGGCCACAGCTCCCTACGTTCAGGATGGCGAACCCATCGGACCGACCAGCCGCCGCACGGGACTGGTGTTTTCGGAAATTATGTATCACCCGAAGGCCGATCCGGAGAGAACTAATAGTCTGGAATATGTGGAGCTCTACAATGCCGACTCACTCTTTCAAGATTTGGGTGGCTGGAAACTGGCGGGAGGTATCAATTATACATTTCCGCCCGACGTGCGCCTTCCGGCCGGCGCCGTCTTGGTCGTGGCCGCAAACCCGGAGGCACTCCGCCTGACCTACGGGATTACCAATGTGTGGGGCCCCTTTGACAAGTCGCTCGGCAATGCTGGCCAGCAACTAACTCTGACCGACGCGAGCGGCGCCGTGAAACTCGATCTCCACTACGGAACCCATTATCCTTGGCCCGTGGCCGCGGATGGCAGTGGCCATTCGCTCGTCCTACGCCGACCCAGTTACGGCGAGAATGAGGCTCGGGCTTGGGGTGCGAGCGAAATCATCGGTGGCTCCCCAGGCCAATTAGAATCCCCTTTGGCCAACCCACAACGTGGCGTCGTCATCAATGAGTTCCTCGCCCACACGGATCTGCCCCAATTGGACTATGTTGAATTGTTCAATCACAACGATTCACCGGTGGACCTCAGCGGCTGTTTCCTCAGTGACAGGAGTGACACCAACGGGTTTCGAATCCCGAGCGGAACCATCATTCCGGCCCGTGGATTCTTAGTTTTCGACGAAACCCAATTGGGTTTTCAACTTAATGCCGTCGGCGAAACGATCTACTTCCTGAATCCAACCTCTTCCCGAGTCCTGGATACCGTCCACTTTGACGCGCAACAAAACGGCGTCGCTTCCGGTCGATCACCCGATGGGAGTGACACCATTCGCCGCCTCAACCAACCCACCCCGGGAACGGCGAATGCACCGTGGCGCATTGAGGACCTCGTCATCAACGAACTGATGTATGCTCCCATCAGCGGCGATTCCGCGGATGAATTTATCGAATTGTTCAATCGCGGGACCGACCCCATTGACTTGTCAGGCTCGAAATTATTGGATGCTGTTGATTATAAATTCCCCACGGGCACCCGGGTGGCGGCAGGTGGATATTTGGTGATTGCGAAGGATGCGGCCCACCTGCTCACGAACTATCCCCAGCTCAACGTCGGCAATACCGTTGGAAACTATAGCGGCACACTCAAAGATTCCGGTGAACATTTGGCTCTTGCCTTGTCGCTACCCCACGCCACCACGAACTCAGCGGGCCTTCGCGTCACCAACCAAATTGAAGTCGTTGTTTCTGAAGTCACTTACGGCAGCGGTGGTCGTTGGGGAAAATATGCTGCGGGGGGTGGCTCAAGCTTGGAATTGACCGATTCCCGCGCCGACGTGCTGCGCTCCTCGAGTTGGGCGGATTCGGATGAATCTCAGAAAAGTCAACCCGCCACGTTTACGGTCACCGGGAAGCTAGATTTTGGGGTGTCGGACTATCCGCCCAATCGCTTGCACATCGCTCTGTTGGGCGGTGAAGGGGAAGCACTCGTCGATGAAATTGAAGTCTTTAAAGGCACGACGGATGCACCCGGAGCTAACCTGGAGAGCAACGGCGGGTTCGAGATCGGTTCTGGAACCGTCGCGACGGGTTGGGCCTTCAATGGCAATCACAGCACATCCGCAGCCGATTCGCTCAATCCCATCTCTGGCAATCGAAGCCTTCACCTCCGAGGCCAAGGGGATGGAGACACGGGAGTCAACACGGTACGGACCGCCTTAGCCACCGGCATCAAACAGAACGACACGGCCACGATCCGAGCCAAAGTCCGCTGGCTGGCCGGCGCTCGCGAAGTGCTCTTTAAGCTGCGCGGCGCCTGGCTCGAAATGCCCGTCCGGTTGCCCCTACCCACGAACCTCGGAACCCCGGGGCTAGCCAACAGCCGAGCCGTGCTGAACGCCGGACCCGCCATTTTTGACGTCACGCACACTCCGGTACTTCCCCGGGCCAATGAGCCGGTGGTGGTCATCTGCCGAGTTTCCGATCCCGACGGTATCGGTCTGGTGACCTTGCGTTACCGAACTGACCCGAGTGCCACCCTGAGCAGTACCGAGATGCGGGACGATGGAACCGGCGGTGACTTCCTAGCGGGTGATGGAATTTATTCCGCAACGCTGAATGGGCAGGCTTCGGGGCAATTAATCGCCTTCCGTATTCAAGCCACCGACGCGGCCTCCAGTCCGGCGGCCACCCAGTTCCCCACGACCGCTCCGGCCCAGGAATGTCACGTCCGATGGGATGACCCCATCCCCGCTGGAAATATCGCGCACTACCACCTGTGGAGCACCCGAGCGACTGAAAACGCTCGCGACAATCCACTCAACAATACGTACCGGGATACGACCCTCGTCTACGGTAACTTCCGCGTGATTTATAATGCCGGTTTCCGAGACAAAGGCAGTCCGTATCACGGTGGTGGTGGAAGTTTCGCCGTTACAAATCCCGAAGAAGAACCCCTGCTCGGCGTCGCGGATCGGATTTTTCGTGCGACCGGAAATGGGGGCCAAGAAAGCACCGGGCTTCGGAACCAAGTTTGCAGCTGGATCGGCCAACAACTGGGCATCCCGTATCTCCATTCTCACTACCTGCAATTGTGGCGGAATGGGGCTCAGTTCTATAATTTGACCCAAGACGAAGAGGTGCCAACCCGCTCCTATGCCAGCGGCTTCTATCCCTCCCCCGACGAAGCGGATTTCTACAAAATCGCCGTCTGGTTTGAATTCCAAGACGACAACCGGAACTTTTTGGGGACATCCGCGACCTTGGAATCCTTTAAAACGACCGGCAGTTCCTACAAACTCGCACGCTATCGTTGGAACTGGCAAACGCGGGGCTACGGGGGTACGGCCAACAACTATACCAATGTCTTCAACCTGGTGGCCGCGGCCAACAATACCTCGACCACCTACGCTTCCGACCTACTCAACCTGGCGGACATTGACCAATGGATGCGAATCTTCGCCTATCACCGGGTTTTAGGGAATTGGGATTCCTATAGCTTTTCCGTCGGGCAAAACATGTACGCCTACAAGGTTCCGGGTAGCACCTGGAAATTATTTCCGTGGGACATTGATTTTACCCTCGGCGATGGCAACGGGCCTAGTGACGGCCTTGCAGGCGGACAAGATCCAGTCATTAATCGCATGTACGATTCGCCGCCATTTCGTCGAATGCTTTGGCGAGCGTATCAAGACGCCGTGGCGGGACCGCTGCTACCGGAACGTTACACCCCGGTGATCGAAGCACGCCGCACCCTGCTTGCCAAAAATGGGGTCGGAGGACTCTCCGCCCCAACGGCTATTTATACGTATTTAACCCAACGCCGAGCCTTTCTGGTCACTCAATTAAAGGCCAACGATGCGACAGCTTTCACCCTCACCACGAGTGGCGGCAACAATTTTACATCGCCCACCCCGAGCACCACCCTCGTGGGCAAAGCACCCTTTGCGGTTGCGGGCCTCGCCGTCAATGGCGTGGCCTACCCGGTGACGTGGACGGATCAGAATTCGTATTCGATTCGAGTGCCCCTCGTTGCCGCCTCGAATCCGATCACCCTCACCGGTCTTGATCGAACCGGACACCCGTTGCAAAATGTGGCGCGAACGATCACCGTCACGTACTCGGGCGTCATCCCGCAGGTTCAGGAATTCGTAGCGATCAACGAAATCCAATATCAAGACATCGCGCCCAATGCCTCCTTTATCGAACTCTTCAACCGATCCGCCACGGTGCCCTTCGACCTCTCCGGTTTTCGGTTGGATGGCGTTGGCTTCACGTTTCCACCGGGGGCCATTATTGCGCCCGGCGGCTTTCAGGTCATTGCCCAGGATCGGGCGGGCTTCTCCCTCTCCTATGGCGGTAATACTCCGGTTTTAGGGGAGTTCACCGGTTCGCTCAATCACAAAGGCGAATACCTCCGATTGGTGAAACCAGGCGGAATCGGCGGCACCAACGACCTGACGGTCAGCGATGTGCGCTTTGATGACCAGCTTCCCTGGCCCGCCAATGCGGCGGGTTTGGGTTCTTCGTTGCAACTCATTGATTCTTCCCAAAGCAGTTATCGAGTGGGTAATTGGGCGACGCTGGATCCGGCTACGTCGACCCGGATCACCCCGGGCAAACCGAATGCGGTTCGGGAATCCTTGCCCCCCTTTCCATCGCTGTGGCTCAACGAAGTGTTGCCCGAAAATGTGACCGGTCCGGTGGATAACACCGGCGTCCCTCACCCCTTTCTAGAACTCTACAATTCCGGCACGGAGACCCTCGATCTATCGCCCTATTACCTGACGACCTCTTATACCAACCTAACGCAATGGGCTTTTCCAGCGGGCTCAACCCTGGCTCCCGGGCAATTTCTTTTGGTGTGGGCGGACGGTCAACCGGCGCAATCCGTCCCGACCTCGCTCCACACGAACTTCCGCTTGAGCCCCACCAATGGGGCGGTAGCCTTGGCTCGCCTGCAAGGCAGTGGGAACGGCCCGGCGGTGGTGGATTTTATCAACTACCATCAAGTCCCCGCGGATCGCAGCTTGGGTTCAGTGCCCGACGGAGAGCCCCGGGACCGACGTCTTTTTCATCGCGTGACCGCCGGAACCGCCAACGATGCGGCTTATTTGGGTGTTAACCTAGTGATAAACGAATTCATGGCGGCTAATACCTCCACGATCACCAACCCCATCGGAGGCACCTTTAGCGATTGGTTTGAACTCTATAATGTCAGCGCTGAACCGGTCGATCTGACCGATTTCACTCTCACCGATAGTTTAACGAATCCGAATCAATTCCGTATTCCTGCCGGCTACGTGGTGCCAGCGCACGGATTCCAGCTCATCTGGGCCGACAAAAATAGTTCGTCTAATAGCCCGCTGATCGCTGACCTCCACGTTAATTTTAAACTGAGTAAGGCCGGCAAACAACTCGGGGTTTTCAGCCCAGACGGGCGACTCTTGGATGGTCTCGCCTTTGGCGCCCAGACCAACAACGTGAGTCAAGGCCGATTCCCCGACGGCGCAGCCGATTCCCTCGTTTCCTTTGCGACACCCACGCCCGGCGCCTCGAACGGATTGTTGGGTGGCAATCACCCGCCCATCCTCGCGGGGATCCCCCTCCAAACCGTCACGGAAGGAAACGAACTCACCTTTCGCGCAGTGGCGGCGGATCCGGATGTGGGTCAAACGCTCACCTATCATTTGAGCAACGAGCTTCCTCTCGGAGCAACGTTCGATTTGAACACCGGACTTTTTTCATGGACGCCGACTGAATCCCAGGGCCCCGGCAACTATGCCTTCACGTTGGTGGTGACGGATGATGGCACGCCCCCACGAGCGGCCAGCCAGCGGGTGACGATTGTGGTTCGAGAGCAAAACGAAGCTCCTCGGCTCGCACAGCCCGCGTCGTTTGCCGTGAGCGCCGGTGAACCGGTAACCTTTCAAGCGACCGCCGAAGATTCTGATCTTCCACCGCAACTCCTCACGTTTTCTCTGCTCCCGAATGCGCCGCTCGGGGCCGTGATCGAGCCAACCACCGGGCATTTCACTTGGACGACACCCGAAGTGCCCGTGATCACCACGTTTGTCATCAGCGTGCAAGTCAGTGACAACGGTCCGAGTCAACGAAAGGATACCCGACCCTTCGCGGTACAGGTTTCACCCAAGTTCTCCACCGTCATCAACGAGATCATGTATCACCCGACGGCAACGAATGCGGCCTTCATTGAACTGATTAATCCGTCGGCCGTCGTCATCCAGGATCTCAGTGGTTTTCGGCTGATCGGATCGGATCTCCACTATCAAATTCCCGACGGCACGCACCTGGGTCCGGGGCAGTTTCTCATTGTCGCCCAAGATCGCGGGGCATTTGGATCCGCCTACGGAGCGAACATTCCTGTCTTAGGAGAATGGACGGGGAATCTCGACCGATTGACGACACAGATTGGGCTTTATGGGCCGGGTACCGGGCTAAATGACCCCGGAGTTGCACTCACTCGGGTCAACTTTGATACGGTCCCGCCGTGGCCCGTTGAAGCCGATGGTCACGGAAGTTCGCTCCAATTAATTGACGCTCACCAAGCGAATTTCAGAGTGGGCAATTGGGCCGCTAGTTCGGGTCTAAAGTGGCAACACGTTGTCCAGACCGGCAACGCCACCAGCTCAACGCTTTATTTTTACCTCGAAAACGCGGGTGAGGTTTATCTCGACGACGTCAAACTCGTCGTAGGCAGTGATCCCGATGTGGGGCCCAATCTCCTCTCGAATGGCGACTTTGAATCTGCGTTTCCCGGGCCCTTCGTCGTCTCTCCCAACCATGCTAATTCCGGACTGAGCCAATTGATTAAACGCTCCGGGAAGGCAGCGTTCCACTTAGTGGCGTCGAGTGCCGGAACGACCCGCGCTTCGTCCGTGTATCAGGATCTAACCCCGGCCCTCAACCAGGGTGCCGCGTACACCCTCAGTTTTTGGTATTTGCCAAACCCGGCAGGCGGAACCCTGACCCTTCGGCTGTCCGGCAGCGGCATTAAGCGCACGGTCGGATTGGCTATCGATCCAGCGATGGCGGAACGATTCACGCCCGGTCGCACGAACACAGTCACCGCCATGATCCCGGAATTTCCCCTGATTTATCTTAACGAAGTGGTTCCGAATAACACGACCGGTCTAGCTGACAGCACGGGTATCCGCGGTCCCTGGATGGAACTCTTCAACGCCGGAGACCAACCCGTCGCCCTCGATGGCTGGACCCTCAGCGATAGCTACCAAGCTTTGGCCAAGTGGGTTTTCCCGAACGGCAAGGTGGTCGGTGCTCACCAATACCTCGTCCTCTTCGCGGATGGCGCGATCGGCGATAACACCCCCACAGAATTCCACACGAGTTTCCGTCTGAACGCCAACACCGGCAGCATCCTCCTTAGCCGACCGCAACGGGGTGATCGGACGGTGGTAGACTTTATGGACTACTTTGACATGTTGCCCAATTCCGCGTTGGCCTCCCTGCCCGACGGCCAGCTCTTCCAACGCACCCTCACCTCGCGCCCCACCCCGGGGGCTCCGAATGAACCAGGAGCATCCGCACTCCCCCGGCTGACCGCCCGCCTCAACGCCGATCAATCCGTGGAACTCTCCTGGCCGTCCATGCCCGGTATTCAGTACCGAATCCAAATGAGCGACCCGCTGATCACAACCTGGCAAACGCTTGTGGACGTTTCTGGAGAGGGGAGCACGACCTCGGTGAAAGCGTTGGTCAGCGACCATTCGCAACGTTTCTACCGCCTCGTTTTGCCCTGAGAAGCGGTTTGAAAAATCGGTCTAAATTGCCCGTTGGCGTCAGCCATATCTTTGCCAATCTAGTGGTCCCCACGGCCCGGTAGCCGTGGATCTCTGAGCATGCACCAGCGTCGTTCCCATGTCATGGTAGGGTTGCTAGCGGCCGTCGCCGTCGCGGTGATCACTTGGGCCGTCCGCTCGGGCCTGCGGCGTGCGGGTCGAGGCATCGATTTGGCGACTCATTTGGCGGCGGCCGAGCCAAAGTTTCACCAGGAAGTCTTGCCGATCTTGAACCAGTTTTGCTGGGATTGCCATGGGGATGGGGCCGATAAAGGCGGGATCAATCTGGACGCCTTTACCAATTCCGCCCTCGTGTTCCAAAACCGCGTGCTCTGGGAACGAGTCCTAGATAACGTCAAATCGGGGGCCATGCCGCCGGTCAAAAAGAAGCAGCCCGCGACGGCTGAACGAGACCAATTAGTCAACTGGATCGACCAAGTCCTTTACCCCATTGATCCGCGAAATCCGGATCCCGGCCGAGTCACCGTCCGGCGCCTGAACCGTTCCGAATATAATCACACCCTGCACGACCTGACGGGGGTTGAGTTCCATCCGGCCGATGATTTTCCACAAGACGATGTGGGGTACGGTTTTGATAACATTGGTGACGTGCTTTCGCTCCCGCCGATTCTACTGGAAAAGTACCTCCGAGCCGCCCAGACCGTCATGGACGATGCTTTGCCGACGGGACCGACCAAACCCCAAAACCGCTATTTTGGTCCAAACGAAATCGGCGGGCACAATCGGGAGGGCGGTCTCTACGCCGCGCGCTCAACCGACGGCGAGCTTTCGATTGATTTCGTCGTCCATCAATCCGGGGAATACCTCTTCCAAGTCATGGCGTTTGGCCAACAAACCCCGGATCGCATTTCACCTGAGCGAGTCAAAATGGCTTTTCGTCTTGGCTCCATCAACCTTGTAACGAACGAGGTTGCGGCCAAATCCGAAAACCCCCGAAACTACGAGCACCGGCTCTATCTTTCCGAGGGCACTAACCGGTTCCGAATGGCGTTCTTGAATGATTTCTACCGGGAAGAAGTAAAGGAAGAGACCAGGAAAAACGGACGCGTGGTCAGCGTCACCAATATTTTCGACCGAAACCTTTACGTAAACCATGTTCGTGTGATCGGCCCGTTCACGGATGCGCCCCCTCCGCCCTCAGAATTTCAGCAGCGACTCTTTGGCCTCGTCGCTGGGGCGCCGGGCAGCCTCACCAATGTGGTCGAAGAGGCGCCCCTGGTCTTGGAACGTTTCATGAGGCGGGCCTACCGCCGCCCGGTAACGAAACCTGAGGTTGAAAAACTGATGGGCCTCTACCGTCTAGCCCGAGCAGAGGAGGCTTATCTGCCCGCAATCAAGCAGGCACTCACCGCGGTTTTAGTTTCCCCCCATTTTCTTTTCCGAGGCGAGTTACAACCCGAACCGAACAATCCCCGGGCGATTCATCCAATTAACGAGTACGCCTTGGCCTCACGACTCTCCTATTTTCTTTGGAGTTCCCTGCCGGATGAAGAATTGACCGCCCTGGCTGCCTCTGGCCGCTTGCGCAAAGAACTTTTCAATCAAGTGACCCGAATGTTGGCCGATTCGAAAAGCCATGCTTTGACCGAGAATTTCGCCGGCCAATGGCTGCAATTACGCCTCCTGGATCTCGTCGCTCCCGATAAGGTTCAGTTCCCGGATTTCGACGAAAATCTACGAGCCTCCATGCGGATCGAAACCGAAATGCTTTTCGATTACATCGTCAAGGCAGATCGACCCGTCACCGAATTTCTGACGGCCGACTATACCTTCTTAAATGAGCGACTCGCCCTACACTACGGGATCAGCGGGGTCAAAGGTTCCGAATTTCGCCAATGTTCGCTCGCCGGAACGCAACGGGGCGGGATTCTCACCCATGCGAGTTTTCTGACGTTTACCTCGAATCCTACGCGCACTTCTCCAGTAAAACGAGGGAAGTGGGTCCTCGACAATTTACTTGGCACCCCCCCGCCCCCGCCCCCACCCAATGTCCCTGAATTGGGTGAACGCCAACTCAAAGGCACCCTGCGGAAACGACTCGAAGAACATCGAGCCAATGCCGTCTGCGCTTCCTGCCATTCCCGAATGGACCCCATCGGTTTTGCGCTGGAACATTTCGATGCCACCGGACGCTTTCGTGATAAAGACGGCGACACTGAAATTGATTCGAGCGACCAACTCCACACCGGAGAAACCTTTGATGGCCACGTCCAATTGCGAAAGATTTTGGCGACGTCCAGGAGCCAAGACTTTACCCGTACGATTTCGGAAAAACTGCTCACCTACGCTCTCGGCCGAGGGCTAGAATGGTATGATCGCCCCACGCTGCAGCAGTTGCAGAAGCGATTGAACGCGACGGAACAACGGTTTAGTAGCCTCGTATTGGCGGTGGTCGAAAGTGTTCCGTTCCAACGTCGCCGCGGTGAAGGCGATCCTTTCGCCCCGGTGCCCAATCCAGCTCAGGCGAAAATAAGTGAATGAGCCGCTATTTTGCCATGAGTTGGTAGGCAATGAGCGAAAAACCCATGCCCGCCAGACCGACGATGGTTTCGCAAACGGTCCAGGTCTTGATGGTTTGTCCCACCGTGAGGCCGAGTGAATCCTTCACCATCCAGAACCCGGAATCGTTCAGGTGAGATAAAAACAGTGATCCGCAACCGATGGCACAAATAATCAAAGCGACCTGGTGGGGATTGAGTTCCGGATGCAGCGCCATCACCGGCACCAGCAGCCCGGACGCGGTGGTGATGGCCACCGTCGCTGAACCGGTCGCCACGCGAATAAATGCGGAAACGAGCCACCCATACAGGAGTGGACTGAGGTGCGCTTCTCGGCCGAGATTTCCAATCGCTTCCGCCACGCCGGAATCCCGCAAAACTCGAGCGAAGCCCCCCCCCGCGCCAATCACCAAAATCGTCAGCCCAACGGTGGCGATACACTGTTCGGTGAATTTCAAGACTTGATGGGCGCTGTACCCGCAATTTCGCCCTAACGACCACGAAGCAAACAGCACCGCCACCAGCAAGGCCAGCGTGGGGTTGCCCACAAACGAAAACACCTCGCGAAGGTGATCGCCTTTGGGCAGGGTTAATTCACCGACCGTCGCCAAAAGCATGAGCACCACGGGCGAGAGAATACTGGCCAGCGTCAGCCAAAACCCGGGCAAACGCAGGCCCGAATTCGGCGTCAAATTCTTCACCGGTAAGGGAGGATGATTCGCCGTGACTCGGCCGACAATAAAGCGGGCATAAATCGGCCCCGCCACGGCGGCGGTGGGAATACCAATCACAAAACCCCACAGGAGCACCAGGCCCATCGAAGCCTTGAGTGCCTCCACTGCCACCACCGGTCCAGGGTGCGGTGGCATGACGCCGTGCATCACCGACAAGCACGAAAGCATGGGCAACGTCAAGCGAAGGAAAGGCTGTTTGGTCTCATGGGTGAGCGTCAGCAAAATAGGCAATAGCAAAACCAATCCTACCGCGAACCAGGTGGTCAAGCCGACCGCCAAGGCCAAAGCCATAATGCACCATTGAATACGGCTCGGCCCAAAAAAGCCGGCAAATCGCTTCGCCAAAACCTCGGCGCCACCCGATTCGGCCAACAATTTGCCCAACATGGTGCCAAAAGCGATGACGGCCGCGGTGCTGGCGAGGGTCGCACCCAAGCCGTCTCCAAAGGATTTGATGACCCCCAACACCGTGTAGGGCGAGGAGGCGCCCGCGGCATTGAGAAGAACCTTACCCGTCGCTTCCCGGGCCGGGACACCCAAGCCGACTACGGCGCCGAGCCCGACAATCAAGGAAGCAACGAGCAAGGCGATAAAGGCATTCAGTTTGGCTTGGGTAATGAGCAGCACGAGGCCGCTGATCGCCAAGAGCGCAAGGACAATAAGCTTCCAGTCCTGAGGATTCATGGAGTGCCCGAACGGTGGCACACCGAACCACTCAAAGGAAATTTTGGAGCCAAATCGATACGCTTCCGTTTTGCCTTCCTCGTTCCAGCCTTTGGGCACCTCGACCCCGCTCAACCCCGGCTTCGAGGGTCATGTTCCTAAAGACTCCGCTCGTGAACTCCCTAATTCCATCCCTTTCCTCCCTCCGTCTTTCTCGGATACTGAGGCTGCCGTGGAAATTCGTCCGAGCTTGGCACTGCCGCTCCTGCTGCTCTTCGCGGCAGGCAGTTTTTTCTTTGCCCTCGCCGAGTCAGCCCTGTTCTCACTCGGGCTTTGGCGCGCTCGGCAATTGGCCACCTCCGATCCCGTCCGCGGGCCGGCCGTGGTTCGGCTATTGGAACGATCCCAGGATGTTCTCGGCACGTTGGTGCTCGGCAATTCCTTTGCGAACGGGATGCTGGTGACCCTTGGGGTTTTGCTCGCCCAAGGCGGTGGTTGGACCTGGCTGACGGCTGTGCTCGTGGTTTTGGCGACCCTGCTGCTCGCGTGTGAAGTAACCCCCAAAGCCCTCGGCGTTCGCCAACCGGAGCTTTGGGCCGCCCGCGTCGCCCGCCCCCTGGAAGCCCTCGTTCGAGTTTCTTCCCCGTTTCGCCGACTCGGCCAGGCCCTCGTGGACCTGTTGTTGGGCCTGCTCGTGCCGCGTTCCATTAAACCGGTGGCGCCGATGTCCGATGACGAATACGCGGACTTGGTCGAACTCGCCCATCAACAAGGGGCGCTCGAAACCACCGAAAAGGAAACACTGCTCGCCATCCTCAGCCTCGATGAAAAGACGGCTCGGGACGTGATGCGACCGCGCTCGCAACTCGTGATGTTGCCCGATACCCTGTCGCCCAAGGAAATGGCTGCCGTCGCTCGCCGTACGGGCCTTCATCGATTGCCCTTGTACGATGAAACTCCGGATAACATTGTCGGCCTACTCAACAGTCGTACGCTGCTCTTGAATCCGGAGTCCGACTTGTTTGAGGCGGTTGAGTTCCCGTCCTTCGTTCCGGAAAGCACGAACCTCCTCCGGCTCTTTGAATCGTTGCAGCGGCAGCATCGGGGATTGGCGATCGTGCTGGACGAATTTGGGGGCGTGGCGGGCATGGTCACTTTGCGGGACATTTTGGCAACCGTCGTGGGCGAGTTTCGGGCTACGCGGACGGACGCTGCTTTTTCGCTGACGACGGTCGGCCCAGGGGTTTGGAAGGCAGGCGGCGGGGTGCGGATTGATGATTTTCGTCGCCACTACCCGGCGTTGGGCGAAGTGGAAGATGTCGATACTTTGGCCGGTTTGGTTTTTAAACTGGCTGAAGTGGTGCCGGACGTCGGCATGGCTTTCACCTTTCGCGGTTTGCGATTAACCGTCAAAGATGCCACCGAACGGCGAATCCGTGAACTGCTGGTCGAGGCGCTGAACCCCGGAGCGACACCATGAATTCCTGGCTGCTCCTGATCGAGCTGGGGGCTTGGCTCTCGCTATCTTTTTTCCTCAGCGGGATGGAAGCTGGGGTTCAAGTGTTGTCGCGCCTTCGCATCCGTCAGTGGCTACGGTTGGGGCGTCGGGGGGCGCGGGATTTGCTCGGGTATTTAGACCGGCCCGAAAACTTTCTTTGGACGATTTTGGTCGGCAATACGCTCGCCAATTTCGCTGCCCTCTGTTTGTTATTAGCCGAATTGCAGAGCCGGTTCGGAGCCCAACCGGCGGTCTTTTGGCCGGTGCTGCTGGGGGTGGGTGGCACGCTGTTTTTGTTGACCGAACTCTTGCCGAAAACGTTATTTCGGCGTTATCCCAATCGTCTTTGCCTGGCCCTGGTCTGGCCGTTTCGCTTGGTACATTTGGTCCTGACGCCGTTGGTGACTTTGGTCGAATATCTGGCTGCGCTGCTCGTGCGGTTCACCCGCGGCCACACCCCAAACGGTCGATTGTTTGGAAACCGCGAGGAACTTCGAGCGTTGCTCCACGATGGTGGCGGCGCACTCATCCCGGGGGAACGCGCCCTGATTAATCGCGTTCTCGATGCGCAAAATATTACGGTGGGTCGCCTTGCCACGCCGTTGACCGGGACCGCCCGCCTCACGACGGCAACGCCGTTGACTGAATTTCTCAAGTTAGCCCGCGAGCAGGCGATCGAACGGTTGCCCATTTGGGACACCAGCCCGCGTCAACCCCGGGTTCAAGGGGTCTTAACGCTGCATCGCGTCCTCTACCACCCGGACGCCCCGGAGGCAGCTCCCGGCTCCTCGGTGACGTGCGGTGATCTCCTGGTGCCCGCAGTGTTTCTCGACGAATCCATGCACTTAGACCAGGCGTTGCGGCGGCTGCAACGGGGAGGGTCCCAAATCGGCATTGTTCTTGGCCCCGGGGGGCGTGAGCTGGGGACGGTCACGCTCGATCAGTTGCTGCAAACGCTCTTCGGGGAGCTCACCGGATGAATTCCCACCTACTATTCATCCTGTTTGGGACGCTCGGTTTTTCGGTGGTCCTGGTGGCGCTCAACGCGTTTTTTGTCGCGACTGAGCTCGCCCTGGTAAAAGTGCGAGAGGCCCAGTTGATCCCCTTGGCGGAAGCCGGTTCCGCCGCCGCTCGGCGTGCGTTGGCGCTGAAACGCAATCTCAACGGCGTCATCGCAGCCACGCAATTTGGGATCACGGTGGTCGCCTTGGTGATTGGTCGATTTATCGAAGAACCGGCGCAACACGCCGCGAGCGCCATCCTTCAGCATTGGCATATCGAACATCTGAGGTGGCTCGATCAAGGCATTGGCTTCATCGCGTTTGCGGTGGTTTCGTTCGTCCTCATTATCGGTGGCGAAATGTTGCCCAAAGCCATTGCGATTCAACGGACGGTTCCGGTGACCCTGGGCGTGGCCGGTTTGATGACGCTCTTTCTTAAATTCGCTCATCCGGCGATTTGGATCATTGAGGCGTGCGCCGATTGGTTGCTGGTCCGCCTGGGATTACCCGTCGAAGGTGGACCGGAGGGTCCGCATGGGGAGGAGGAATTGAGGTTGCTTTTTTTGGGTGCGCATTCATCCAATTCAACGAGTGCCGGTGCTTCCACGGGGCTGGGGCGAGACATTGTTCTCAATTCTTTGGATCTTCGGAGACGTCTGGTCCGCGACGTCATGCGGCCGCGTCGGGAACTCATCGCGCTGAGCACTGCGGCTCCCATTTCGGAATGTGTCCGCCTCGCTGAACAAACCCGTTATAGCCGCTTTCCCCTCGCTCAGGACGGGGATTTGGATCGGACCTGGGGGGTGATCCATTTCAAGGATTTGTTGTCTCAACGTGATAAGTCGGGAACCGGCGCTGACTTGCGCGGATTTGCCCGGCCCCTGATTTTTGTACCGCCCACGGCGCGATTGGAAAAGGTTTTGGCGCGCTTTTTGGAGCGGCGCTCTCATTTTGCGCTCGTCGTGGATGAATACGGCGGCACGTTGGGCTGTTTGACCTTGGAGAATATTTTAGAAGAATTGGTGGGCCAGATTCAGGATGAGTTCGATCACGAAAAACCTCGCCTCGTGGCCACAGCCGATGGACTTTGGGAAATCGACGGGACATTGCCCTTGTTCGAACTCGCGGAACTCACAAGTGAGAGTCTTCAAGCCGATGAAGGCGCGACCACGGTGAGCGGGTGGTTTACTCGTGAACAGGGTGGTTTCCCACGTCGGGGCGATGTGATCCGCTTTGGCCAACATGAATTGAAGGTCACCGAGTTAGACCATTTGAGGGTCGCCCGATTCACGTTGCGACACCTACCGCCGGAACCTGCGGAACTCCCCAAGGATTGAACGCAGGAATTTCGGGTTCGACGACGCGAAACTCGTCTGCCTACCTTAGAACGAATGACTGGACGAACGCGGGCGCAGGTTGAAGCGGAAGAAGTCGCCTTCTTTGATCGCTACTACCAGAGCCGAGCATACAATGACTTGGGCTGGCGCCTGCGAATTGATCGAGAGGTGCAGAATATCCGGCGGGTGGCCGGCCATCGGAAGATTCAGCGGGTATTGAGTTTGGGTTGTGGCGATGGCCAATTTGAGACGGCGCTTGCACCCCATGTAGGTCATGTGACGGCGCTGGATATTTCGCCCCAGGCCATCGAATTGGCCCGACGCCAGGTCACCATCGCGGGAGTTACAAATGTTGATTTCCGTTGTCAACCGCTGGCAGAGCTGGCGTGGGATACGGGGTTTGACGCGGTCGTTTGTCTCGCTTTCCTCCATCATCTTAGGCCGACCGATCTTCCCGAGATCCTGCGGACCGCCTGCCGGGCGCTGGCTCCGGGCGGTTTCTTTTACTCGCAAGATCCCAACGCCCACGGCGCGCTTCGGTGGCTCGGCCGACGAACCTATGGTGCGAACTATCATCAATACCATTCCCCTGATGAACGAGAATTAGCTCCGGCCGAATTGCGGGCGGACCTCCACGCTGCGGGCTTTGGGCAGGTCCAGCTCGGATATATTGATGTCACCTTGATTCCCGCATTATTTATCCTGCGCAACGGGCCGAGTTCGCTGCTGCGACTTTGCCGTCCGTTTGACTGGCTTTGGTGCCATTCGCCCGTGGCTCGCTGGGCCAGCGGTTTTTACGCCGTGGGCCGCCGTTGATACCGCGATGGCCGATTTGAGGACCGGTCTGATTCCCATGAACGATCTCTACTGGGGGTTAGGGCGAGGTTCGATGGCCTTTTTTCTTTGCTGGATCGGTGTCGGGGTTCTCCACGCGAGCCGTGCTTCGGAGGATAGGAAGGTGGCGGCTTTTTATTCGGGGCCGATCTTGCGTTGGGATTTGACGTTATCAGCGCAAAGCCTCGCCGCGCTGAGATCCGATTCACGGGAGTATGTGGTGGGCGATCTTCGGATCGGAACGAACCTGTTTACCCACGTCGGTGTCCATCTCAAAGGCTCCGCGGGGAGTAAACGCTCGGTCGATGATAAGCCGTCCTGGACCGTGAGCCTCGATCATTTCCACCGCGGTCAGATCGCTTTCGGGCAGACGAAATTTCACCTAAATAATGCGGTTCAAGACAGCACTTATATGAACCAGAATCTGGCCAGCCGGGTTTACCGAGCGGCGGGGATTCCGGCGACCCGTTCGACCCATGCCTGGATGGCGCTGAACGGCCGAGAACTCGGGGTATACGTGGTGGTCGAGAGCTATGATCATCGGTATCTTCGTCGCGCTTTTCCGGAGGAGGGGAGTCTGCCCGGCAATCTTTATGAGGGTGGTTTTGTAGGGGATATTGAGCGCAATCTTCAGCGAGATGCCGGGAGTGGGCCGGAGGATCGTTCGGATTTGGAGGCGCTACGGCGGGCGGTGGATGCCCCACCGGAAGAACGGATGGAAAGGCTGTCTCAAGTTCTCGATCTCGACCCATTTCTGACCTTTGCCGCTATTCAACTGACGCTGGATGATTGGGACGGCTATTTACGCAATCGCAATAACTACCGCATTCATTTTCGTCGGCAGGATGGTCGGGCCGTTTTTTTGCCAAGTGGGATTGATCAACTGCTGGTTCACGCAGATGCCGCGGTGCGGGAAGGTTGGCGGGGAAAGGTGGCCACCGCGCTGTTTGCACTGCCCGGACCTCGGCTCCAATTACGCGCTCGGTTGCGGGAATTATCGGCGTCGGTGCTTTCAGAGCGTTTTCTGACGAACGAATTGGCTCAACTCCAAGCGAGGCTCGATGCCGCACTCGCTGCTCTCCCGGTGATGGGGCGGGAGACGATCAACCTGGATCGGGACCGCGAAGCCATCCGGGTTCACCAGCGATTGGCGGTCGTCGCTCAGGAGCTGGCCGATTGGGCCGATCCCCTACCGCGGTGGCCGGCTGGGCGTCGAGTCAGACCCGACGATTGGAAGCCTCTGATCCAATACGGCCAGGCGGATGTGGCCTCGCCTACCGAAGGTTCGGTGCAATTGACCATTCGCACCAACGGGACCATTGCTTCGGTTCGCACCAGTTTAACCTTGCCTGCCGGGCGATATCGGCTCCTAGGTAGAGCGCGAACACGCGGGGTGGTCGCGATGACGGATGAATTCGGATCGGGCGCGGGGCTGCGGTTGACGGGAACCAGTAGGACCCAGCATTTAGAAGGCAATACCGAGTGGACTCCGCTCTCCTATCCGTTCACGCAATTCGATGATGGTCCGGTGACGTTGGTGTTGGAGTTAAGGGCCGATGTGGGTGAGGCGTGGTTCGAAAACGTCGAAGTGGTGAGCGAACCGGTGGATTCACACTGAGGTGTGTTGCACACGGAGATTTTTCACCGGAAACCTTGGCTTTTTGTTTCGAGAGTCAGAAACAGCGTTTGCGGGCTGTACGAATCCATCCTGTTCGGCTCGGAACGCGAGGCCAACGCCGTCCAACGAGCTCGCAGCAAGTCGTGGTAGAATGGATATGAAGGATCCGAACGAGGACGCGGTTCTGTTCGTCCCGATCACGCTTTACGATACACGGCGTGAAGGCTGATTCCCTTTTGCAAAAACTGCCGAAGAAACAACACGCGATACCCAAAAGTCAGAAGGTTAGGCAATAATTTGCCGGGTTTCGATTTGCGACGACCCAGCACAAACTCAAGCTCCCGCTGAAGCTTCAGATAAAAACCCAAAGCTTGTCCACGTAAAAGATCCCCTTCTACCGAGACCACCTCGAGACCCTGGAGTTCACCCAGTCGATGCAAATCCCGTGGGCGCCATCGAGTCAAGTGATGGGGGGGCCACTGATGAGGTTCCAACGGACAGATTCCATGCACCCCGGCTTCGTTCGGTACCGCAATGGTCAAATACCCACCCGGGGCGACCAAGGCTGCCGCATCCCGGAAAAACGTGGCTGGATCAGGCACATGCTCCATCACTTCAAAGGAGGTCACCAACGCAAAGCGTCGCTCCGGACGAGTCGCCGCAAACGCCGCCGCCGTGCAACATTGGACCTCATGCCCGCGCGCTCTGCAATCGGCCACCGCCTGCGGATTCAGGTCCAACCCGTGTGGGGTCAAGCCTTCGGTTCGAGCCGCATCCAGAAAATATCCAGCACCGCAACCCAGATCCATGACCTCTAAAATATTTTCTCGGCGAGCAACTCCCAATGCCCGGGCAAAGGCCGCACAGGTAGCCGGATAATAATCGCGAATCTGCCGTTGAAGCTCGGCATAAAACGCACCGTTACCGGGCCAGGTCGGATGAAAAAACCGGAATCCACATTGCCGACAATCGAGCAATTCCACTCCCGAAATCCCGTTCAAAACGCTCGCTGCCTCCGGGCTGAATTTTACGCCGAGGTGAAACCAAGTGAGTTCGAGTTCACGCGGAGTGAGACGATCCCGCGGTTTCGTCCGCGTAGACCCACACAAAAAACAACGCGGCAACGCACTGGGAGACAAGAGAACGTCGGAAGCGGGCATGAGCTGAGATTAGAGAAGGGACAAGAGGGTCCGGACGTCAACCGGGCCGCGGCGAGTTGCTCGGATCCAAGCCATGCCCACCAGCACTCCCAAGGTGGCCAAGGCAGCAACCGCGCCCGCCCCAATCACAGTGGGCCAGGTCGTCGCCCACTGGAGACCCAGACAGGCAAGTCCCGCCGCCAGGACCGCCGTGATGCCTGCCCGCCACCACACACCCACAAAATGGGTGATCGGTCTCAATCCAACCGCTTCGGTATAAGCCCAAGGTAACGGAACCGCCACGCCCACCAAGGTCGCCAATGCGAACGCGCCGGCGATCCCTGCCGCACCAAATCGGGGCGCAAACACGACCGATAAAACCATCGCCACCGCCCATTCAAGCCCGATAGGGCGAGCAATTTCACTGAATCGCCCGTGACCGAATAAATAGTAGGCCGGTTGGGAAGCCAATCCGGAAATAAGGTAACGCCCGGCAAAGAGCCAAAGCACAACGGGCGAGATCTGAATCTCGTGAAAATAGAGTTTCGCAAAAACGGGCAGCGTAACGCCCGCCGACGCCATCACCGCTCCGTATACCAACGCATTGACCCGGACGAGATCGGCCGACGTGCGCTGAGCCCCTGCTGCGCCCGCGGCCAGTCGCGGCCAGATCGCTTCATCCGCGGATTGAAGCGAAAGTCGAAGGATGGCGAACAATCGAGCGGCCAAAGATATTTCGTCGAAACCGCGAGGGGAAATGAGGAAGGCCGCCAACACCGCATCCGAGCCGTAGAGGAAAAGCATCACTAACTGGCAGACAAATGCCGGAGCCGCTTCGGATCGGAGACCCTGAAACCGCTGCGAAAAACCCGGTGGCAATACCAAGGTAAACAAACGCAACCCCGGAAGATCCAATCGCGCCAGCCACCAAGCGATGAAGGTGGGAACTGCCAGCGAGAACCCTTGAGCAAGCGGAAATGCCCACGCGGTTTGACCCTGGCGAAACGCCAACCACAGGATTCCCAGATTCAACCACGCGGCGATGACATTGAGAATAAAGAGCTGTCGTTGACGCCCAAGACCCACCAGCAGCTGCGACTGAGCCGTGTTCAGGACGACCCAGCCGCCCAGCGAACCCAGGGTCAGATAGAAACTCCACGGCACCCCAGCATTCCGTGCATTCTGGTTCCAACTGTATCCCGTGAGGACGAGCATCCCCAACAGGCCCGCGCACAGCGCCATCCACGAGTAAAAAACCTGGGCGAAATCGACCAGATTGCGTCGGTCGATCGGATTTCCGCCCAAAAGCAATCGTCGATTGATGGCCAGCCGGAAGCCGCCATCGAACTGCGGCAGCAACGCCACCACGGTCACCGCGGTCTGAATCAATCCGAAGAGTCCTGCACGGCCGAGAAATTGATCATACAGGTGGAACGTGATCAGGGCAGTCAACACGGACGACCCCGTAGCGAACAATCGCCACAGGGTCGTAGCCCGAAAACCGGAACTCATGATTGGGTCACGCCAACGAACTCGGAGCCAGGGGCGGCAACGCAATCCGTCCACGGGACAAATCGTAGGCGGACAATTCGAGATTGACCTCAACCCCCACCGCCGCTTCCGACACTCGGTCTTTGTCCCGTCCCGATAGGTGGGCGAACAGAACAAACCCATTCGCCAACCGGACGCGAAATACCGGTCCTGAAAGCACCTCCATCACGCGTCCCGAGACACGGATCGTGTCATCGTTGATCAACATCGGGAAACGAGCTGAAGCCAATCGTTAACCGGAAACCGCGTCCAAGGCACCGTGAATATCAGCGTCCGTCACTTTCTGTCCCCAGATCGCTTCACCGATTTTTTTCACGAGGACGAATTTGATTTCCCCAGCACTGACTTTCTTATCGTGTTGCATCGCCGCAAACAGGCGACCCCGTGTCTCGGGTTTGGTCTTGTAAGTCGTCGGCAATCCAGCCAGCAAGAATAGCTGTCGAATTCGTTCGACTTCAGCCGCTGGGAAACCGGCCAATTTTTCCGAAAGCACCGCGGCGGCAATTTGGCCAACGCTAATCGCTTCCCCGTGGAGATACCGACCATAACCGGCCGTATTTTCAATCGCGTGCCCCAGGGTATGACCAAAATTCAAACTCGTCCGAGGACCACTTTCCGTTTCGTCGGCAAGTACTACCTCCGCTTTCAGCTCACAGCAACGGCTAACCACCGCCAGCAATTCGGTCGCATCACGGCTCAAAATTTTCGGGAGACTCTTTTCCAGACGTTTGAAGAGGACGGCATCTTTGATGATCCCGTACTTAATAATCTCGGCTGTGCCGGCGCGAAATTCACGATCCGCCAAAGTCTTGAGAGTCTCAAGGTCGCACAGAACGAGTCGTGGTTGGTGGAAGGCGCCCACGAGATTTTTGCCGGCGGCAATGTTGATGCCGGTCTTACCACCGACTGAACTATCCACCTGCGAAAGCAAGGTAGTGGGAACTTGAACGAACGGAAGGCCTCGCAAATGGGTTGCCGCCACGAAACCGGCGAGATCGCCGACGCAGCCACCGCCCAGCGCGATGACAAAGGAGGTCCGTTCCAATCGTTGTTTGGCAAACGCGTCATAACAACGCGCCACCACCTTAAGGGACTTAGCGGCCTCACCTGCCGGCACCATCACCACGTTAGGTTCGAATCCGGCAGCTTTGAGGACTGCCACCGTTTTGTCGGCATAGCGCGGACCCACATGGGTATCCGTCACCACCACGCATTTCTTTCCCAGCTCGAGAGCTTTGCAGCGCTGGCCGAGGGACGCCAGCAATCCGGGACCAATCAGGACGTCATAGGCTCGCTCACCGAGCGTCACTTGGACTTTTCGCATCCACTGAGTATGACACAAGAAATGCGATTCCCCCAGATGAATTCATCGAATACTGTAACTTCGATAAAATTTTGCACTCAGACCTTGAGTGGCGAGGTCCTGAAACTCTAAAACACCGCTCGGGCTGGGTGCCACTCCGGTACCCACCAAAGCCCAATTCTGAAAGTCAGAGGTCGACTCAACGCTGTAGCTAACCCCCGGTTCACCCAAAATACGAACAATAAACGCACCATTCTGAAGCAACCCGA
The DNA here is from genome assembly GCA_043788645.1 of Verrucomicrobiota bacterium. Lineage (GTDB taxonomy): Bacteria > Verrucomicrobiota > Verrucomicrobiia > Limisphaerales > UBA9464 > CANIZL01. The sequence continues at coordinate 23,357 of JAYVTS010000475.1, forward strand.
CCGGTTCAACCGTCGGCGGAATGTCCAGAAGCGGCGTGGCCACGATGCGATAATCATCAAAAATCATGAAATTATCCCCGGGAAAACCGGATTTTCGTAAGGACCACACCGCGTCGATTTCATTCAGGTCCAGCTTGGCGCCTTTGGTAGTAATCGGTTTCGCATTCACCACCACCAAGTTGCCAATGGCCGCGGTCCACAGGTTCCGAGCAAAGTCGAGATCAATGGTCAGATCGTAGATTTCCCCGCTCCGAAAAGCATAGCCTGAATCCTTCAGTCCCTGATCATCATCCAGGCCGTAATCAATTTTTAACCGCTCATTGTCGAATTCGAGCGTGAACAGGCGTTGTTCCAGGCTGTTGTAGGCGCTCCACCGGAAATCATCGAACTGCGGCGCGTTCGTGGTCGAATCGAAGATCTCTAAAGCGACGGAAAAACGAATGAGCGGCAAACTATTTCCCGCGGGGCTCAGGCCCACGGGCCGGAATAGGTTCAGGACATCGTTGGTCCCACCCACGAATCCCACATATGCCACCTGACCCGCAAATCCCTCGGCCTCGGCCAACAGGCCATTGCCACCGTCGCCGATCGACACCCACTGGTTTTGACCGGCCACATTCAGATTTGTGTGGTAGCCTTCAAAGGCCTCAAAGCCGGTCTCAAAAAGGACCCTTGAGGCGGCCGGAAGGGGTTTCCCTCCGGCCAGACACCGGCCCCAACAACTCATCAAAAACAAGACGGCCAACAGAGATACAGTTCGCCATCCGCCGAGTCGAATCATCATAAAAACCAGAAGGGAAACATTCAAGCTAGTGCTCCCGACCGTTCTTGTTGTTCGAGCCAGAACTGGAGCCCGCATTGGAATGGCTCGGAGGAGAACTCGGTGGGGAGGGTGAATGGACTGGTGCCGAGTGGACCTGCGGAGGCGGTGAATAGCTCGGCGCCGGTGAGGAAAAGCTCCGGCTCGGCGCCGGATCCGTGTAGCCCCGGCTTGCCGTCGGTCCCGAATAGTTCGGCGTCGGCGTCGGATAATTCCGATTCGGGACGGCCGTCGAATAGCTCGGTGCCGGTTCCGCCCGGTACGTCGGCGTCGAATAGCTCGCGGTCGGCCGGGCGCTCGAAGCACTCAATCGCGCCGTCGGTTCCGAAGCCGAATAACTCGGACGAGCGACCCCAGCCGACGCCGAATATCCAGGGATCGCAGAACCAGTCGGCGCCGTCGGCGCCGACGAATAGACCGGTGAAGCCGAGGAATTCGCGACGACGGATCGGGAGGCGGCAGCAGGTGGCGCCCCAGACGAACTCGCGAATCCCGAAGCGGGCTTCCGAATTTCGGTACGTGACGTCATTGACGGATTTTGGGTCCGCGCAGGATCTTGGATGAGCGCAGTAGAACCTGTGGTCGGCGATGCGAAAGTTGCTGATCGCGACGACGGAATCGAGGGCGACGCGGGGCGCGACGGAGACACGGCCACGCCTGGCGTGTATTCCCTCGCCGAACCGACGGATGGACGCGGGGCGCCCGGGGATTCTGCGCTACGCACATTCGGTAGAGTTTGGGATCGTGAAGCGGGTATTACAGTGATCGATGAACCGAGATCGTGAGTGCGAAGAGGCGCCACGGTGCCTGAATTGACCAAACCCGACGCAGCCGACGGTCGTCCGGAGCTCACACTAGGATTGAGCCCAAAACCCGCGTCATTGCGCCGAGGAGCGAGACTTGACCCAATTCCTGCGCCTGACGAAACTTGTCCACTATTCGGGCGGCTAGATAGATTCGCGGGCGCCGCGGCCGTCTTCCGTTCCTCGTCCCGCTGCCGATTCAATACGGACACCGAAGGCGCTTGAGGTTGAACTTTGTTCGCTTCCAAATGCGGTCGATACGCCGAGACAACCGGCCGGGCCGACGACGCTGACGGCATCTGCGAAACCGCTTCGCTCGGCCGACTCACATCCGCAATAGAGACCTTGCGGATCTCATCTCGAGTCGCGCCACGAACCTTTTCATACGGCGCTCCGTTATTAATGATCACGGTATTATGTTGGCCGTTAATATTGACCACTTGGCTATGATTCCCGACCACTGACGAATGCCCTTGGCTGACGATTTCCGTGAGCCGGGCTTGGGGCACGCGGTGATGGTGGAGATTAGGCCGACAAAAATCGGACCAACCGATTCCGATCCAACAGTTTTCATGCAGCCCAAAACCAACACTTACCCGCGATCCACCGTGCCACCAACTAAAGCCAACTCCAGACGACCAGCGGCATTCTGGAGGTAGAGCCGCCCACGCGCAGTGGGAGCCGGTGTAACTCCAGTTCACCCAGGCCGGACCCCAATCACACCCCGGTTGCCATACCCAACCCGCATGGGAGCTTTGATGCCAGCGGCCATAATGAAATGGTGCCCATCCCCAAGAATAGCCGCTGTTCCAATACCAACCTTGGTCAGACCACGCCCAAGAGCCGTTATGGCAATAGGGTTGCCAGGAAGTGTCCACGACCGAGACAGTAGGCCGCCAACAATAACCGTAATCCGCTACGTCTACCCACGAGCCATAGGGCGAGAGCGAATCATAAAAAGTATTGTAGTCGATCACCGTCGGGGCGGGCTCGGTCACGACGACGGTGGTCGGTTGCGGCGGGCCGTAAATGTGGGTCGTCGGATTCGGTCCCGACACACCCGGCCCCGGCACCGACGCAGGCGTTGGCTCAGTCGCCAGCTCAGTTGCAATCGCCGACGCTTGGGTCGCCGTCACTTCGGCTTGAACAATCCGGGACACGTCCGAGGTCGAACCGGTCGCCGCCTCGGGCGTTGCGGCCATGGTGGCAGCCCTTCCCGCCAATGCCGTTTCGTGAGTGAGAAGTGCATTGACCACACTTCCAGATAACCCGAGGTCGCTCAGGTAAATGACTTGATCCGCAGAAAGGTGGTACGGCTCGGAAATCGTTTGGACATAACTCAGTAGGATATTTTCCCCGAGCGTCGTTTGGGCAAGACGGACGACCTCTCGAACCTGAGGAGGTATTTCGGTCGGAACGGTCAACCTGGGCAGGGGCGATGCGACCCGGGCGGTTGGATCTAGGGGTTTGGGGGTTAGGACGGTTGGCAGAGAGGCGTCAGTTCCGGTGGGACCCGCGGCAGGAACAGGGGACACCGGGTTGGTGGACAGCGACGGGGCCAGCGCAGAGTTTTGCGCTAAACCACCGCCGCATCCGGCAAGCACGACGGCAAATAACACGGGTAAGAGGATGCGGTTCATAACGATAGCAGGAAGGAGAGGGGTGACATTTAGACGACTTGAGCACCGTCCGAGAGCAAACGGTAGCCCCGGCAGTACCAACCGCTAGGGCAGCTAAAGCTATTTTTCACGCCGGATCAACCGACGGAAAAAGGGGCTCCATATTCATTAGGTCCGTTAAACGAGTCGGTGAGTTCCATTACTATCCGGGCTAGGTTTTGTATTCGTAGCGGGATCGGACGCGAGTTCCTTGCGTCGGGCGCGGGCCATAATCCGGTGCATCACGAAGTAGGCCAGTACCGCCGGCGGTGTGCTGAGCAAAACCGATCCGAGCAGGAGCGGGCGGCCAACGGTCAGGAAGGTAGACCAATTAAGCCAAACGTCTCGATCACTTTGTTGAGGGAGATGCAGTGAAGGCGGCCATTGATGGGGTCGGCTCAATAGCCAGAAACCCACGTCATACTCCCAGCGCAGTAAAATGGGCATTAAAGGGATGACGACATCATGCAACGAAACTCCGATGACTGCGGCGATGATGCTTCCGCGCAAGGCCCAGGTGAGCCCGATGGCGAGGAGGGTTTTGAAGCCAAATAACGGAGTGAACCCAAAGAAAACACCTAAAGCAACTCCGAGCGCGACGGCGCGGGGCGCATCCTCCAGGCGCAAGAGTTTGTGCCACTGTTCGGTGAACTTTTTGGTGAGCTTCAAGGCCGAGATGCTAGCCCAACCAGCGTCCGGTCAAATCGAGATATTTGAGGAGCCGCACGCGTCTTGAATGCTACTATGATAGCCTGGATCGTTATCATGCAAAACCCGTTTATCTAAACCGTCTGACCCTTGTTTCTGATTCCTTTCATTGATGCCACGAAGTTCAAGGCCTTCATCGAGCAAGCGGAGCAGAAGTTCGTCGCGCAGTCGGAGCGCGAACAAAAAGCTGCGTCGGAAAAGTAAGCTTTTGGGAAATTAAGACTGATTTACCGCACGTAGGCAAAGGCTTGTTTCCAAACCATTGTGGGGTTAACGCTACCCAATCAAAAGCTACGGCCAAGTGTTGCATTCGATTGAAGCGCTTCCTGATGAGCGGCACGAAGAGCTGGTGGACATCGTGCGCAAAGTTGTCGCGTGAAAAACCAGGGACAGGAGGCAGGATTGAAAAGCCTGAGCATCGCCGCCTCCAGCCTATGGGAAGCGTTCGCCGACAAGCTTTCAGCGCAGCCCGAATTGCTTACCGTCGCCCGCGACAACTGCGCCCGCTGGCTGCGCGAAGGCCACAGCGCCGCCGCGCGCCTGCACGAGTGGGACGCGTTGCTGACAGCGGCGCAGGCGAGCGAGGCCGGGCAGGCACGCCTGCGCGCGGTCTTGTTGGGCGACGACGAACAGAGCAAGCGGCTGCGAGAGTTTCATCCGCTGGCTGGAATCCTCACACGCGAGGAGCGCCGGAACACCCTAGAGCTATGCGGCTACCGGCACTGAGACATCTGGTCGGGGCCGTCCACGCGCTGGCGCGTAGCGACCGTATTTGCGTGCTGGGTTCGAGCGCGCTGCTCGGCAGTTTTCCCGAACTCGGTGAGGCCGACGGCCCGCTGGAACTCTCCTTCGACGCCGACCTGCTGCTCCAGCCGTGCGATGAACAGCTTGCGGCGCTGCTGCACGAGGCCGTGGGCGAAGGCAGCCTCTTCGCGCAACGGACCGGCTACCACGCGGACGTGCTCCGCCCCGAAATCACCGAGACTTTGCCGCCCGGATGGGAGTCACGTCTTGTGCGACTGGATGACGACGCCCACGCCGTCACGCTCGCCCCAGAAGACTTGCTGGTGGTGAAGCTGCGGATCGGCCGGCCGAAGGATCTGGAGTTGTGTCGTGCGGTGGTTGAACGCGGACTGATTTCTTCCACGGTGTTGCGCGCCCGACTCGATGCCACGCCGCTGGCCGAAGGAGAAATCAAAGTCGTTTATCAGCGGCTGCAGCAGGTAACATAGGAGATTTCGTCCGACCCAGGACCGTCGGCGCACGAAGTCTGGTCCGAAATCGGATCCGATTCCGGACCGAAAAGGCTCCGAGCCCGCGGGCGTCGATCCGACGACGCGGGAATTACCGGTCACTGAGGGCGCTGTTTCGGGCGCCCCAAATCCGGGTGTTGCCACCCCGGGTTGACGACGAAGAGGTGCCTGCCACGGTTAGCTATTATTTATGAAACTTCCCATACCCTTACTCGCCGCTCTTTGCCTAGCGGTCACGGGCTCGGCTCAGGATTGGGCCAAAGCCAAACTCGAAAAGTCGCCGCGCCACCAAGAATGGGTTCCCATCAAACA
>JAYVTS010000476.1:0-11552 GCA_043788645.1 Verrucomicrobiota bacterium
ACAGCGTTGAAAGGGGCGTCCCACGGGACACCAGATGTGACAAAAACGTGTTTCGCTCATGGGCCAACGGAGCGTTGGCATGACGCGAAATCACACGGGGGTAGTGAAACAATGTTTTAAGCATGCCGTGCTAGTCTTGGGAAAAGCACGCCACCACCCAACCTCAGATGTGAAATATTATGTGGTGTTGGGAATGCGAAAAAACCAATGATTACAGGGCTTTTGAGCCCCAACACCACATAACCTTCATCACCACATAACGCATACAGCTCTCCGAGGGCCATTCGGAAGACGCCTTGCGGCATCCGCCGGAGCGCCCGTGATTAGAACGGAGCATCTTTGGGGTTAATATCCGGTTTCCCGGCCATCCCCGGCCCCTTCTGTTTCCGGTTGCATGGACCCAAGTGCCCCCCTTCGCTCCCCAGCGCCTTTGCTATACGCCGGTTCATCGCTACTACGGAGGACTCCGACTGCTCCCCTCGCCTGTCCAGCCTTGGCGGGGTTACCGCCTTGCACGGGAAGTTGAGACGTTGCCGTCCCGCGCGGGGAGCTCTCCCAGTTTATCTTGGTGGTTCGTCCTGTCGTCCTCGCTGACCCCGCCGGAATCAACAGCGCCCAACTGCCGATTTGATGACACTGCGTGGCAGCCTTCGCCGTGAACGCAACGGCTCGGCTTAGCGGATTTATGTTTTTCGAGGCTCATTAGATGAGGTTTACCTTCGTTACAACCCGACCATTCCATCCGTGCCCCGCATACGGTTCAGCCTCGCGGCCTCTTCCCGGATACAGGGATCCGGTCTTGAACCGTCTAATTCGACCGGCGGAACTTTCACCCGCGAACCCATCCATTTCACTGGCGCACGCGTCCAGAACCAAATTCTTCCAGTAATTTTGCGCAGGTGAACGGGCAGGCCAGGCCGAGACTCGCCAGATTGTGGCTTCACTCGGTGACGAACCCTTTCATACAACGGAAGCCGACGTAGTAGGATGCTGTCCCTGGTACGTTGAGGTCGCGGCTTGCGCAACGTAGGTAGTCGGCGCTGTTGCTCCAGTTCCCGCCGCGCAAAACACGACCGTTCACGGTACCGGTTGGTCCCCGAGGGTCAGTTTGCGATTCGCTCAGATAGGGACCATACCCATCCCAGCACTGCTCCCACAGGTTCCCGGACATATCGAACAGGCCGTAGCCGTTCGCCGCAAACGAACCCACCGGACTGGTGTAGGGATAGCCACCCTCTGCATATATTGGGTGATACCCCCCCGTTGGGCTGAGGTCGTACGCATAGCGGGCGAGGCTGAAATAGTTCGCCCGGCTATGCATGATTGAGTCCGTGTCCCCCCAGGGGAACCGGTGCCCGCTTACCCCGCCTCGGGCCGCCTTTTCCCACTCCGCCTCAGTCGGCAAGCGGTAACCGGCGTCCCACTTTACATACGGCTCCACCTGTCCCATCTGGTAAACTTGAGTCAGTGCCGCATCCGTGTAGTAGGCCGGCACAAGCCCTGCTTTCAGCGAGCGCGCATTGCACCACTTCACCGCATCATACCAGTCTATGGAGTGGACCGGATGGTCTGGCGCCTTGCCTGCCCCCGAATTCTCAAAACCATAGCCCTGCCCCATGCTCCAAGCTTTAACCTCGTCCCATAGCGCTTTCGTCACCTCGCGCTTGTCCATGTAAAACGGGGAAACGAACACCGAATGCACTGGAAGCTCGCCGCTGTTACCTTCGCTGAACGTGTTGCCCATGATGAATGAGCCGGCTGGAATCAGTACCATCCCTGCCGGATCCTGTGGGGAACTGACGACTCGATAGAAACGCGTCGTAGATCCTACCGATAAATCGATCAATGATGCACCGTCGGGGCCGACGACTAGATTGGTCAATACCGCCCAGCTATTCGCAATTCCCAATGACAAACTCCATTCGATCCTGGCTTGGACTCCTGGCGCTCCGCCAATCGTAATCTCTGGAACCAATCGCACTCCCAAGGCAATTGCTTGAGGAAGAGCGTCTTCGGATCCCGCGGCCAGACCGATAATTTGTCCTACCTTGTCACCACCCGAGATTGCCTTACCCACCGCGCCGGATCCCCCACTGCCTTTGAACGAAACCGAGGGCTCGGATCGGATCCCTTCCCTATCTTACCGTACCCTTTTCGAGCAGGCCGTCGATCTCAGCCCCGGGGATTAGTCCCTTCGCAAAACCGAACGAACCCGAAGCGGCGATTTCCCGCGACGCCATGATCAGACCGGTAGCCGCCGCCATTTGGAGTAGGCCTCCCAGGCTTACCCGCTTGACTCCGAGTTCGGCGAGTTGGTCGACGGTGAGCAGCGTCTCTCGCGGCCCTCGCATCACATTCACCGGTCGGTCGACCTCGGCGCAGACAGTTCTGATCTCTTCGGTGGTGTTGAGTCCTGGTGCGAACAAAACGTCGGCGCCAGCATCCTGGTAGGCCTGAAGGCGCCGGATTGTGGCACCGAGATCGGCCCGGCCGTGGAGATAGTTTTCAGCGCGACCACACAGCATAAATTTGTAGGGGAGATTTTTAGCCGTTTCCGCCGCCGCCCGCACCCGTTCGGTCGCTTCGGCGAGGTCATAAATGGGTCTGGCCTTATCGCCCGTCGCATCCTCGATCGACCCACCGACCAGACCCGCCTCGGCGCCGAGACGGATGGTTTCGGCGCAAGTGGTCGGGTCATGCCCGAAGCCGTTCTCGAGATCGGCACTGAGAGGAAGGTCAATCGCCGCCGCCACAGCGCGGATATGGGCCATCACCTGGTCGCGCCCGGCCTGGTAGTCGGTGACGCCGATGGAGCGCGAAAAGCCAGCGCTCGTGGTCGTCAGCGCCTTGAAGCCCAATGCCGCCAGGGTGCGGGCCGAGCCCGGATCCCACGGATTGGGGATGACGAAACAACCGGGTGCCACGTGCATGGCGGCAAAATCAGTGGCTTTCTGGGCTTGGGTTCGCATGAGGAAAAGATTCGATTATTTTGAGAAAAGCTAGCCGTTCGCCGCCCAGCAAGCGATGAATTTCCGATTCAAAGCTTGTGATATTTGGGGGCCACCAGATCAAGGTGATCGACGCAGCTTGCGAGTACGCGCCAGGGAAAAGCCATGGTTCAAACCTCTACATTTTAATGGTATTCTATTACGACGGTGCATTCGAGCGATCCAACCAATTCTCGTCCACATCCATCGCAACTTTTCATTGTGCGAGTTGGTTGATGAAAATCGCGTCATTGATGCTCATGATTTGGCTGGCTATGGCAGAGGCTCGAGGATGACGTAAAGGAGGCTCGGATTGAGGGTGTCTGAATGAATATCAGAGCTTGCTATGCGTCCCACGGCCGCGGAAACTTTACCACGAATGAAAACATTTTTATCGCTTGCTTCGCTGTTCGTCCTGTTGGGGTCTGCTCTGAGCGGTGCCGACACCAGCGTCAAGCTCAGCAATGTCCACCTGTGCTGCAACAGCTGCGTAAAGGGTGTGGACAAAGCCGTTTCGAACGTCCCGGGAGCGACGGCGAAATCAGACAAAGAAGCGGGTACGGTGACCCTCAGCGCGCCCGATCAGACAACGGTTCAGAAGGCGGCCGATGCGCTGGTCGCCGCGGGATATTTTGGAACCTCGAGTGATCCATCCATCAAGCTCGTCACAAAAAGCGGCGCCAAGAAGGGGAAGGTGACAACCCTCAAAGTAACCGGCGTGCATCTTTGCTGTGATAAGTGTGTGAACGGGGTCAACGAGGCGCTGTCAAAAGTGGCCGGCGTCAAGGGTAATACCGCAGCCAAAGGCGCCGAGTCTTTCGAGGTCACCGGCGATTTCAAAGCCAAAGCGGTCTTCACGGCGCTGAACAAAGCGGGACTCTCCGGCAAGGGGGCCAACTAAATCCACTACTGCCAACTCGCACATTTGCGGCTCGATCCGACCGACTCACCGTCAGCCCGAATGGGAGGTTCGGCCTATTGAGCTTTAGCCGCTTCGATTGCAGTTTGCAATTGCGGCAAAGCCTGCGATGCCTCCGCCAGCATCGCCTCGAACACCGCCAGGTTGCGCGCACCGATGAAGCGACGACGCACGTTTCCTTGCGCGTCCACGATGACTGTGGTGGGAAGTTCGCCGCCATTGTAACGTCCGCCCACATCGTTTTTCTCGTCGAGTAAAACCGGATAGTTGACGTTACGCGCCTGGGCCGTGCGCGCGACTTTTGCGCGCACCCTTTTCAACGCGTCAGCCGTTGCTTCGTGGTCATCGTGGTCGCCGTCGTTGTGTTTTTGTTCTTCCACCGCCGCGTGGCCGCCAATGTGACCGTGACTATCTGGAACGTAATCGAGCGACACGCCGAGGATGACAAGTTTGTCGCTGTGCTTTTTTTGCAATGCCACCAAGGCGGGCATTTCGCCGACACAGGCGGAACACCACGTCGTCCAGAAGTTCACGAACACCACCCTGCCGCGAAAATCCGTGAGCCGGACAGTCTTGCCTTCCAAACTCCGCAACTCAAATTCCGCCGCCGGAACGGGCTTTCGCGCGGTGTAGGCGACGGCTGGAACTTCCAGTTTCACCGGCGGAAACTCGCGTTGATGTTCAGCCCACCAGGCCTTGGCAATCTCGGCGGCGGCTTTGGTTTTGGCGATCCCTTCCGCCTTAAACTCCTGCAAGCCGGTGATTTCGCTTTCCGATTGAACCGTGTCGGTCAGACTCGCGCCGAATTTCTGTCCGCTCCAGTTTTCTAAGAGTTTCAAACTCATGCCGAGCACGGCAAAGTCAGCATCTTCCAAAAACGCGGCGACGAATGGCACGGCCACCGCGGGTGCGGCTTGCTTGAAATGATTCAAGCCCAACAAGCGAACCTGCTGGTCCGGGTCTTTGAGTTGTTCGGCGGCGAGTGCGGTCAAAGCGGGATGTTTGCGCTCGCGCAGAATACTGAGGGCCACTTCGCGCACGTTCATGTCAGGATCAAGTGCGCCCGCAAGAACGATGGACTCGAACTCGGGCGACAGCGGCCTATCGTTTGGAAACACATGGCTGAAAGAACGGATCGCCACCTCTCGATGAACAATTTTCCCAGAATTCCACGCCGTCAGCAACGCGGCGCCCGGATCGGCGGCTTGCTCGATCATGTCCGAAACCGCATCCGGAGCGGGCGCGTCGTTGGCAAGCGTGGCGCTTTCCCGAATTCTTTCGCGCAACGGTTCGCGAAAGGCCCAGATCACCCCGGTGATAACAATGAGTGGAATAATGATTTTGAAGCGAAGGCGTTTCATCGCTAGGCGGAGTTTAGGGGAACTTTGAAGTTACGGGAAGAGCAACGGCATCGCGGAGCGCCGCACGAACGCGGCCAAGCCGGACTCGGAAAATCGCAACGTGTGCAGCAGAATCTTCCCATATCTCAACTCGTGCCAGCGACTTTGGTCGTTCAAACCTTGAGCCGTAGTTACCTCCCCTCGTGTACTGCTTGGACAGTTGGGCGGCGTGCCGCGGTTGGGCGACCTCGAGGAGGCCCTACACCATGCCCAGTAAAAAGCCTTGGGATCGATCATCCGAAGGACGCGCCTGAGCTACCGCCATCTCAACGTCGACGGGTGCTGATCGTCGGCGAGGACGAGAAGAGCGCCTGCCTTTACTTCCGGGCCTTCCGGATGGATCCCAAGCGGACGGAGCTCGTGGCGGTAGGAACCGGTATGAACACCGACAGCCTCGTTGAACAGGCGATGACGCTCCAGCAGCAAGCAGAAATTCGGCGGGCGCCCTACGTCCAAATTTGGTGCGTCTTTAATCGGGACGATTTCCCAATCGTGAAATATCGGCGGGCCTTTGATCTGGCTCGGCAAAATGGAATCAAGGTGGCGTGGGGTTGAACGGTGGCTGTTGAATGAAATCACCACCGGTACGGCTTGGCTTTGGTGTGGCATCCCACACCTTACCGGGATGGCAAAAATTGGGACCGTTTATCTTGTCGGGGCCGGGCCAGGTGATGCCGGCCTCCTGACCCTGCGCGGCGCCGAGCTTCTCGGCCGCGCTGACGTCGTCGTCTATGATGCCCTGGTGAACTCGGATCTGCTGAGTCTCGCTCCCGCTCACGCCGAAAAACTTTACGGCGGCAAACGCGCCGCCGCCCACGCAATCCCCCAAGAAGAACTCAACAGCCGCCTCGTCAAATTCGCTCAAGCCGGAAAAACGGTTGTTCGGCTGAAGGGCGGCGATCCCTTCGTGTTCGGCCGCGGAGGTGAAGAGGCTCAGGAACTCGCCGCCGCCGGTGTCCCGTTTGAAGTCGTGCCCGGCATTTCCTCGACGGTGGCCGCCCCCACCTACGCCGGTATTCCGATCACGCACAGGGATTTTTGTTCGAGCTATCAGGTCATTACCGGCCACGAAGATCCGACCAAATCTGAAACCTCCCTCGATTGGAAACAAATTGCCCAAACACCAGGCACCAAGGTCGTCCTCATGGGGGTCGAACGGATCCGGACCATCGCCCACGAACTCGTCACGGGTGGACTCCCCGGAACCACTCCCGTTGCCATGATTCGTTGGGGCACCACCGGCCAACAACAGACTCTCATTGGCACCCTCACCACCATCGGTGATCAGGTCGAAAAAACGGGGTTCAGTGCGCCCGCCGTCACCGTGATTGGGGACGTGGTGAAACTCCGTGAAAAACTCAATTGGTTTGAGCGACGTCCCCTTTTCGGGCAGCGAATTGTCGTCACCCGGACCCGAGAGCAAGCCAGTCAATTGTCTGGTCAACTCACCGATCTCGGCGCGGAGGTATGGGAAATTCCGACGATTAAAATTGCGCCCCCAACCAATTATGGAGCCTTGATCGAAGCCATCACCGGGATTGCAGAATATGATTGGCTCGTGTTCACCAGTCCCAATGGTGTCTCGGAGTTTTTTGGGTATTTTTTCAAAGCATTCAATGACGTCCGATCGGTCGGCCATGTGCGCATCGCGGCCGTCGGGCCAGCCACGGCGGACAAACTCCGAGCCCTGCACCTCGCCGTCGATGTCATGCCGGAAGCATATGTCACCCGCAAAGTCGCGGCCGCGATTCACGCCTATGAAAATGTCGAAAACCTTCGCATGCTCCTCCTGCGGGCCGAGGTGGCGAATCCCGAATTGCCGAAGGAACTCGAAACTCTGGGCGCCATCGTCGATGACGTCGCCTGTTATCGGACGATTCCCGAGACGGAAGATTTGAACCACGCCGCTGCTCGATTGCTGGAAGAGGGAGCGAATTGGGTGACGTTTACCAGTAGCTCGACCGTCGAATATTTTCACGCCCGTTTTGATCTACCGAAGCTGCTCCAAAAATTTCCGAAACTGCAAACGGCCAGTATCGGACCGGAGACGAGTAAGGCACTGGTCGCCTTGGGCATAAAGCCGAGCCTCGAAGCGACTGAACATACGATCTCAGGTCTTGCCCAGGCCATGCAAAAGGCGGCGACTCGATCAAAATAAAGAGTCGCGGGGCGCGGCCGCCAATTCGGTGAGTCGAAGCAAACGGGCGCGCAACTTAGAATTGTTGGGATATAACCCGACATTTTTCTGCAACCCGGGCAGCGCCGCAGCGGCGAGCGATCGAGCTTCATTGATCGCCCCGCGTCGTGCCAAAACTTCCGCTAAAAATCCCCCAATCGCCTGCGTGACCGGATGTTCTTTGCCATAAGCAGCCACCGAAACCTCGCTCGCCTCCCGGAAGCGGGCTTCCGCAATTTCCACATTCCCGGCGTCCAGTTCCACCGAGCCCTCAATCCGCAAGGTAAAAGCCCGATCCCGATGAAGGGGTGGCAGCCCGACCCGCTCGAAGCGATCCCCGACTTCAGCCTCCGCTCGGGCGGCGGCTAGATTCGTTTGGGCGTAATAAACCGAGGCCAAACGAGCGTGAGAAAAAGCGGTTTCCGCTGAATTCGTTCCAAAAAGTGTCACCCGAAGAGCCAGCGCTTCGCGAGCCGCCGTCTCCGCTTCGTCCAGTCTCTCGCTCAAGATCAGTTCATCCGCGAAATTGCTCAGTCCCGTCGCCAAGTTGACTTTCCCGTCCGGCATTTTTCGGTTCCAAGCAATGGCTTCGCTGAGATAGTGCAGATACTCGTCACGCTTGGACGGGTCATCCGATAAAGCCGTCGCCAAATCACCATACGCGGCCACCCGGGATGAATTCGCTTCCGCGCCCAAACGATCACACAGCGCGAGACATTCACGGAGGATGGGGATGGAGTCCGCAAGTCGGCCGCCGCCCACCAGTGCCGAACCCAAATCCTCCAACACACCCGCCCAGCGTAGGTCTTGAAGCGGGGAGATTCGCCGGAGAGTGGCCGCAGATTGTTGCAATAGACCGATCCCTTCAGGTGATCGCCCCGACCAATGCAGCAAAGATCCCAATTCTGCCCTGACCTCCGCGGTATGCCAATCGTCGATACCCAACTGCTTTTCATAGACGGCCAAGGCGGAACGGAGCAACGGTTCACCTTCCGCATAGAGCGATAGTTGGTAATAGGTTGCTCCGAGTGTATATTCGATTTCAGCACGCACGAGCGGCTGGTCGGCCAACTCCTGGCTCGAACGATGAGCCGCCCGTTGCAAGAGGTCCACCACCCGAACGTCCCGCCCATCTCTACTTGGATCGGGCGATGACAAAATATCCTTCAAAAAATTCTTCACTTGCTCCGCGGCTCGGCGTTGAGCCTCGAGTCGACGATTAGACAACAACGTCCCCCCGATCAGCGTCATCAGAAACACGAACCCTAAAACGCTTAGAGCCGCCCAGGCCGGTCGACGTCGTCCCCAGCGGATCAGACGTTCCGCCGGACTCAATGGCCGCGCCTGGATGGGTTCGTGGCGAAGGAATCGTTCCAGCTCATCCGCCACGGCTTGGGCCGACGGGTAACGACGATGGGGCTCCTTTGAGAGAGCCTTCAGGGCCACTGTTTCCAAGTCTTGCGGAACCGCAGAATTAAGCACTCGCGGGGTCACGGGTTCGGCGTGCTCAAGCTGTTGTAACACCCGGGTGGGAGATTCTCCAATGAAGGGTGCTCGACCCGTGATCAAGTGGTATAAAAGCGCACCGAGCGAATAGACATCCGCTTCTCGACCTATTTCTGCAGCCCGTCCAAACGCCTGTTCCGGAGCCATATAACCGGGAGTCCCCAACACCTGTCCCGTCAGTGTTAATTGGCTCTCAGCACCCAAACGTCGGGCAAGCCCAAAATCGGTCACATGCGGTTCGTCATGGAGATCCACGACCACGTTGGAGGGTTTTAGATCGCGATGGAGGATACCCCGATCATGCGCGTGCTGCACCGCCCGAGCGACGGCCGCGACGAGGGTCGCCGCTCGACGAGCCGACATCGGTCCCGCCCGAGTCAGCTCCGCGAGATCGCTACCTACGATCAATTCCATCGAGAAAAACGGTTGCCCGTCGTACTCCCCGAAACCGTAGATGGCGACGATATTTGGGTGTTGAAGCGAAGCCGCCGCTTCAGCCTCTGCTCGGAAACGATCGGCCCCCGTCCCATCCGCAGCCGCTCCTTCACGTAAGAGCTTCAGGGCTACTTCGCGGCCCAAGCTCTTCTGTCGGGCGCGATACACGACTCCCATTCCGCCCCGTGCGATCTCCCCAAGTATTTGATAATCATCAATGGCATCCACCGCCAAACCCTTCAGTATCGGCGGTGGGTTGGCGGCGAAGGCGGCACCGAACGCCGCTGCATGGAGGCATTTAGGGCACAACCCCGACGCGACGTCCGCCCGGCGGGCGCTCCCACAACGAGGACACCGGTCGAACAGCGACGCCGCGGAAGGCTTTATTTCCGGCGACAACATGTCACGCAGAGTACTAGAAAGTCGGCAGTGCTCAATGGCCCTAAAACTCGCCGAAACATAAAGGAACTCAGATGGAACAAGAAATTGGACGCTACGGTTCCTAACTTGTTCCTGACACGGAGGTTTAAACACCGATCTTCGCTGGGTGCCGAACTTGTTCATCGCGACCGGGAATACTCACAAAATTCAGGAAATTCGGGCGATTCTCGGGCCGCGATTCGTGTGTCTTGGTCAAAACGATGCCCCTGCCCGGCTCACGGTTGATGAAACCGGGCGAACTTTTGGAGAGAACGCGCGACTGAAGGCCGTGACTTGGGCTTCTTACCTTGGAATCGATCGGTGCCACTTAGGAGTCGAATGGGTGCTCGCCGATGATTCCGGGCTGGAGGTTGATGCCCTCGGAGGGGATCCAGGAGTGCATTCGGCCCGTTTTGCGGCCCTGGATTCGGGACTCTCGGGCAATAGCTCGGATTCAGAAAACAGCGCCAAACTACTGCGACTACTGGCCTCCGTGCCCGCGGCGAAACGAACGGCTCGATTTCGTTGCGTTCTGGCGCTCACCCGGATTTGCCCCGGAGCCACCCTTGATGAGCTAGCGACCCACACGCGAACGTTTGACGGCGCGTGCGAAGGACGATTGCAATCCCAACCCAGTGGTGACCAAGGGTTTGGTTACGACCCACTATTTGTCCCTACCGGCCACGAAACTTCGTTTGCAACCCTAGGAGAAATCATCAAAAACGACTTGAGCCACCGAGGCCGTGCCTTAAAAAAACTCTCAGCTTGGTTTGCCTTAGCCACTCCCGCCTCGCCCTGAGGTTTCAACGGATCATGAGACAACGCCAAGTGTGGCCCAAAAAAAAGTGGAGCCCGTCCTGGGCGCTCCTTTCGCTCTCCTGCGGCCATTCAGTTGAAAAATCTCATGGCGACCAACCGGTCGAACGGCGTTGCCCTCGACTTCCCCCCGGCTCCCTGCTAAACACCGAGCTCAAACGCGATTTAAACGCATGAAACGATACCTATTTTCGGTGGCCGCCCTCGTCGTGGCTACCGGCGCAACGGCCACACTTTTGGCCCAAAACAGCACCAACGTACCGCCAGCCTTGGCCGCCAAGTACACGACGGAGGAGGACCGATACAGCTATGCCGTCGGCGTCATGATTGCCGCTGACATGCGAAAAAACCTCACCCGAAGCAGTTTTGAAACCAAAGGCGACCTCGTCGCTGAAGGTTTTCGGGCCGGATTTACGACCAATGCCCCGCTCATTTCGGATGTCCAAGCCAGTGCTTTTTTCCGGGAGCACAACGGTGCCACCCGCGAACGCGCCGCTGCCAAAGCCAAAATCGAGGGCGAAAAATTCCTGGCCGACAACAAGGCCAAGGACGGCGTAGTCACACTCCCCAGCGGGCTCCAGTACAAAAAACTGAAAATGGGCGATGGTCCGATCCCCACCAGCACCGACACCGTCGTCTGCCATTACCGGGGAACCCTGATTGACGGCACGGAGTTCGACAGTTCCTACACCCGCGGCGAGCCTGCGAGTTTTGCCGTCACGGGCGTCATCAAAGGGTGGACCGAAGCCTTGCAGCTCATGCCGGTGGGATCCAAATGGCAGCTCACGATTCCGAGTGAAATCGCCTATGGAATCAACGGTCATCCGCCCAAGATCACGGCGAATTCGACACTCCTCTTCGACATCGAACTCCTCTCGATCAAACCACCCGGC
>JAYVTS010000477.1:0-6812 GCA_043788645.1 Verrucomicrobiota bacterium
GGTTTTCCTGTGCCGGCCCTGATCAAGTGCTGCTGACCGGGGGCACGCGACCCAAAATCTTCGGCGGTGCCGTCCGACCATCGGACCCAAAGATGCGCCTGGGAATTGACCGTTCCAAGGCCGAAATGAACTCGGGGATCGTTGCTCGAACAATACCCTTGATTGGGTTGGTGTTGGCGCCACTGAATCCCCGCTTCCGTTTCCAGACGGAGCATGGCGTTTCGAACCTCGCGGCCATCGCGTCCAACCAAATTAAAGAGGATCCAGGCATGATTCATTCCGGCCAGATTCTTGAGTAGGGAAACGGGGCCATCGCGATTCACGACGACCAAATCCGGTGAACCGTCGTTGTCGAGATCGCCGACGGCCAGACCTCGGCTGGTGCCGACGAGTAGCTCGTCGGTTCCCCCGCTCGGCTGCACGGCCTCGAAGCGACCGTCGCCGACGCCTCGGTGCAAGGTGTTCACTTCGGCATAAGGATCCTGAGGATTCAACTCCCCTGGACCGAGACGGACACGACCGTTCGCGACGTAGAGATCGAGTTTACCGTCGTTGTTGAAGTCCGTGAAGGTAACGCCAAATCCGGTGAAGGGGAGGCTGCCCGCCATCGGGCCGGTCGGGGTTACGGAATCAAGAAAAATGCCTTTTTGATTCAAGAAGAGGCCGTTCCCCTCACCCGCCAAATGGGTGACGAACAAGTCCAGCCAACCGTGTTGAAACAGGTCGACGGCCACCACTCCCATGCCAGCCCGAGGAATCCCGGTCGAATTGAGGGCGCAGCCGCGCAGGGGGCCCTCATCCCGGAATCGGCCATTGCCCTGATTGAGCCAAAGCTGGTTCGGAGTGGCATCATTCGCGACGAAAAAATCGATATGCCCGTCGTGATCAAAGTCCCCGGTCGCGATCCCTAAGCCATTGCCGTAGGCGCGGTCCAATCCAGCCGCGGTGGTGACATCCTCGAAGGTTCCGTTCCCTCGATTGTGAAAGAGGACGGTTGGTGCGGGCGCGTGGTAGTTTTTGGGTGAGCAATAGTCGCGGCGCCCTCCGGCCGAAAAACATTCCATCTCGATTTCCGGTGACCATTTTACGTAGTTGATGACGAAGAGGTCCAAATGCCCATCCCCGTCGTAGTCGACGAAGGCAGCACTGGTGCTCCAGGACCCGACCGCCACACCGGCGGCTTGGGTCACGTCTTCGAATCTGCCATTTCCTAAATTGTGATAGAGGTGGTTCGATCCGAGTTGAGTCACATAGAGGTCAGGGCGGCCGTCCCCGTCGTAGTCGCCGACGGTGCAGCCCATGCCATAGCCGGCTGGACAGTCGAGCCCGGCGGCTTCGGTGACCTCCGCGAAGTGCCAGTGGCCAAGGTTTCGATAGAGCTGATGTCCGGGCGGTGTTGGGCGCGTTGGATCGAGGGAACCGCCGTTGACGCAGAAAACATCTAGCAGGCCATCGCCGTCAAAATCCAACAGGCCGACCCCGCCGGTTTCCATTTCTGGAAGCCAATAGTGCCCAGTCTGTCCGGAATGATGTTGAAACGCGAGGCCGCTGCCGGTGACGACATTCGTGAACCACGCGGTGTTGGTTCGAGTGCGGGCGGGGGTTCCGGATGAAGTAGGGGCGTGGATTTCGGCGGCCGTGGGTGTTGAGACATTCCTGGGATCGGAGGCAATCTGGGATGATTGTGGCTTCCCGCAACCAGCACTGGCCAGGAGGATTAGGGTTGAAACGCGCCGGAGGTTCATGGATGGGCGATCCGTCGCTCGAGTTCGATTCGCTCTCGGGAGTCCGGCGATAATTGGCGCAGGATGGCGGCAGCGCGGCGGGCGGCGTCGAGGTTTCCAAAATCTAGCTGGAGATTGGCCAGCAAGGCATAAGCTTGGGTCAGGGCAGGGTTGAGTTCAATCGCGACTTCAAATTGACTCAGTGCCGCCGCCGAATTCCCCAAATTGCGCCATAAAATCTGGCCTAGTTCGACGTGGATCTCGGCGTTTCCTGGATCGCACTTCAAGGCCTGTTCTAATGCCCCAACCGCCTCCTGATCCTGTTCTAAGGCGAGCAATGCGTCAGCGAGTGCTAAATGTGCCTGGGCCATCTGCGGCGCTTGCCGGATCGCTTCGCGGGCATCCTCCAGGCCGGCGGCGGCTTGGCCCAAAAGGTCGTGAGTATAAACGCGAGTGATCCGAGGAGCGACCGCATTGGAGCTTTGGCGAAGCAATTGGTCGAGGATCGGTAAGGCTAACGCCGGCTGGCCGGAACGGTTTAGCGCGACCGCGTATTGGTTGAGGAGTCCAGCATGAATGGGATGAAACGGGAGCGCCTGGCGAAGCAGCCGCACCGCGAGGTCGGGTCGACCGGAATGGGACAATCCATCCGCCTGCAGGAGAAGATCGGGCAGAGCGCGGACATGGTTGGGCGCGGCGTCGCCCCAAGGATCGGGCATCGGCTGACGGGCTTCGCCGGCCCCCGCTGCGATCGCGATCCGGGCCTCGTTGGTCCGGCCTACGGCGCGATAGGCTTGGCCGAGAAGGTAGAGGGCGGGTTTGGCCGTACGATCCAGCGTCGTGGCGTGTTCGAGTAAGGCCACCGCCTCGGCTGCCCGGCCTTGGTGGATCCGGATTTCGCCTAGGCCCGTGGGACCTCGCCATTCAGACGGGGCAAGTCGAATGAGTTGTTGAAACGCACCTTCCGCTTCCACCATGTTTCCGTCTCGCAGACTCATTTCGGCGACGCGATACCAGCCTGGGGCAAAGTCGGGGAAACGGGTCGTGACGGATTGGAATTCTTGGAGCGCGCCGGAGGCATCGGACATTTCTTGCAGCGCCACCGCGGCGTATAAGTGGGCCAACGGTTCCCGCGGGGATTGGCGTGCGGTGTCCAAGAAAGCTTGTCGAGCGGCTTTCCAAAGCCCGTTGGCAGCCAGGGCGATGCCTAAAGTTGCCCGGGCCTGCGGATCACGAGGATGGGATTGGAGTTCCGCGAGGATTCCATCGAGATGATGGCGGACTTGGGGATCCAATAACTCTGGGTGATCTAGGAGCGGTACCGCGAGGGCAGGCGGTCGGAGAGTCAAGTGAATGCCGATCCCGGCCACCGACGCCACCAAACTGAGCGCCGCCCAACGCCTCGCGGTAGGCTGCCTGTTTGAGCTTCGCCGAGGTGACGACGAGGCGGCAATGTTTTGGGCGATAGGCATGGAGAAGGTTGAGTTCGCTTGAGGACTAGGTCTGAATTTAGAGACCAGAGAAGCCCGGCGTCGATCTCGTCCAGTAGCTTGACGAAGAAGGCATTTGTCGAATCCCATCGTAGGGCTGGGTCGATACGCTTCGATCTTACCCAAGCATTTATCGCCCAATTGTTTGCGCATCTCGACTCGACTCAGTTCCGAACTCTAGGCCGAAGCGGTGAAACAAAAAATGGCTCGCGGAAAGCGAACCATCGTTGGTGTAGGAAGAGATCCGAGGGCATCGAACCGCCTCAACCATTGAAACGGGAGCGAAAACGACGGACCAGAGACCAGGGCCTACTTATCACTCCTGACCGAAGTACGTTCCTGGAGCCAACCCACATCCACGTTATTCGGCGATGCCTGCCCCAGTGTTATTCCTTGGGCGAATTTCACCGGCGGCCGAGTGCGCGGATCGATCCATTTGCGGATTTCCGAATGTCCGTCGGCAAAGGCAAACCCACAGGCTCCGTTATGGTAGCTGGCCGGAAAATCGACGATGGTGTAGGCGGCGGGCTTATTCGGGTCATACCCGTCCATGTTTACGGCGTACCAGCCGTCGTTAATGCTATCTTCCCGTTCGTCCACGAAGACCCAAGTTCCAGAAGCTTTTTGAATTTGGGTCAACTTCTTGAACTGGGTATAGCCGGCCGTATAAGGACCGGCTCGTTCTCCTAAATAGCCGTTCATGGAAATGGAGCGAACGCGAGGAAGGCCGGTCTTGCCTTTGCTGAGGCTGCGATCTGCCGGGCATTTGTAAACTCCAGGAGCCCCAGCGTATCGGCCGAGCTGGGAAGCCATTAGGAAAATGGTATTGGTGTTGTCTTGCCGATAGGTCGTGTTGTCCAGCCAGCCGACGCACCACGTATTGTTCGTGTCCGAAATTCCAGTCTGACCATCGAGATCTCCTGGCAAGATATCGTTGTTGTCTCCGGCAAACAATTGGTACGCGAGACCCATTTGTTTGCCGTTGCTCATGCACAGGATGCCCTGCGCTTTTTGTTTCGCTTTGGCGAGTGCCGGTAACAGCATGCCGGCCAGAATTGCAATGATCGCTATGACGACCAGCAATTCGATCAGGGTGAAGGCCCGCATCGCGGGCGGCGGTGGGGGTTGGCAGGGAGATGTCATAACAACAGTGGATCAGCGGCTTGAATGCGATGGTAACGCGCGGTTTGTGCGTGGCGAAACGGTGTTCGTGCGGGGCGAAATGGATGACTCTTTAGATTTAACACTGGGTGCCCTCAATGACAAGAAAGGATTTTTCAAAAAACGTCGTCATTTTCGATGAGGCTTCGTGTGAACCAACCGAGCTAGAGTCGCGGGGCGGATGGCACGACCGGGGCCGCAAAGGGCAGGGCACCCTTAGTTTTTAGTTTGCGTTTCCAGACTTTGTGACCGGCGGTGAGATAGAGTTCGTCGAATTCTTTGCCGCCAAAACAGACGTCGCTGGCCCAGGCGCCCGGCTCAGGTTTGCCAATAATCCCGTTGACCCGTCCCGCTTGGTCGCAGATTTGCACCCCGACCGGCGTCGCCACATAGAGCCAGCCGGACCGATCCACACACAGGCCGTCGGCACCGGACCCGCGCGGATTATCCGGCAAATGAAGATGAAAGTACGGTTGCTTGTAGGCGAGGGTGCCATCCGCTTGAAATTGGAAACTGTAGACAAATTGCCCGACGAGATCCGTAACAAAAAGGAGGCTCTGATCGGGGGATAAACAGAGGCCGGCCGGATATTCAATCCCGAGATCCAGCGTCGTGACTTTGCCTTTCGCAAACCGCTTAATCGCGTGTTCCTGCGGATCCGTGAAGTAAAGGGTCCCGTCGAAGGCGACGGTTAAATCTTTACAAAAACTTTCCGTGCTCAGGAATTCTTCCCCGGCCTTGCCCGTATAGCGGACTAGGCGGTGTTGGTCGGGTTGGGTGGCGAAAATGGCCCCATCGGGGCCCACGGCGAGGGCTTGGGCGCCGCTGGTATCAGTACGAAGCGTGCTGACGGTGCCGTCGAGGGCCACTTGATAAACCCGCGATTGCGCGAGATCGGCGAAAAAAACCTCACCTTGGGCGTTGGCGGCGAGGCCACCGGGAAAATCATAGCCTTGTCCGACCAGATCCCAACCTTCTCCGGGCAGAAGGAGTTGGCCGATTGGGGAACGATTCGTGAGCGCGGAGTTAATGGGTGCGCCCCAACCCTGCCAAAGCCAACGCAGGGCATCCGGGAAGATCGCTCCGCCGTGTTTGGAATCATGTCCCCCGGTGCCCCATTCCTTTTGCACGTCGTAGCCGGCCCAGGTGAGCGCGCTGAAAAGATCCTGATTGGCGATCCACCAATTGCCCCCGTAAATGTTTTGGTCGTGGTAGCCGTCCTGAAGGAAAACTTTGAGCGGACGAGGTTCAAATTTCCGAACGAGCGTCGGGTATTCGTTGCCGCCTCGCAGTCCAACGTAGGTTCCGATGGTGCTAAAAACTCGGCGGAAGAGATCGGGTCGTTCCCAGGCCGCGGTAAAAGCGGCGATTGCGCCAGAACTGGAACCCCCAATGGCACGGAGGCTGGGATCGGGTGTAATAAGGTATTTGGCCTGCAATTCCGGAAGCAGTTCCTCGGCCAGGAATCGGACGTAGAGATCCCCTAGGCTGTCGTATTCATGACTGCGATTGAAACGAGGGAGGGCATTGGTGCCAACCAGGGATGGGACCACGCCGGGATTGACGAAGACGCCGATCATAATGGGCATTTGCCCTTTGGCGATCAGGTTGTCAAATACCAAAGGAGCGCGCCACGAGCCATTCGTGGAAATGTACCCGCCACCATCCTGAAACACCATCAGCGCAGCGGGCTTCTCGCCGGTGTACTGCTGGGGTAGGTACGTCCAATAGTCGCGTACGGTTCCGGGGAAAATGGAGTTTGGACCGGTGGCAAACTGATTCTTGGTAACGACCCCGTGCGGGACTTTGGGATCGAATTGTGAATCCGGCCCGAGTGGGTAGTCGTTGTCGCCGGGGTTTTGTGCCCAGGCGAGGCGGGTGGTCAGTGTTACCAAACAGCAGACGGCGCGAAAGGAGTGGACTGGCATGGGCGGAATCATGGCGAGGTGGGAGGCGATTGTCATTGGGGAGTTGTGGCCGCCCCCGACGGGCGCTGGTGGAGCGAGGCTTCTGGCGAGGTTGATCTTCAGCTCGGCCAACTCGAACCCTGATCCGGCTCGCGCCGAATCTCCCCTACCTCGGCCCATTCCGGTTCAGGGATACAATGACAACGGCAATTGTCTCGCTAGACTGGGAGGGTGAATTTTTCGCTCCGGCATAGCGACTTTCCGGAACTGGTCGCGAAGGTAGAAGCCTCCGAACGATTGACGGAGGCGGATGCCTGTCGGCTCTTCGCAAGTCGGGATCTCAATGCGGTGGGAGCCCTGGCGGACTACGCGAACCGACGGCGCAACGGGTTGCGTGCCTCGTACATCGTCAACCGGTATCTCAACTATTCCAATTACTGCATCTTGAGCTGCCAGTTTTGCGCTTTTTCGCGGAAGAAACGGGATGCGGATGGGTTTGAGCTATCGATCGAACAAATGGTGGTCAAAGC
>JAYVTS010000478.1:0-6707 GCA_043788645.1 Verrucomicrobiota bacterium
GATGAGGTTTGCCTTCGTTACGACCCGACAGTTCCATCCGTACCCCGCTTGTGGTTCGGCCTCGCGGCCTCTTCCAGGGTACAGCGATTCGGTCCTGAACCGTCTAACTTGACCGGCGGGACTTTCACCCGCGAACCCACCCACTTCACGGGCGCT
Source organism: Verrucomicrobiota bacterium (assembly GCA_043788645.1). GTDB lineage: Bacteria > Verrucomicrobiota > Verrucomicrobiia > Limisphaerales > UBA9464 > CANIZL01. The sequence goes on from JAYVTS010000478.1 coordinate 157, forward strand.
CGCGTTTAGAACCAAATTCCTATCAGTTGTCGCTCGCTACCGGAGTTAATGAAAGCGCAGGCTAGTCCAAATCCAACGCGAAGCGGAGCGCCTTCTTTAGTCGCTCCATTTCTTCGGTCGGCAGCACCCCGAGGCGACGCTCCAGTCTTTTGACGGCCAGCGAGCCGATGCCTTGCACATTCGCCACACCTTCCAAACGCAGAAATGGCAGTCTCGGCATCGCCACTTCATACTCGCTTTCCCGGACCTCCGACGTCAGCGGCACGTAGATCACGAGGACACGCGGCGGGTCTTCGTCATATCTTGACACCACGACCACCGGGCGTGTTTTGGCAGCCATTCCGAGGTCTGCCAGCCAGACTTCACCGGGACGAGGGCTCATCGAGTAGGTCCATCACTTCCTGCTCGACGCCCCGCGAGCGACCGATATCCAGTGCGTCGTCGTCCGCCAGTTCGATGATTTCAGCCACGAGCATCCGAACCTTTTGCGAGGTCTCCGGCTTCCATTCGTGGAGCTTAGTCTCCAGTTGTTTGGCGATAGCTTCCATTACACCCGTAAACTATTCCCCGCGGCCGCGTGTCGTCAATTTCCAATTCGACCGCAACCCCTAACAAACCGAATGCATCGAACCCCGCGATCACCCCACGCATCCAAATCGAACGCCCTCAGCGCGGGGTCGCTGATCGGGAACGTTGCGACAAATCGAAGACTCTCAATGGCTGGCGCCCGTCCCTGAGCTTTGCCTTCGGCAACAGACGTCTTATGAAAACACAAACCATCAGAACCCTCATGGCGGTTGCTCTTTTCTTGGCTGGTTTCGAAACAGAGCACGCCGCTTCCAGCACTTCGCCATCACTGGCGGTGGATCAGATGAACGCAACCTCAGTGGCGTCACTAAGTACACCGGCAGCCATGTCAGCACAATTGAGAAGTCTCGAGGGCGATTGGGAAGGCGACGGGGCGGAGGGAACATTGATGAGCGACCGTTTCGAGTTCGAGTCACCGCTGGGCATCCTTGGCAAGATTGCAGATTGGCTTTTCCTTGCGTCCTACCTGCGTCGTTTCATGGTTCGCCGCAACGTGGTGTTGAAGCAGTTGGCGGAATCGGCCGAGTGGAGTCGTTACCTTGAGCCCACCTAACAAACCGGCTCCCGGTCAACGCCGACATGGCACCACCGCTGCAATTCGTATGCAACGGTCCCGGCGTACCTGAGCGAAACGTTTAGTGGACTCGCACCATTCACAGAAAACATGAGCAAAAACATCATTCAGCAAATCACCGATGGTCGAACTGACTTGGTCTTCGACTACTTGTCCGCAGGCCACGCCGCGACTTCAACCGACCCGGACGGAACTCGCCTCATTAAATGGTGCGCCTACTATGGGGACGTCAGCGCCATCCGGTTTCTCCTCGCCAATGGAGAGTCGATCCAATCAGTGGGAGCCAACCTCGATCTCAACGGGGCAGCATTTCATGGGCATTGGCGGTTGTGTCAGTTTCTGGTTGAGCAAGGCGCTGCAAGATAGCGGTGAGTCGCCGCTGCACGCGGCGCTCTGCACCGCCAATCGGGTAGCTCACGATCTCGTGCTCAAGGTACTTCTCGGCAATGGTGCAAATCCCAATTGTGTGACCAAGCCATCCGCGGAGACGGGCGGCTTCATGCGGGATTGCCGAACCAAAGGGGAGACACCCTTGCACCGTGCGGCGGCCTTTGGCACGGAGGAAACCATCCAGATATTGCTGGATGCTCGAGCAGACATTGAGGCAAAGGATATGAATGGAGATTCTCCACTCGGCTGGGCGAGTTGGTATTTGCGTCCGGATCCCATTCTCAGAATGCTCTGTTACGACCAATTCCGTATCCACCCCAACAGACACTCGATGGCCGCTTACCTACTCGGGGTACCACATGTCTAGGAGCGTCCGTCGCACCGATGATGTTTATCTTTTTGATTGTCGTGGCGGTGAGGCCCGAGCGTGCGCTGCAATGCAACGAACCGCTGCGGTTCCTCGCGGATGCCATGGGCGCGTTTCGTAGTCGCGTGTCGCCGCGCTTGGGTAGTTAGACGCTTTTGCGCTCACAGCGAGAACGGACGATTCAAATCTTGCTTTTCCAACGCGAACAAGTCGCTCCCGTAAACCCGGCCTTGGAGTCTCGCTTCCATTCGTTATCGCTTTTTAAAAAACGGGACAGGCGATTTTAGCGATTTTGCCGTCAATATAAATAACGTATATTTTATAATATAAAACCTGCCTTTCAAATTTCCTGCTCCTTCTTCCCATGAAAATTATCTTTTATCCGTAGAAAACTTTGTCACCGCATCATCCATCGCTTTGCCCAGCGCGGGAATTTTCTGCGTGTAAAAGATTGGAACGCCATCCGCATCGGGAAAGGTTGTTCGTCTGGCAAAAACTTCATCGGTATAGCGTTGCCCCAGATTTCCAACCAACGCGATGAGGTAATGTCGGAACGGCTTGCCCGGCAGCGAGGTGACGATGCCCGCGTCTGCCCCGTAATTGAACGTCCAGCCGGTTTTGTGCGCGAAGTTCACTTCGGCCTTGGCATTGGCCGCGCGGAGGTCCACGCCGAAGTCATCGCCGTCCACCATCGCGTGGCCGTTCGTCGGATTGATCCAACGTTCCGCGACGCGCGAAGGAATTCCGGGAAGAACATTTTTTGCGCCGGGAAAATTCGCTGTGGTCAGGCCATTGTTAAATCCTTGTTCAGACAAAATTTTTTTCAGAAACGCACGCGAAGAATCGGAAAGAATTTTTGCCGTCACCGGTTTTCCCTTGGCATCGCGCCAGAATTCGCCGGCGCCACCGTCAATCAACCAGAACATCCGCGCGATGTCCCACGCAGTGAGATTGATTTGGGCGGTGTTCCAGCCGCGCCCGGTCTTGGGGTCCGTGGCGTTGATTTGCAGGGTGGGCAAATTCAAATCGCGGAACTCGCGGTTGAGCGGCTCGATCTCGTTTTTGTCGTGAAACATTTTCAGCAGCGCCTGGGTCGCGTGGTTGTCGCTGACGGTGATCATCGCATCGAGCCAGCTTCGGATTTTGCGGGCGTCGGGCTTTGCCCCGGGCAATTCAAAAATATATTCCGAGTCAAGCCGGAGTTTGCCCGCGTCAATCATCCGCATGACATGAAACGCGACCATGCTTTTGAAGAGCGACGCGGGATACGGCGCCATGAATTGACACGATGTATTGGTGCGGCCCGGCACGAGTTCATCGGCCTCGGTGAGCGGTGGATTGTTCGTCCAGCCTTTGATCGTGAGCTGATGGCCATCGTCCCGCGAAAAAGTCCCACCGTCCGAACGTTCGATGTCCCAACGTAAAAATTTAACGCGGCTCGCGCCCAAATTTTTATCCAACGGCACGACGAATCCATTGGGATAATCGCGCGACAACAAAACGTAAGCACAGTCAACCAGTTGTCCCTTGGCATCAAGCTGGATGACGGCGACGTTGACGTTTGGCGGCTGCGCGACGGTCTGCGCGGGAAGTTTCAAATGCGCTTTGACCGGCTCGCTTTCATTACCCGCGCCGAAGTCCACGATCGATTCAAAATGCGCGGCGCGCACCGCCGTCAACAGGGCGGTCTCCAATTTTGTTTCGGCGTGAACAGACCTCGCCGCGAGTAAAGCCAGCGCGGCCAACGAACCGTTAAATCGCTTCTTCATAGGCGCCAGTGTGATTACAAAAACACATGAAAAGCCACCACTTTTTGCTTCGTGAACCACGGCTTCACTCGGCCGCAAATCCGACGGCACTTTTGATCCAGAGGGAACCATGGGTAACACCTATGGGTGGGCCTTGGACCCAGATAGGAGTACTGCCATCGCTTTTCCCCCAATTGTCTTTATCCTGTCTAAAATTGTTTTTGTGAGCAACATTTCTGATGCGACCGAGCATGTAATCCTACTTCACGGGTTGTGCCGGACGAGACAATCCATGGTTTCCTTGGAACAGGGGCTACGTCGTGTCGGCTATCGTGTCCTGAATATCGATTATCCTTCGCGATCAGCAGCCATCACGCAGCTTGCCGACGCCGTCATTCCACGGGCGATTGCTCAGTGCCGCTCCAACGGAGCAACGACGATCCATTTCGTCACCCATTCTATGGGCGGTATTTTGGTTCGGGACTATCTGGCGCGGCACATTGTTCCGGACCTCGGTCGAGTAGTGATGATCGGCCCTCCGAATCAGGGGAGTGAGGTGGTGGATCGTCTAGGTCGACTCTGGCTCTTTGATGCCATTAACGGTCCCGCCGGTCGAGAACTAGGCACCCAGCCCAGTTCGACCCCCAATCGGTTGGGGCCTGTGAACTTTCCATTAGGTGTGATTGCGGGAGATCGCTCCATCAATCTCATTAACAGCATCTTCATACGCGGGCGAAACGATGGCAAGGTATCGGTCACCAAGACCAAGGTAGACGGGCTAGCCGATCACATAGTTATACCTGCCACACACCCTTTCATCGTGCGCAGTCGGGCGGCACTTCACCAGAGCGTCCATTTCTTGAGGACCGGATCATTTGATCATTCTCGCTCCCCGAACTGATGCCTCATTCCTCGCTCGAGCCAACACGCTGGGCCGAGGCAGTCGTAAGCCCGGCGCCGATTCGAGCCTTTTCTCTTATTCTGGGGAATGACTCAGCTTTGATCGTTCGGCCTGCGGATCCATTTGGGACAGGATAACAGGATTTTTGTCTGCAGGATTGCAGACAATATGAAATATCAGCATTAGTTGGCTAGCGCTCGGTTGGTCCTGAATTGTTCCGTCACAGCCCACAAATTTAGCGGGTAAAGTACCCCACGGCGTTTAATCAATTCGGCATGGCCATCCACAAAAGTATAGCACGAACCGCCTGCTAGATTTTTGGTCGTACCACTATTATGGCGGTTCCGCCAAATGACGTCGCGATCGTTGCCTTCGAGAAAATCCATATAGTAATTGCTGGCAGCTGGCTCATTCGTCAACACTTCGCCAAACACGATGGTTAAACTGGGTTCATGAATGGCGGATTCGGGAATGGATCGACCGACGGCCGCCCCTAAATCGCTCAGATTTAGGGTGACTTTAAAATAGTCGTTCCAACCATTGATAATATAGCTGCGGAGCGCCTCATCGGGAGCGAATTTCGGATCGGTCCGCTGCCTCAACGGCTCCCGTCGGCGCTCATCCGGACACCGCAAAATGTTGAAGCTTTGGTATCCCGACCGCAGTTGGGTGGGCCAACGCTGCGAATCCGCTCGGGGCGGAAAAACACCCTGATGCTCATCCGCATAGAACAGATGAGCCAAACCCAGTTGGTGGAGATTGTTTACGCATTGGATCGACCGAGCCCGCTCGGTGGCCCGCCCTAACGCCGGTAACAACATCCCGGCTAATAGTGCAATGATTGCGATGACTACCAGGAGTTCAATCAGCGTAAAAGCACGGAGCGAGCGTCCCCTCTTCAACGGCCAAAAAAGGCCGCGGACGCCGTAAATCCCATCGAATTGAGGCACCCTCGAGTGCGAATCGACGAGGGACATCTCTGCGGGGAAATGCATGAATGCACCGTGTTCCGCCGCGTGAAGGGCGTCAAGCTCCGACTGCGGACCCTGAGTACAGAGGTCCACACCAACCATCCGTGCCGATTCCTCCACGTCTACAAATTTGAATCAGGTTGCCCGAGCCATTGCTAAATGGCATCTCCATTTGCGGGAATTTCCGCCAAGTCGTTTTTGGTGTTTTATCTTAACCTGTCAGCACTCGGGTGACGACGGGCGACTTGGTGAATCCGACCAACGGTCAGCCAACCAACAGCCAGCAGGACCGCCACCGCGGCCGCACCGAGACCGGGCACCCCAGTCCACCGAAGCGCCAAACCCGTCACTGCTGGGCCGCAGCCCATGCCGAGTCCGATCAAAGCCTCATGCGTGCCCCCTTGCTCCCCATGTGAACTGCTCCCATCCATTGCGTAGAAAAGGGACGAGTAGTACATCAACGCAATGCCAACCCCAAAGGCCATTTGGGCCGCGAGGACCCAAGCCAAGGTAGGCCCGAGCATAAGCCCGAGGAAACCCCCGATCACAGCGCCAAAGCCCAGCGAAAACAAACCGAAATGATAGTGCCAACCCGGCCACCACCACAGTCCCACAAAGCTTGCTGTGCGGATCCAATTCCAACAGCCTAACCACACACCCGCCTCCGTTTGAGAGAGGTGAAGCCGCGCCGCGAGAACCGGTAGCGAGGCGGAAAAAACCTGCGCCGCCATGTACGCCATGGGATTGGCGATCCATGCCATTTTCTGAAAATGCTGAGGTCCGCCCGCCGGATGAACCTCTCGGGAGGAGTGGGAACCAGTCTCCGTCGCAGCCAGAAAACGATCCCGTTCTCGGCGTAAACTGGGCAGGTAAAGGAATTGCGCCAAATGCACCCCAAACGGGAGCCAATAGAGGGTCAAGCGGCCGAATTGTTCGATCGCATACCCACCCGCGGCAAAACCCGCGGCACCCAACAAAGCCCAAACCACATTATATAAGCCCACACGATCAG
>JAYVTS010000479.1:0-9727 GCA_043788645.1 Verrucomicrobiota bacterium
GTGCCCCGAAAACGATCCCGTTGGACCAACGTTTCCACCAAGTGGATCGGATGCCCGTATTTTTCCTGCCAATCCCGGCTCAGACGACGGAGAATTGAGTCGGCCGGCCTCATTGCGCCACCCCCACCGCTGACACCGTTCACGAGAAATCAACGTGCGGTGCCAGGCCGGGTACTCGCCGAGCAAGGACCGGATCTCACCGAGATCTTCCACGCTTACCGCACGGCCTTGAAGAAGGGCATTGTCGTGCATCCACTGCAAGATCTACCAACAAACAGCGTTTGAGTTCAGTACAAAATTCCTCTCGCCTTACACCCCCTCCTCTCCGTCTACACCCTGTCCCCCTCAAAATGAGAACTGCTGTGCATTGGGTGAATCATCAACTAGCCCGCACTCGTGCGATTTTGGCCTTGGGGGAGCGAAGACAAAATAGACTACCCTGATTATTATATTGACAACTATGGGCTGACCGCCGAATTTGATCGGAATCGAACGTTTGCCCCCTTGGAGGTTGGGTCCGTTGCGGGACCGTTCGGGTCCGATTTCGGACCGCTTATGAATCGAAATCGCTCGGAATAGCGACTCTGGGCATTTGGCATGAACTGCGCTAATGATAACCCGTGGTGCCGTTTGATAACAATGAAGTGGAAGCTAAAGGTGTGCCTTTTTCAATTGAAGGGCACTCTTCTGAGAGTTCGCGGTCGCCACGGGACTGTCCGGTGACCGCAGTGCGTGTCCATTCGGAAACGATCAATGCTTTTCGAAGAAAAATTTCGCGCCTGTACCGTAAGCCATCTCGTGAGATCGCCGCTTGTGTTAGGGTATGCCTTTACCTCGGTCTAGGACTTGCGAGATTGGGTGAATTTGGAAATCAAGTTGCCGCGGCCGCCCTACCGTTTTCGGATGCTTTCGCCGACCGTGGTGTGATTGCCGGGGCAACGGGTTCTGGATCAGGAAACAACACGGGTGCATCCCGCGAGGCCAATGAACCGCAGCATGGAGGGCTTTCCGGAGGCGCATCGGTTTGGCTCTCGTGGATCGCTCCGTCCGATGGTTTGGTGACTTTCAACACCGCCGGGAGCAGTATCGATCCGTTGCTCGGCGTATACGCCTATGATCGAGCGTTGAAAGGCGGTCCACCCGGGCCTCAAGATCCCAGCAAACCCTTGGCAGACTTGAAACAGGTGGCCCGGGCTGAGGGCAATCAGGGCGGTGGTTTACTGAACCCAGGCCTACTTACTTTGGGTGTCCGAGCGGGAATTGAGTATGAGTTAGCCGTCGATGGATATGCGGGGGCGGTCGGGGAAATTCGCTTCGATTGGAATTTTAAGTTCGTGGCCGACCTAATACCGATCATTGTACTCGATGAACCGGATCGAGCACTTCGGATCGGGGATCGCCTCCAACTGACCGCTCAAATCACCGTCGAGGCGGGGGCCAAGGTGAAATACCAATGGCTATTAAATGACCAAGAAATCTTGGGCCAGGAAGATCCCACATTGGTGATTCCATTTCTAACCGCAGATCAGGTGGGAAGCTATAAGCTCCGCTTGAAAGCCGGTCGCACGAAGGACGGACAACTCATCTGGTTTTCTGTTCCGGTGGAGATTCAGATCAACTCTGAGGGCCAAACCAACGCCTTAGCTCGGGATCGTCTCTTTGATGCCTTGATCTCACCTCTAACACCCGATGACCGTGGCCGAGGCGACGGTGGAGGCGGGCCTAACTCGATACCCCGTCGGCGCGCTGCGCTCGCGGCCAACCCGATCGGAGTGGCGCGTGGATACAATGGAACTCAGATATTTAATACGATTTATGCCGGGCGTGACCCGACTGAACCCCTCCATTGCGGACTTGTCGGCGGTGCTTCCTATTGGTTTGCGTATGAGGCACCGGCCGATGGAGTCGTTCAATTGAATACGGACGGAAGTACCTATGACACGATCTTAGCGACTTATGCCTACCAGCCACCGCTCACCAACTATGCAGGGCTAATTCCAATTGCCTGCGACCACACCGCTGGCCCATCCGGCGCAGGGGCCGTTGGCAGCCAAGTTCGGTTTCGTGCGACTCGGGCGCGGACTTACCTGGTGGTGGTGGACGGTTTCAATGGCGCCAAGGGCAATGCTCGACTCAATTACTCGTTAGCCACGAATTCCCCGGTCGATCCACCCATCGCACCGGTCATTGGGCTCGGGCCGACCGATTTCGCGGTCCGCGAAGGAGGCGCTATTTTTTGGACGATCTCCGTGACGGGGTCCGCCCCGTTGACTCTCCGATGGTGGCATGACGGAGCACTTGTTCCAGGTCAGACTTCGACCAATCTGTTCCTGACCCAGGTATTGCCCAGCGCGGCGGGCCGCTACCTTTTGGTGGTGACCAATGTCGCCGGTTCGGTGACCAGCGCGCCGATCGTCTTACGGGTTCTCGTGGCCCCCGTACTTCAACTCCAATTCTCGGCTACGACGAACGTCATTTCGTTTCCAACCGAACGCGGACTCCGATACCGGTTAGAAACATCCGATAATTTGGGGACCCCCGGATGGCATGCAGTCAAGAATGGGTTCGGGACCGAAACCGGGTTTCTGTTGGGCACGGGTTCACCGGCCGTCCTACCGGCGCCCCAAGGTGAGACCCTTTTTTTTAGAGTTCAGGTCGAATAGGGTTCCATGTGAATATTCGTTCCACCTGTTAACTTTTTTACCGGCAGATGTTCCCCAAGGGCGAAGATCGGACGACACTTTTTTCAATGACTGCGATTCAATCGAATTCTGGAAGACCGTTTACATGTCTCCTGGTGGAAGATGAACCGGCCTTCGCCGAAATGTTGGCGGGCTTGGTTCGCGAAGAGGGGGGGGATCCGATTCCTTGCTCAAATTTGGCAGCGGCCCGAAATCAGCTGGCGCATCGAAGTTTCGATTTGGTGGTACTTGACAACCATCTACCGGACGGGAGAGGGTTCGATTTCTATTTTGAGTTGGCGAAGCGCAATCCCGCTCAGACGATCATCGTTCTCACCGGGCTCCCAGAATTGTCGGATGCGGTCCAACTGACCCGGCATGGCCTGTTCGACTACCTCGCGAAGCCGGTGTCCGTCAGTGCGTTTACCGAGTGCCTCCAGCGGGCTCGAACGCGCTTGCGTTATTTGCGTGCCGATCAATCGGCGGACGAATTAGTGGTCGATAGTGGGCCTATGCGGGAAGTGGCGGAGTCACTTCAACAAGCGGCTCGGCATGGGGTGGCTACCGTGCTCCTGACCGGCGAAACCGGTTCCGGTAAAGACGTGGCGGCGCGGGCCTTGCACCGGTGGACCTTCGGGGACAAAGCGGATTCCACGCCGTACATCGCAGTCAATTGTGCCTCAATGCCGGCCGACATGTTCGAGGCTGAACTTTTTGGGAGCGAACGCGGAGCTTATACGGGCGCCGACAAAGCCCGGGAAGGGTTAGTCGGAGCCACCAAAAATGGAACTCTGTTTTTGGACGAGATCGGCGAAATTCCCCTCCCACTTCAAGCAAAGTTACTTCGTTTTCTTGAGGCTCGGGAATATCGTTCGCTGGGCAGTACCACGACCAAACAATTTGCCGGTCGCGTGGTTGCGGCGACGAATCGCGATTTGAAGACGGAATCGGACGCGGGACGATTTCGGGCGGACCTATGGTATCGGTTAGATTCATTTGTCATTCGGATGCCACCCCTGCGAGAACGACGCGATGAAATTCCGACGTTGGCGCAACGACTGATCGAACAACTGGCGTCTAAGTACGGCCGCCGCGCACCGCGTCTGAAGTCCGAAGAGTTGAGGTCACTAGCCGCCTATGACTTCCCCGGAAATGTCCGTGAATTGCGGAATCTACTCGAACGTTCGTTACTCCGAACTCCGCCGGACGCCGTTTGGTTGGCGTTGGATCTCGCGTGGTTGGAACGTTCCGCGGCTTCCCGGCCGACCAGCCCGGCGGATTCAATCCCATTGCCAACGCCGGTGACGACGACGCCCCCCGCCCCGGTTTACCCCTCAATTCCACCTTTGCCCCTCAATTCCGCACGCACCTTACCTCCGCTCGAGGCACAGGAATATGAGATGATTCGTCAAGCACTAATGGGAGCCAACGGTGGCATTCGACGTGCCGCCGAACGGCTCGGGATCTCGCATCAAGCACTCTTGCGGCGTTTGCAAAAGTGGCCAGAACTCCGCGGGACCACCGAGACGGCTTGATACAATCGAAGACCTAAGGCCCAGGCCAAATTACGTATAGTACGAAGTAAACGAGGACCCCCGTAACACTGACATATAACCACAGCGGCCAAGTCCAACGTGCCCATCGCCGGTGCCGAACGAAATCGCCGTGGATTGCCAGCCATATCGTTCGTGACGCCAACGGTACAATCGCCACCGCCAACAGAACATGACTCACCAACATGGCTAGGTAAACCGGCTTGAGCGCGGTGGGTCCGCGAAACGGAGTATTGACGCCCTTGACCACCACAATCTTGTGGTACAAATAGCTCATCAAAAAGAGACATGACGTAACAAACGCTCCCTTCATGCACCGTTGATGTGCGACTCGCCGCCCTTGACGGATGAAGACATAGCCCGCCAGCAGCAGCACAGTCGCCAACCCATTCAACGAGGCATTTAACAACGGTAAATTCATGGTTTTCGCTGCTCGTGCAGAAGCCAATTCACCCTCACCAAAATCTGTTCCACCGCGTTGGTCTCCTCGCCCTGAACGACTCCGCGGAGGCGGCCATCCCGGTCCACCAGAGCAAAAGCCGTCGAATGGATAAACCGATCGTCCACATTCGCCCGTAGATTTTCCGGTTGTTCGACTACCGAAAAAAGCAACCCCTTGATGGCGAGATCATAGACCGGGGATTTTGGCCCCGTCAGAAACAACCAATTGCTCGGGTGAAACCCATAACGCTGGCCATACTTGTCGAGCACAGGCGGCGTATCATATTCGGGATCCGCAGTCAACGAGACCAATCGAACGGATCCTCCCGGCGGCAACCGCCTCTGAACGGCCCTCATCTGTTGCGAAAGTTGGTGGCATTGTCCCGGACAGGTCGAAAAAATAACATCCGCGACCCAGACAAAACCCGCTAGCGATTCCAGGTTCACTGGCATATTAAACTGGTTGGTGAGGTGGAAATCAGGGATCGGTCGGGTCAGTGGAAAGGCCTTCACCGGATCCAGAATCTCTGTGCTCGGATGCCCCCGCTCGAACTCAGATCGCCAAAATAAAGCTACTACCCCCACCATGGCTCCGAACAAAATAGCCCAGTAACCAAGTCGCATCACGTTTGTGGGCATGGGTCAATTTTGAAAATGAAACGGCCGCTGGCTCACCGCCAGCGGCCTTTCGGGTATCAATACGAAAACGCTGCGGCTATTCGCCGGTCGAAGGCCCGGCTTTTGACTTTTCGGCGTACCATTTGTCCCATTCCTCCGTCGTTACAACCTCAAAGTCGCCCCGCATGTTGGAGTGGCCGGTGCCGCACAATTGGGCGCAAGTAATCGTGTATTGACCGGTTTTGGTCGAGGTAAAATGGGCCGGAATACTCATACCCGGCATCGCATCCTGAGTCACCCGCATGGCCGGTAGCTTAAAACTGTGAATCACATCCATACTGGAAATGCGGCAAATGATCGGGCGATTGACCGGCAGTTTGAAAGGTTCTCCTTGGATGCACGCAACGTCATCTTTGGCACCGGCGTCGGCGACATCAATCCCGAAAGGATTGCCCGCACCGGCGAGCTTGATATCCTGCCGCCCCCATTTGCCATCCGCCCCGCTAAAGTGAGCATTCCACTTATACTGCATCCCCATGATTTGGACCTCCACCGGCTTGTCAGCGGTCGTCGGCAAACGGTCCACGGCACGAGCCCAAATGGGGATGGCGAGGCCGATCAACAGCACGGCTTCCACCACGGCCACACCAACCTCTAGATAAGTGGATAGGTGACCCTTAACTCCCGTATAATCAGCACGAGGATTCGCCGACTTACGAAACTTAACGAGGGCCAAAAAATAGTAGCCGAGCCAGCCCACAAAAAGCAGGAGCATGAGCAGGTGAACCCAGAAGATAAGACCGTCCACCTCAGCCGCATGAACCGAGGCCGAGGGAGGCATACCAAGTTTGGCAAGTACAGAATCAATCATGGAGGCAGAAAAAAGAGTTATTTCAATTCGCTTTCAAAATGAGACCCATTCTGAAGGCAAATCGGAATTAGTTATGATGCGGATCATTTTGATCACCTGGCAGGGTTTCGCCAGTTTGACGTCCACGGCGGACGATGAAGACAAAGAAGGTACCAAAGGCGACCCAAAATAACGCCACAAAGACCAGCAAGGTTAGGATCCCGGCGTTCATCCCCTGCGCCTGGGGAGAATCGCTCCGACCAAAACAAGCCGCACAGGCAGCTGCCCGAGGCGCCAAGATTACGGCCCACCACGAAGCCAACCAAATAGCTACAGGTCGAAATTTCATATTGCCTTAGAGGTAACTGACGTGTTTAAGTTTTTTAAGAAAATACACACCATAAACCATCAAACCGACCGCGGCGACCGCTGAGGCGACCGATCCCAACAAATAGTCCGCCGAACCCGAGTCGCGGTATTGCCCAATGGCCCATCCCGCCAAACCCAACAGGAGGGTCACACTGCTGACGATAAAAACGACGTGAAAGGCTTTAAGGGACATAAAGTGCCTTGCTCTCAGATCCGGTCGGCAAATCATGCGTGCCCCAAATCGTCAACCCGCCCAGGGCAAAGAAGAAAACCACCGTCACGGCCATAATACTGTAAATCATCTTCTTTTCAGACAACAAGTGCATGAAATAACCCGCCACCAAGAAGGATTTGATGGAAGCAATGAACAAAGCGATCGCAATGGTCAACGCCATGCTTTCAAAATGAACATAATACATTGACACCGTCACCACCGTTCCAACCAACAACGCTGCGAAAACAGCAATATAGGTCTTGAGGTGGGAGGCCACATCGTGATCATCATGATCACCGTGGCTCTCATGCCCGCTGGAATGGGTAGGCTCACTCATAAAATCAAAGGAGGTAGACGACAGGGAAAAGGAAAATCCAGACCAAATCGACAAAGTGCCAGAATAAACCCGCCACTTCAGTTCGATTGATAAATTGTTCGGGGCGAGTTTTCCACATCTTTGCGCCAGGGAATGCCAGATAACCGAGCACCAGTGCCCCACCCAAAACGTGCAACCCGTGGAGAGCCGTAATGGTAAAATAGATCGCAAAAAACGTGTGGTTGCGCGGGATAAAAGCGTCCAGATGGGCCATATCCGCGACCTTCACCGTGAGTTCCTTATGCTCATGGCTGGCCGCGTGATCGGCGTGTCCGCCGTGGACTTCCTTGAGCGGATCGGCGAGGAAATGGACCTCTAAGACATTGGACGCTTTGAGTTTATCCAAGTTTTGAATGGCCGCAAAATCCCAAAAACCCACCTTCCGTCCCGCGATTTCCAAGTGGCCGGTATAAGCTTCGCCCGAATTGAGGCGCAGCTCATAGTGAGTGAATTTCTCGTTGTATTCGTAGGACTTGATGCACAGAAACCCCAACGCACACATGAGCGTGATCACCATGCAAATGCGGAAGCGTTTAAAATTGTTCATTTTAAGAGCGGCCCACGCAAAGACCACCGTCACGGATGACGTAATGAGCACCGCGGTGTTGAACGTCCCAATCGGAATGTTCAGCAAGCCGTGCGGCCAAGCGAGCTTCACCTCGGGCCAACTGCCCGGCAAAGCTCCAACTCGCAATAAAATGTAAGCGGAAAAGAGTGCTCCAAAGAGCATGATCTCGGAAGCGAGGAAGAGCCAAATGCCCAACTTCGCGTTATATAACCCCGTATCTGGTCGGGGTCTGTCAGTATAGGGTATTTCCATGACAACAGGCGGGTCTGAAATCGTTTTGAAAGGCTAAAGCCAAGGCGTGTTTTAAGGTTTCTGATTCTGCGGGAGGAAATCCTTGGAGGCTCCCGGAACGCTATATTCGTAAGGCCCTCGATACACAATCGGTTCCGTCAGGAAATTCCCGTGCGGCGGCGGCGTTGGGGTTGCCCAATCCAACGTGGTGGCGTCCCAAGGATTATCACTGCTCGCCTTCCGCCCGTTCCAAATACTCCAAAAGAAGTTGAAGATAAACGGCAGCTGGAAAACGGCGAGCAACATCGCCGCCCAGAAGATATGATTATTGATCTTGAGCACACCGAGATCTTCGCCCACAGCGACGCCTTTTCCGAAGTAAACCGCACCCCCATCGGACATGCGCCGACTCATGCCTTTAAAACCCTGAATGAACATAGGGGCGAAAATGGCGTTCATCGCGATCAATGAACCCCAGAAATGGATTTTCCCAAGCGCCTCATTCATCATGCGTCCGGTGATCTTCGGGAACCAGAAATAAACCCCCGCGAAAAGGCCGAACATGGTGCCCGGCGCAACCACGTAGTGGAAATGACCGATTACGTAATAGGAGTCATGGAGGAAAATGTCGGAAGCATTGAATCCCAAAGGCAGACCCGTGAGCCCACCAATACCGAACATCGGCAGAAACGAAACTGCGAAAAGCATGGGCGTATTGAATCGAATCGAGCCACCCCAGAGCGAGATAAAGAGCGCAGTCAAAATGATCACGGACGGGATCGAAATCATCATTGTGGTCGTCTGGAAGAACGTCGAAATCTTGGTTCCCATCCCCGTCAGATACATATGATGCGCCCAAACGATAAAGCTGAGGAAACCAATCGACATCAGTGCATAGACCATCGATTTATAGCCCCAAAGCGGTTTACGCGTGTTGTTCGCGATCACCTCGGCAACAATTCCGATGGCCGGAAGAATCAGGACGTAAACCTCAGGGTGCCCGAGGAACCAGAACAAATGCTGCCACAAAAGCGGACTCCCACCGCCTGCCACCGGCAATTGACCGGCACCGACGACCAAACCGGAGGGCAGAAAAAAGCTGGTATGAAAGACATTGTCCATCAGCTGCAAGATGCCCGCCGCTTCCAAGGGTGGAAACGCGAGTAACAAGAGGAATGAAGTGACAAATTGAGCCCAAACAAAGTAAGGCATTCGCATCCAACTCATCCCCTTGGCTCGCAACTGAATCACCGTGGCGATAAAGTTCGCCGAACCGAGCAACGACGATGTGATTAACAACACCAAGCCGATCAACAATGCGGTTTGACCATTGAAAGAGCGATCGAACTCGGCGATGGTCGCCAGCGGAGAATAGGAGGTCCAACCGGATCGGGCCGCGCCGCCGGGCAAGAAGAAGCCAGTAAACCAGGTCACACCACCCATCCAATAAGCGTGATAGCTCGCCATATTGACTCGCGGAAAAGCCATGTCGGGCGCCCCAATCATCAACGGCACGACATAATTTCCAAACGCGGCGAATGCCAGGGGAACAATACCGAGGAAGACCATGATATTGCCGTGCATCGCGCCGAAAGCGTTGTATAAGTCGGGGGTCATTTTGCCACCCGCGGCTGCATCGCCCAGTACTGATTCCAACAACCCACCAATCCAAGGAATTTTTTGACCCGGATTTGCGATCTGATACCGCATGCAAATCATCAGGAAGAATCCAAACAACAGAAATGACAAAGCCGTCATCCCGTATTGAATCCCGATCACTTTGTGGTCGGTGCTGAAAATATACTTCTGCCAAAACGCAGGCTCGT
>JAYVTS010000480.1:0-6225 GCA_043788645.1 Verrucomicrobiota bacterium
TTCCCCGAAATGAACCACGGAATACACAGAATACACGGAAGCAGAGCGACCTTGGTTCGAGCTTTTCCGTGTGATCCGTGTATTCCGTGGTTACCACCCGTTTTATGTGTCGCTGTAGTGCTAGGAGGTCCGCTTTCCGATCACGTTGATCCCTTTCAATCCGAAATAGACGGCCGCCGAGAGGAAATGACGATCGTTGGAGTAGACCTTTTTAAAACCATGTTCCGCTGCACACGCGAGATGCACTGCATCGGCCGCTCGGAGGTATACGGAACTGGAATCATTGAGAAAAAATGCTTCCACTTTGGCATAGACCGTTGGAGTCAACGGCAGCCAGACAATTCCCCCGGCGCGAGTGTCGTGCTCCATTTGAGCGAACGCGGCGGGAGCCTGGACTAGGTCGGCGGCCTTTTCCCGGACTTTGCGGTGCCCTACCGCGGCGAACTCCGCTCTGCGTGAAAACTGCAAGCGACCGTCGGCAAAGTGCGGGCGAGGTTGACGACTTCGGCGGTGCCGGGCTCTTGCCAGGGCAGTTTCGAAAGGAAGGGACAGGCGAATAAATCATCGCCAAAATTCAGTTCCGCCCGTCAGCCGACGACTCGGAAACAAACAAGAGTTCCGTTCCGTTGCGGTCGTTTCTCACCAGCGCGGCCACCCGCGGCAAGGCGAGCGCCAGCAATTCGTCATCGCCGACTTCGATAAAATTCCCCGGCTGCGTCGCCACCCAGCGCGGCGCGAAATCCGAGGTCACCACGGAGATAGCGGGCAACGCAGCGGTGGTAACAAGTTGAGCGGAGGCGAGCGGCGCGCTCACCACAAGTCGATAGCTTGCCGGTGGCGTGCCTGGCCCGGCCAGCTCTCGGACAGTTTTTTGGGGCCTCAACTCGTTCTGCAACACCACGCCTGCCAATCCCAGCGCCAGCAACGATCCAACGACGCGGTATCCAACGCGCCGCCGCCGCCGCTGCTGGGCGAATTGCAGCAAACCGGCGAGGGACGCGTCGCGGAAGCCCTCGGCGTCACCCGCCATTACCTCGTCCAGCAGACGCTCGTTGTCAGTCGGTTGCTTCATGTTTCAAGCCAGTCAGCAGGCTGGTTTTCAATTTCTGCCGCACGCGTCCAAGCCGTGATTCGACGGCTTTTTCGCTGGTCTGAAACGCGAGCGCGATCTCGCGCACGGATTGGCCGACAAAATATTTCCGCTCCAACAAGTCGCGTTCGTCGTCGGGGAGTTGAATGACACTTCGATCCAGTTGCGCGAGCAAACCGACGTCGGCTCCATCCATTTGCTCGTTCCCAAGTTCGGTTTCGGAATGCGCGCGGAAGCGATCCAGAAATGCCCAGTAGCGGCGGCGATTTTTGCGCTGGTCCGCCAGCGCAGAACGGGCCAGCACCGTGAGCCAGTTCCAAAAGCGTTGTTCCTCATCAAAAATCCTGATGTGACGCACCACGCGCACGAAGGCGGCCTGCAAGGCTTCCCGCGCGGCCTGCTCATCGCCGTGGGTGACGACGAGCAGGTACCGCAGCAGTCGTGAGAAATAGGCGTCATGAAAAGTCCGATAGGCTGTCTCCTCGCCGGCTACCATCGCCCGAGTCAGTTCAGAAAGCGGCGGCTGCGCAGGATTGGTTTGCCTTCCTGCGTCGTCCGCGACCGATGACGAGTGCGCATCCAAGTCGGAAATGAATTCAGCAGACCCTACGGTCACGGTTCGGGAACTGGCGGGGGCGCGGGTTTAGCTGGCCCTTTATTGTTGGTGGTCGGAGGTGTGGCTGCGGGTTGGATCATCGGAGCTTCCCTGAGCGGGATGACTCGCGCGGTGCGCCTGTTCCAACGCTACAAGCACGGCGTCAATCGTCTCCAGTTTCTTGGGCTCGCCGACGGCGATGAGCAGTTTGGTTTCCTTGTGGAAGCTGAGGCTGGGCGCGTCCTTATCGCCCAGCATTTTCCAGCCGGTTTGCACGGCGGTGGTGATGTCCTCCACTTTGAGACCCTGATCGAGAACCGGCGAGAGCGCGTAAAACCGACAGAGCTTCGGCGGCGCGGGTGCCTCGTGCAGGCTCGAGAGATCCGGCGCTTTCTGGCGCCCGCGAAAAAACCAGACCGAGTCATCCGACGACTCGCCGATGGGCTGGAAACTAATCGTGGTATCCATCCGGTTGTAGGAATAATTGAGCCCAACGCCGGGGGAAGCGCTCGTCAGATAAGTCTCAGTCTTTACGCTCGCTCGCTCCATCGCCTTGAACAGGTCCAGCACGGTCACTTGATTCATCCTGAGCGCGGGAATCAGTTCGTCCGCGTATTCATCCGGAATGACGACGTTCAACGGGTGGCTGGTGGCCTTTTCAATAGCCGCAACAAGCTGGTGGGGGTTGCCGCCGGGGAAATGGAGATTGAACTTTGTAAGCCTCGGCGTTTCCTTGGGCAAGGCAGGGGGGGTCAGGCCGGGCGGCACTCGTGCCGGCAACGTAGGTGTCGTCGGGACACCGGGCGGCGTTGGCACCGGCGCCTGGCTCAAGGCTGAAGCGAGCGGCAATCCGCACAGGACAAGCCATAGGTTCAGTGTATTGCGAGTTCGGTTACTCATAGTTTTTTCTTTCGACAGAGAGACGACAGTGCCGGCGAAATCCTTCGCGGAGTTCTTCCGATCGGAGGCACGGGCATGAAACACGCGCGGCCGCATTTGGTTTCGCCCAGCGCGCCGGTCTCGAACCGGCGCGTCAGCTCATGGTATGGCACGTGGTATTCTCGACCAGGGGTGAGCAGTGCTTGCGTCGTGTATCATTTGTGATACGATTTGCACATGACTACTTCATCCGTCATCCATGCGCGCATCGATGCGCCGACAAAAAAGGCGACGGAGCGCGTGCTGAGTTCGCTTGGATTGACGCCTACGGAGGCGATTCGGCTGTTTTACCGCCAGATCGCTTTGCGGGGGGAATTTCCCCTCGAACTGCGTGTTCCAAATAAGCTGACGGCAGAAATCTTGTCCCGGGCAGAGCGCGGGGAAGAGCTTGAGCGCCACGGTTCTAAGGCGGCGCTCTTTGCGTCTTGGGAGTCGTGAAAATCACCCAGACCCACCAGTTCAAGAAGGACATCAAACGGCAGCAGAAGCGGGGTAAAAATCTCCAGAAGATCAAGGATGTGATCGGGCTACTTGCGGCTGAAAAGCCGCTGCCTGCCAAGAACCGTGATCATGCTCTGACGGGCAATTGGAGCGGCTGGCGAGACTGCCATGTGGACCCTGATTGGCTGCTGATCTACCAGGCCTCACCCGAAGAACTCCTCTTGGGCCGCACGGGTACGCACGCCGATTTATTTTAGACGCCTGGCAGCTCTTTTTTAAGCCGCTCGCCTTGCCTTTGAGCATGGCCTGACCGGCCACCAGGACTTCGATGGTGTCGAGGACGTTGTGCGGCTGGGTGCGCGGGCGGGAGGTGATGCGGATTCTGGGGAAGCGCGGCGTCCTATGCCCCCTGTCATGCTGGAGATTTAGCACTCCGGTCGGCTGCGTTGACGGATTTAGCCATTTCTGTGAAGCAACCCACGCGTTGGTTGGCGATGAATCCCGTAGCTTGAACAGAGCGCCGCCAGAGTGCGAGCGGCTCCTCGCGGATGGGCGGTGGTTAAGGCGTGTAGCTCACCAGAATATCATCCAATTGCAGCGTATCCCCGGAAGCATAGGTGCTGAGCGCCCCGGCATTACCAATGACGATTTGAAGCGCTGCGGATTTGGTCGAAGTAAGAAAATTACGAAACGCCGTGAGGTTCGAACCTTGACTCAGTTTCATACTGAATGGTTGCCAATTACCGTTCCCCGTGAGGTTTCCAAAATCACACCGCGTCTCGTAACCACCGCCGGGAGCGGTCGATTCCAGCCTCACATTGAGCGTGCGGCCAGCGGTGAGACGATAGCGAAATTGGAGCTGGGCTTTGGTTAAATCCGCCACGCTGACGGCATTGAGGGGCAGTCCATCGAGACTGAAACCAGGCAGGATAAAGCCCCAATAATCGGCGCCGCCTGAGCGGACCGTGGGTTTGGTGGCCATTTGAAACACCAGCACACCCGGTGGGCCGCCGCCGGGTGAGGCCAGCCCAGATGCCTCGGCGAGCGTGAGCACTCCGTTGCGCAGATCCGGCGCGCTAAACCAGAAGTACACCTGTCGCACGGATCCGCTCGATACCGCTACCCCCAGCCCTGCGGCATTGATCCCGTAGGTCACGCGACCATCCGTACTGCCCGTGAAATCGCGATCAAAAAGCACCGGCACATTCGTGGTCGGAAGCACGCGATAAAAACGTTCCGAAGCACCATCGGGCGGTTGGTCCACCCAGGATTGCGCCAGCGGGGAAAGCGCGGGGGAGAGGTCCGTCCAGACCATGAGGTTCGAGCTCACTTGTACCTTGCACGCTTCGGCTTGGCTTAGCGGTTCCCAACCGAGGGCAAATTTCGGTGCCAGCGGCTGCAATTTCGTGAAACGTGGCAATGGCGGGAGCTGGAGCGAAAGCTCACTGACCTGCTCGCCTTCCCCTTCCCGAACCCGGAGCCATTGCGTGACCGGTTGCCCTCCGACCGGGCGAACCGTCACTTCATAGTCTCCGTGAAAACCCCGGAAATTCATTCGCCCTTGGCTATCCGCCGTACCGCTCACGGTCGTCGACCACTGTTGGCGCAGCGTTTGGTATTCTCGGCCGGCGGCGTTCAGGGTGAAATCCTGATTCACGAGGGCCGCGTCCGCACCGCGCCAATGAGCTCCGGCCCAGAATCCCCAAAACAAGAATCCTTTCACTGCGGGTCTGCGCGGGCTTCTGGCCGGCTGGTTCGGGCGAGCCGCCAGGGGAATCTGAACTCCGCCTCACTCAATGGGCAGGGCTGGCATGTCGACGGGTAGCAGGCGTACCGCTCGTCGACACAATTGGCCGTCAGGAAGCCACCGGATCGAATCGGTTTAACGTAAAACAAGGGACAGTTGAGTTGAAAGTTCTGATAGTCAATCTACATAACATGTATTATTATCACTTACAATCGGCTATTCAATCCTCCTGTCCCTTAATCACCGGCGATGATTCGGGCCGGCATCCAATTGGATCGGTCAGTCGGATTGTTCATAAGCCACTAGGTGCGTAGTCGAGACGGGCCACCTTCGTCTGCTCGAACCTACTGCTTTGTAATAACTCGGTAGAATCGTTTCTCCCTGCCGCCAATAGTGTCGCAAATCGCGTTGGTGCTCCCTGTGCCTACGACCGGGGCACCCAGGCTGAACCAATTGTTGGTGTCCAGTGGGGAGGACCACTGAACTTGATAGATACGATTGATCTCGGATGGCCAGCTAACCTCAACTGCGGGCTCAATCGTAAGCTTCACGGCTGGGCCGTTCGTTGGCGGGCTCGTCATGCGAATGTTGTCCACCCCTTCCTGTTCGGAGCCGTAAATCGCTTCGATGCTGAATTTCAACGAGGTCACATTGCTCAGGATCGTGCTCCAATCCGCTTCGGAGACACCGAACGCAGAAGCGGTCAACGGCGTCGAGAAGGTGGTCCAGGTGCCTGGCGGTGCGCCGGGGACGATGTCCGTTGTCGCGAAGAGACCGCCACCGCCGATCCGGATCGTGCCGTAGTCGGGTTGGATCGAATTGCCGTGGCCGTCATAAGTATTACCCACGTTGCCCGAAATGAATTCGCCGTCCCACTGGAACGTACCCCCGTTATATGCAGAGCGGTTTCCGAGGAACTTGTCTGGCGCGACGAGGATGGACACGCCAGACGAGTCGCCGAAGCCGCGCTGGAGATAGCCACCCAGGTTGCCGCCAGTTGACGTCCAACTGAGGGTGGCGCCAGGTCCCGGGGCGGGATCTTGGGTCCAGCCGTCGAGGTCTGTGTCAAAGGTGCTCTGGATGACCTGCGCAGAAGCCGGTGCAGCGGCCAATGCGATCAGAACAGCCGCCACCACCGTCGAAACCGAGAGCTTCATTTCTCTCCCGTGCAAACAAGGGACAGGCGATGTGATAGTCAATACTACAATAGCCTGCAGCGTTTGTATCTTAGCTTGTTTATTAAACCTGTCTGTCCCATTAGGTTCGGCACCGTCGCGCTTGGCGGTCAGCGAAGGCGTCGGCCAGTCCGAAATTCCCCGGAGTGGGTGCCGCCCCGGCACCCACGCGCGACGTAGGGAGCGCGTCCCTGCGACCACAGCCTTATCGACAAAAATAGGTTTGAATGGACCCGGT
>JAYVTS010000481.1:0-16370 GCA_043788645.1 Verrucomicrobiota bacterium
CCGAACCACCCACGAGAAGCCAGTACCGGAAGGACCGGTACTCCGAGTCCACCGGTGCGCCGTCGAATTAGAAACGCATTGCGTGGGTTCAATCGCCAAGGCAGCCTCTCTGAGCTTTCGCCCACGTACTCGGTTTATTTGTTATGACCCCGCACCCGCCTTTACCGCTACCGAGCCCACCTCACAGCCTCCGCGGTTTCACCCTCATCGAGCTGCTCGTTGTCATTGCAATCATTGCCATCCTCGCGGGGATGCTGCTGCCGGTCCTGGCTCGTGCTCGCGACAAAGGCCGCGCCGCAGTGTGCCAAGGCAATCTCCGACAGCTCATCCTGGCGGCCACCCTGTACGACCAAGACCATAACTCGTTTCCGATCGGGTGGGACAACAACGCAGGCTCCCAGAAACCTCCCGGATTGTGGTATTACCAACTCCAACCCTTCCTCGGGAGGGCAGCCAGCAACGCGGGTGGCGGTGTTTTTATCTGCCCTTCCAGTTTGCAAAAAGCTTCGATCGGGCAAGCCGTCCGCGCGGGCGGCGTGTGGGGGTTTCTGGCCTATGCCCAAAACGGCTATATCAACAACGGCACCACGGGGATCGGTTCAAAAAGTATCAAGGACACCAGCGGCACCCTGCTCTATGCCGACACCGACGGATGGGATTCATGTCTCTACCCAGATCGCGATCCCAAAGACAATCCCGCCGATGGCAATGTCTGCTACCGACACAGTGGTGGCAGTGAGAAAAGTTCCGAAACCGTCCGCAGCGACGTTCGGGATTCACAGGGTCAACGCGTCAAAATACTCGGCCGTGCGAACGTCGTCTTTGTCGATTCGCACGTCGAACTACGGAAAAAAACTCCCAAAAATCTCTTCACGCTTGAAATCGACTGAGTGCGCACCTTAAACCCGACACCCGAAACCTTCCCCTACCCCTCACAGGTCCAAACCCGCCGTTCGACGCACTTCCTTCAATCTCACCACCGCCCCTTCGCGCCGTTTGCTCTCATCCGCAGCCTCCATAAATGCGTAAATCTCCAGCGATTCCTCCGCTCGAACGGGAGGAATTCCTGTTTCAAAAAACTTCACCACTTCCGCCACCATCGGCGCATACCCATCAAACTGCCCCACCGGAGCCGTCCCTTTTTCACCCTGCGCCTCGCCAGAATAGTCTTTGCTCTCGCGAAAGAGACCGACTCGCCCACCCGCCCACGTCCCGATCACCTCAATCCCACCGTCCACGGTCTTCCCTCGCCGCACGGATTCACACCCCGTTCCCATCACCGTAAAAAGGGATTCCACCCCGTGAATCCCGTACCAAAATAAATCCGGATGCGTGGGATCAACATGCGCTGGGCTCCCCGTCATCGCATTCGTCACCACTCCCAAAGACCCGTTCCGCACCGCTTGAGTATTTTTGCCAAATCGCAACGAAGACGACGTAAACACCGGTACGCCGGCCGCTTTGGCCAAGCGAAAGATTTCGGCCGCATCGCGAAGCGAACCCGCCAAAGGTTTATCAATATAGAGTGGTTTTTTTGCAGCAATCACCAGTCGTGCCTGAGCCAAATGCGGGCGCCCATCCACGCTCAACAACATGACCGCATCCACTTCCCGACACAGGGCCTCCACACTTCCATGAATATGCACCCCGTACTTCTTCACCAACGTCTCCGTATATTCCGGTACCCGTTTCCAGCTGGCATCAATATCGCTGCTCCCTCCCGGATACGCCGCCACGACTTTGGCTCCAGCGATAGGATCCTTGGCCTCCGCATCATTGAGCAACGCCGTAAACGCTGGCGCATGAGACGTGTCGAGACCGATCAGACCGATACGAAGATCAGCCGCCGCCAGAGTGCCCGCCAGCCCGCCGCCCAAGACTCCAGCCCCAACCCAGCCCAAGCCCAAGCCCCCAAAAAAACGTACACGCATGACCGCAGTTAATTCGACCGGACCAGGTACGCCAACAAATCAACACTATAGAAAAATGGTACCGGATCCGCCCCCCCCGCCCCGCCTCGATCTAAATCACCAAAAACTCTCGCTTGCATCGCCCCGGCACCCGTGGCGTCATTCTGGGTATCATTTTCCATGAAAAAATCGCCCTTCTCTCGTTCGTCTTCCCGTCGGCATTTTCTCCAAACCAGCGTCCGCCTCAGCGCTTTGTTCGCTACGAGCCAATTTCCTGGAATTTTTGCCCAAGGCACCCCGTCTCAACGAATCCGAATTGCCGTCGTTGGACTCAACCGCGGGCTCGCCCACCTGGACTCCTATGTGCAATTGCCCGACGTCGAAATCGTCGCTGTGTGCGATGCCGACGAGCGCCGAATCGCCGCGGCGATTGAGCGCGTCTTCGCAAAATCCGGTCACCGGCCCACCGGAGTGAAGGAGTTTCGCCAAGTGCTAGAACGTCCTGACCTGGATGCGGTCTCCCTGGCTATGCCCAATTTCTGGCACGCTCCGGCCACGCTCCTGGCCTGTTCCGCCGGCAAACATGTCTATGTCGAAAAACCGGGCAGTCACAACGCCCGCGAAGCAGAACTGATCGTTGCCGCCGCCCGACACCATCGCCGATTAGTCCAAATGGGGAATCAACGCCGATCCATGCCGTTGTTCCGTCAAGCCATCGACGAACTCCACGCCGGGGTCGTTGGCCCGCTGCGTTCTGCCCGTTGTTGGTACGATGCAGATCGCACCTCGATCGGCCGAGGCAAATCAACGCCGATACCCGCCTGGCTCAACTATGCACAGTGGCAAGGCCCGGTCCCAGACCGGCCGTACGTGGATAATTTGGTCCATTACAATTGGCATTGGCGTTGGCATTGGGGTGGGGGCGAACTCGCAAACAATGGCATTCATACACTGGACCTCGCTCGTTGGGGGCTGGGGGTTCATCGCCCCAAAACAGTGACGTGCCTGGGCGGGCGGTATCATTTTAACGATGACCAAGAAACGCCGGACACCGTTCTCGCAGGCTACGATTTCGGTACGTCCAGCGTGACCTGGGACGGCAGCAGTTGCGCACCGCGGAAAGCGGAGGCCCATCCACTGGTTACCTTTTATGGCGACGGCGGCTCGGTCGCCTTAGGGGAATCCCAATATACAATTGTGGATCTGGCTGGGAAAACCGTTCGCCAAATGACCGGAGCCACGGATTCCCTCAGCCATTTCACGAACTTCATTCAAGCGATTCGCGGTCAGGCGAAGTTGAATTCGGAGATCGAAGAAGGCCAACGAAGTACGATGCTGTGCCATCTCGGCAATCTCGCTTGGCGGACCCGCGCCACGCTCGCTATTGACCTCGCCACCGGTAAATTGCAACACCCCACCAGCGAACAACAACGCCTTTGGAGTCGAGAATACCGACGTGGTTGGGAACCTCGGATATAGGGACTTTTGGAAGGAGGAGTGATGCAAATTCCGAAGACGGGTTCACCTCGCCTACTCCTTGGCCTCCAAAAGTCGTCGGAGCGAAACCTCGATCGACCGTTGGTCGTCGCCCATATAGATGCTTCCATCTTGCACGGTCACTTGCAATCTCATGGCTCGCTGGGCCAACGCAGCCAAGGATTGACTTTGTCCTGGAGGCACCTGAATGACCGTCAGATTTCTCGCCCGAGTCAATTTTGACGCGATCCCGCCCCACCAAATCGGAGTGCTGGAACTAAAGCTATAGACGCTGACACTCCGTGAGCGTGAGCTGGCCTTCATCAGTCGTTTCTCATCCGGTTGACCTATTTCGATCCATTGCTGGAGCTGACCGGTCAGATCCTTCTGCCAGAGACCTGGCTCATCAGGTTCCCACATATCCTTCGCAAATTCGAGTGCGCCCTGATCGTTGTTTTTCGGCACATTCAGGGCAAAAGCCAGGAGCCGGATGAGCAACCGTTCATCGGTCTCCGAGGGATGCCGGGCGATAGTCAGGTCGAAACCGCCATAGTGACCGCGGTCCAAGTCGGCGACCTGAAGGTTAGCTTTATAGATAGTGGCTTTCAGTGCCATAAACGAAATCAGTTCAATTTTCAGTTCAACTGGGGTGGTATCGGCCAGAAGATCAGTTTTCCGTCGCGCTGGGGCGCGGTGCTGTAGAGCAACATCCCCGTGACGGCGAATTGCCAGCCCGCCATTCCGAGAAAAAAGCCGATCTCAAAGTTCCAGATACTGAGCAACCCCATCTGGCCCCCGCAAAATCCGCCGACCACACCGACCGCGGCTAAGCGCCGTTCCCAATTCGGGTAACCCGAACGCGCCAACGGCATTGCACCGACTAGGACAGCTCCAAAAAAACCGGCGACTATGGATCGAAGTATCAAACGATGATCTTCAACGGGGTATCCTTGTCCAGCCATGGCTATATGCAGTGCCCAATGCCAGGCCAACACGCTGATGGCGATAGCGAAAACAGTTCGGAGCCAGGGCAGTGAGCGATACCAAGCCAACGGGCAAAGCACACACACGGCGTAAAAACCGCCGATGCCCCATTCAAACAACCAATTGTTGCCGATGTCGATCTGCCCCAGTAACCACGCTAGGGCCACCGAGGTGGGGACTCCGGCGAGCACGAGGCACTCGCGCCAACGATATCTACCGGGTGACTTCATTCCAGGAAAATCGACATAACGACCGCGGTTATCCGGGAAGAGGCTAACCTAACGGGTTGACTCCACGACAGATTCCCTTGCCGGTGGAGCTCCGTCTTTCTTCGATTGTACAAAACAAAAAACAAGAAAAAATGGACAGGCATGTTGAAAATTTTGATCAAAATAATAAATCATTCTTTCAAATCAAGAGTCGTAATAAACGAGGGCGTCTTCAAACCCATTCAACCGTCCTGTCCCTCGCTTTATTTTCCCGTTTGCCACCGCCACGCGGTCATCGCGTTGAGTTCGCCGCTCTGCGCCTTCAATCGGCGTTTGTCTTTGTCGATGAGCACTGGCCTTAAGATTCCCCGTTCAGCATTGGTGAGTTTACTGAGAGGGGGTTGCGGCTAACTGATCCAGAGCGAGGCCGAGCCTCCGAAGGCCTTCTTCCGTTTCTAGTCGATCGCGTCCAATTCCAATTCGTAGATGATCCGGGCAATTGAAGTAGTGGCCCGGTACAACGGTCGTTTCGTAGGGCTTCCGCAAGATATCGCAAAGTTCGGTGACGCGACGAGAACGTAATCGAGGAAAAGTCACGGTACCGCTGAGCAACGGCCCTGACTCCAAGTCCGACCGCGACGCGAGGAATTGATTTAAGAGGATTCGATTTGGATTCAGGATAGCTCGAGCTCGCTGGGCGACGAGTTCAAAGTGCCGCAGTACCTCGGTACTAAGACGTTCCGCGGCGTGGGCGGGGATGACCCCAAAAAGATCATTCAAACGCCAGATCCGTTCGGCCAAATCCGGTGGGGCGAGAATCCAACCGCAACGGAGCCCGCTCAGTCCGTAAACCTTGGTGAGGCTACTGGTTACGATCACGTTCTCCCGTAGGCCAAACGAGGTCTGCGGTGTGCAATTGAATGCGGCATCAAAATAGACTTCATCAATTAATAGGCGAGCACCGCAACTCGCCGCCAAATCCGCCGCCTTTCGCAGCGTCTCAGGCGAGAGCCGGGCGCTACTGGGATTGTGAAGATTTGTGAGCACGACGAGTTTCGTTCGGGGAGTCAGTCCGGCGGTAAAACTCTCCCAATCAATCTGAAATTCGAGACTCGCCGGTCGTTGGAACCGGTGGACGTTCACCCGAAAGTACCCGGCGGTCGACACCAGCAATTCATACGTAGGATCCTCGATCAGGACGTCATCCCCAGGTTCCAGCAAGGCGGCCATGGCTAGGTGATTGGCGCCCGAGGTGCCGGCCGCCTGAACCAGGCAGTTCTCCGGAACTTGCAGATGGGCGGCGAGGGCAGCCTGCAGTGGAGGCCAGCCATAAAAACTCGCACCACTCAGTTCCAGATCTTCCAGGCGGATGGGCAAATGACTGAGCGGACAGGCACTTAATCCACTATTGCCAAGGTTGTAGGGGGCGCCTTGAAGCGTCTTGGCCCAATGCATATAATCGGACCGAGTAATCTGAGGAGGATAATTCACGTTTGAGGTTTCCGTTGATGCCAAATAAAATAAATGGGAGCGCCCAGGGCGAGGACCACAAAGCCGACCAAGCTTTCCCGGGGGCTATCGTAGATCGAATTCACCACCACGCCCCAACAGCAGGCAATGAAGAACAAAGTAGTCCACGGGTGACCGGGAATGCGAAACCCGCCGGGAATCCGCGTCGCGTCGGTCTTTTCTTGGCGCCGATAGAGGAAGACGCAAACCCCCGCTAAGCCGAAGAAAACAAAGTCGACCGAGACGACATAGTTTAAGATCGCTTCGTAGCGCCCTGAGAGAGCGATGACGATGGCGGTAATTCCTTGGAGAGCGATGGCGGCAGTGGGCACATGAGTTTTGGGATGAAGTTGGGCGAGCGCTTTAAAAAAGACACCATCGCGAGCCATAGCGTAGTAAACTCGAGGAGCGGTTAACATACCCTGGCTGAGGAAGCCCAAGGTAGAAATGACGATTCCAAGCGAAAGAAAACTAGAACCGGAAGGTCCCAAGGCGCGGAGAATTACTTCGGCGGCTGGCGTTTTCGTGGCCGCCAGGCCGCCGGGCCCCAAGACTCTTAAGCAAACCCAATTGACGCTGAGATACATGAAGAGGACCCCGAACACTCCCAGAATAAGTCCGAGCGGAAGGTTGCGTCGCGGGTTTTTGACTTCGCCCGCGACGAAGCACGCGGTTTGCCAGCCGCCGTAGGCGAAAAGTACCGGCACCATGGCTGCCCCAAACCCAAGCCACGCATTTCGTTCCATCGGCGAAGTCGAAACGTAGGTGACATCGACGCCGGTGGCGGCAGGGGCGAACCACCAGCCTGCGAGCACGAGACCCGCAATCGCAAGCATCTTGAGCAGCGTCAGAGTGGATTGGACCACGGTTCCTGCTCGGACCCCTAAGCAGTTGATAACCGTTAAGAGAGCAAGGGCGCCGACGGCTAAAATCTGGCTGGCGCTGAACCCCGCGAAGGCGCCCAATTGTTGAAACAATTGTCGGCCTGGCGGACCGACGAGGGTATCGCTGAGGTTGAGTGCGTAGTCGGCGAAGGTGATACTGACGGCCGCCATTCCACCGGTTTGGGTGACCAAGAGCAATGCCAGTCCATACACAAAGGCGAGCGCGGGATGAAACGCTTCCCGAAAATAAGCATATTGTCCACCCACGGCGGGCCGGATAGCCGTCAGCTCGGCGTAAATAAAAGCTCCGGCCATCGCAATGGCCGCGCCGAGTACCCAAGCTCCCAGAATGAGGACCGGGGTGTGAACCGCTTGGGCGACGACGTGGGGATTCCGAAAAATTCCCGCGCCGACGATTCCTCCGATAACGATGAGGGTAGCGTCCCAGAGTCCAATGCGTTGTGACAACCCAGCCGCCGGAGCCGTAGTTGCGGACGAAGTAGACATCGAAAAGCCATAGATGAAACCCGTTGCGACGTCCAGGTGGAGAGAGTGCCGACTAGCGTGGAACTCCAATAAGCGAGGTAAATCCCTGAACGATCGCGTAGCCGGCCTATCCAGGCGCCAACCCGCCCGGTACTTTACTTTTTGGCGATGCGAGGAAACCTTTGTTCGAAGGCCGGAGGGAAAAGAGTTTGCTCGCGGGACGGCAACCGAGTTACCTCCCACCAAAGAATTTGTGGAACAACAACTGATCTCGTGACCAGATCGCCCCCTAACCGTAAGGGTGTGGCCCTCATTTTTGAGATCATTCGTCTCGGACTAAATCTCGAATGAATGATCGGTGGTCCGATTCAGTAATCCGGGGTTTCTAATGGTTTGAGTACATGACGAAAACTTTTCTTAATGCGAAATCGATGCGATTTAGGCGGGCATTTACTCTGATCGAACTCTTGGTCGTCATGGCCATTGTGGCGATCTTGGCGGCCCTAATTTTGCCAGGGTTAGCGGCCACTCGTGAGCGGGCTCGGCGGACTTCGTGCCTGAACAATCTGCGCCAGTTTTCTTTGGCCCTCCAACTCTATGCAGGAGATCATCGGGACCTACTCCCACCCGGGTTTTCCGAAGCGGGCACTTCGAATACAGTGAACACGAGCCGCATCCAAGATGAACACACGCCGATAATCACCCGAGCACTGGTTGCGGAATTGGCGAAGTACGGAGCGACCCTCAGGGTTCTGCAGTGTCCTGGGCTGGGCAAACCCTTCACCAATACCAACGGATACTATTATGATTCGTACGGAATTGTATTGGGCTACAACTACTTGGGCGGCCACTCGGGTACGCCCTGGGCCACGACGGAACTGATCACGAACCAGTGGATCTCTCCGCAAAAAATTTCGGCGGACCCGACCCTGCCGTTGCTCACCGACCTGAACGACTGGTCGACTTCGATGAATTTGGGGTTTGCGCCGCACGGGTGGAATGGTCCGATCCTCCGGCGGAGTCTTCCGGAAAATGCAGAACTGGATTCCTTTCAACTGGGAGCTGCGGGCGGCAATGTTTTGGCTCTCGACGGTTCAGCGCAATGGAAAAAAAAGGGCGCGATGAAGGTGTATCGCTGTTCGAGCGTTTTTGGAGATGACGGCTGCATCGCAGCCTGGTGAGCCGTATAGGGGGACTTCGTCTTGAAAATATCCAGGTTGGCGGAGGCAACTCCATCGACTTTTGCTGTGGGCCAAGTTTATCGCCCGATCCTCGATTGGGAGACCATCGGCACCGAACCAAGGATTGATGCCCGCCTCGTATCCCAAGCACCAAATCCCGCAATTTGGCAATTCTGTCCGGTTCCCTATCGGGTCCGTGTTTTCTGTTCGCCGCTAGCCCAAATATTTCATATTCTTTCCGCTACGACTTTCTAGGCATCAGTCCCTCCCTCCCGCGGGCAGAGACCCGGAGCGCGTCGCCTCGGGGCGCACTGCGCCGCCGAAGTGATTCGATCAGCGTAAACCTCGCCCGAAATTAAGGCGAGGAATTGGCCGCAAGCCGGTTCGTTTTCATCAGTGCTCGAAAGTACTCCAGGATCCCCGTTTCAAACTCGCTTCATCCTCCCCCCGGCGTGGACTCTCCCCGGGCGGCAGCGCTCCGGACGGGCAGTGGAACCTAAGGAAGAGGTTATCTTTCGAGCCGCTTGGTTCTCCGTTCACACGTCAGGGCTGGATCCACAGCGGCGGTGTTTCGGTGTTTCGAGCCCGCGCCCCCTGCTTGCACCCTTCATATCCACCCTTCACATCGCAGTTTTCACTCTTCACTGTTCACCATGACCACTGCCTTTCCGATCGAGCGCATTCTCCTTGGCCCGGGACCGAGCCCGGTTCCCCAGCGAGTTCTGCGAGCGCTGGCCGCCCCAACGCTCGGACATCTTGACCCCCAATACCTGGGCATCATGGACGAAACCTGCGCCCGACTTCGCCAAGTCTTCCAGACGCAAAACGCCCTGACCTTTCCCGTGAGCGGAACCGGAATGGCCGGGATGGAATGCGTCGCCACCAATCTCATTGAACCCGGCGACGAGGTCATCGTCGGCGTCAACGGAGTCTTTGGTACCCGGATGAAAGACGTGATGGAACGGTGCGGCGCAACCGTACATGCGCTCGAAGCGCCTTGGGGCGACGTCCTGACCCAAGAGCAATTGGCGGCCGCACTTGAGCAACATCCCAACGTAAAATTGGTCGGCGTCGTGCATGCCGAAACGAGCACGGGTGCCCATCAACCCCTTGATGGCTGGGCGGAACTCGTCCATGCCCGCGGCGCGTTGTTCGCCGTGGACGCTGTCACCAGTCTCGGCGGCCACGACCTGCGCGTCGACGATTGGGGAATCGACGCCATCTATAGCGGCACCCAGAAATGTCTCAGCTGCCCACCAGGACTTTCCCCCGTCAGCTTTGGAGAACGCGCCCTCGCGCGCATGGACGCCCGTAAAACCAAGCCGCAGTCCTGGTACCTCGATGTCTCAATGCTGCGAAAATATTACACGGGCGGCGGGGGCGGACGAGTGTATCATCACACGGCCCCGATTAATATGACCTATGCCTTGCACGAAGCCTTAGGCATTGTCTTGGAAGAAGGGCTCGAAGCTCGCATTGCTCGACACGCACAGATGCACCAACGCTTGCGGGCCGGATTAGAGAAAATGGGTCTCAGTTATGTTCCTAAACGTTCCCTTCATTCTTTGAACTGCATCTACCTGCCCGCCGGCGCCGACGATGCCGGGACCCGTAAAAGACTCCTCGAAGAATACGGGATCGAGATCGGTTCTGGATTAGGACCCTTTGCCGGAAAAGCCTGGCGGATCGGCCTCATGGGCCACGGGGCTACAGTCCGCAACGTGGACCTGGTCCTCGCGGCACTGAAGGAAATTCTCCGGTAGATTCGGCCATGCCCGCTACGGTACTTCAACGCCTCGCCAAGCTCCTTCCCCAGGACCGATTACTCCAGCAGCCGGAACAGTTGGCCACGTACCAAAGCGACGGTCTCACCGTTTTTCGCACCCGCCCGCTCGCCATCGTCCTCCCCGAGACCGAGGCCGAAGTCATCGCGATCGTCCGTTTTTGCGTCGAGGAAAAACTCCCGTTCGTGGCCCGCGGAAGTGGCACCAGCCTCTCCGGTGGATCGCTCCCGGTCGAGGGCGGCATCGTCATCGCCTTGAATCGGCTTAATCGAATTCTTAAACTCGACCCAGCCCAGCGCTTCGCCGTGGTTCAGCCCGGAGTGGTCAATCTTGAAGTCAGCCAGGCCGCCTCAGCTCACGGGCTCTACTACGCACCCGACCCTTCCAGCCAATCAATTTGTACGATCGGCGGCAATGTCGCCTTCAATTCCGGCGGCGCTCATTGTCTCAAATACGGCATGACCTCCAATCATGTCCTCGGCCTAAAAGCAGTTCTCGCCACGGGAGAAGTCGTGGAATGGGGGGGGCCGAGTCGGGAAACGATTGGACCGGACTGGTGTGGCTTGTTCACCGGCAATGAAGGACTCTTTGGGATCGCCTTGGAAATTACCCTCCAACTTCTTCCCCGGGCCGAATGCTACCACACCGTGCTCGCCGGATATCAAACGCTGGAACAGGCCGGCCACGCCGTCTCGGCGGTTATTGCCAGCGGACTGTTACCGGGCGCTTTGGAAATAATGGATGCACTCGCCTTGGAAGCGGCTCAAGCAGCCGTGCAGGCCGACTATCCACCCGGCTGCGCGGCCGTTCTCATCGTTGAACTAGAAGGTCCACGTGAAGTCGTCGCCGTCGAGCGCCTTCATCTCGAAGCCACGCTCGCGTCCAGTCAAGCCGTGGAACTGCGCGTCGCTCGCGATGCCGATGAACGGGCTGCTATTTGGAAGGGCCGGAAAAGCGCTTTCAGTGCCGTCGGTCGGTTGTCTCCAGATTTTATCGTACAGGATGGTGTCGTTCCCCGCCGACGCCTGGGAGAAGCGTTACGGCAGATCGCAACTCTGGCCGCCGAAGCGCAACTGCGGGTCGCCAATGTCTTTCACGCCGGCGACGGCAACTTGCATCCGCTCATTCTTTTCAATGGCCGTGAACCAGGCGCCTTAGCGCGGGCCGAAGCCCTGGCTGGACGCATCTTGACGATGTGCGTTGAAATGGGCGGATCGATCACGGGCGAACATGGCGTTGGCCTCGAAAAACGCGACTATTTGCCCACCATGTTTAATCCCGAAGAAATGGAATGCCTGCGTCGAATTCGAGCGGCGTTCGATCCGCATGGAATCTCGAACCCGGGCAAAATGTTTCCCTCGACCACAGCACCCGCTCTGCAGCATCCAGGCATCCATCCATTGGAAGCGGCCGGTCTCCTCTCTCGCGAATGAGCCAACCGCTCCAGCCAGGCTCCGTCTCCGAACTCTCGGAAATCGTACGAGTCCGCTCAGGGCCCCGACTCATCGCCGTCGGGGCCGGTTCAAAACCCACCCTTTCTGCGGTCGACGCCCTCAAGATCTGTACCACGCACTTATCGGGAATTTCCGAGTATGATCCCAGCGAGTTTACCATCACCGCCCAAGCGGGAACCACCGTCCGCGAAATCGTGGCCGTATTAGCTGAGCGGGGCCAATATCTCCCATTTGATCCCTTCCTCTTGCAAGCTGGCGCGACCCTGGGCGGAACGGTTGCCGCCGGCCTGAGCGGTCCCGGACGAGTTCGTTTTGGCGGATTACGCGATTTTATCCTCGGAGTCCGATTCGTCGATGGCGTTGGACGAGTATTGCGGGTCGGCGGCAAGGTAGTAAAAAATGCCGCGGGATTCGATCTCCCTAAATTTTTTGTCGGCAGTCTCGGACGGTTTGGAATCTTGGTGGAGCTGACTTTCAAGGTATTCCCGCGGCCGAGCACATCCCTCACGCTTCAGTTGGACGCGCCGACCCTCGAGGCAGGCGTCCAAGTGCTCACGGAAACGGCGAATTCTCGTTTCGAATTTGATGCCCTCGACCTCGCCCCGAATCGGGTGGGAGTTCTCGCTCGCCTGACCGCACCGCACCCAGCACTCGCCGCCCTGAGCCAGGCCGTCTTGACGCGTTGGCCCGGAAGGATTCTGCACGAATCGGAGGCTGAAGCGACGTGGACTATCCTCCGCGAATTCGCGTGGTCCCCGCTGGAATCACCCCTGATTAAATTACCTTTGTCGCCCAACTCCATTGCGGCCCTGATCTCCTACCTAGATTCTTCGGGTGGTGCTAAAATTCACGTCAGCGCCGGGGGCAATGTAGCCTATATTTCCTTGCCCACTTCTGATTTGATCGAAGGTTTGGACAAACTTCTAAGAGCAAGCGGTCTATCAGGATTGGCCCTCCGAGGCGCTAACCGGCTTTGGTTAGGACGAGAGTCTCATCCTGAAATATCGCGGGCGATCAAAGTGGCGCTCGATCCAGAACAGCGGTTTCCCTCCCTCGACGAGTCATGTTACACGCCATCCCCACCGAAAAACTAGGTCCCTTGGGAGCCTCGATGACGCACGCAATCGAAGCCTGCGTCCACTGCGGCTTTTGCTTGGCCGCCTGCCCCACCTACCGGGAACTCGGGCAGGAAATGGATTCGCCCCGTGGCCGAATCGTCCTAATGAAAGAAGTGTTAGAGGGTCAACTTCCCTTCGCCGCCGCTCAACCCCATGTGGATCGGTGCCTTGGCTGTTTGGCCTGCGAACCCGCATGCCCCAGCGGCGTACCCTATCGCAACCTCATTAGCCCTTTTCGTGCACTGGCTCGACTCGAGACCCGCCGCCCCTGGGACGCAAAACTTCGCCACCTCCTCGCCGCGCAAACAATACCGTTCCCGAATCGCTTCCGCTTAGCCACTCGACTCGGCCGTTGGGGAAAGAAATTCCGCAGGTTTCTGCCCCGCGGTTTCTGGCCGATGCTCGATTTGATTCCCGACCGCCTGCCGGCCGCTCAATCCTGGCCCGAACTAAACCCAGCTCGGGGCCCCCGACGAGCCCGAGTTGCTCTGCTCATCGGGTGCGCCCAACAAGTGCTCGATCCCGATATCAATACCGCGACGATTGAAGTTCTCACTCGCAACGGGGTCGAGGTGGTCGTCCCTCGAACCCAAGGGTGCTGTGGCGGTTTAGCGTGGCATACCGGCGATCTCCCGGCCGCCCAAGCCTTCGCCCGCCAAAATCTTCGAGCTTTTCCCACTAAACTAGATGCCATCCTCACCAATGCCGCCGGGTGCGGGTCTGCTTTGCACGAATACCACCTCATCCTCCGCGGAACCGCCGAGGAAAAACTCGCCGAAATCTTTCGCCATCGAGTCCAAGATGTCAGCGTCTTCCTGGCGAACCTCGGTTGGCAGGAACGCCCTCCAGAAAGAGCGAAGCCACTGAAAATTGCCTACCACGACGCCTGTCATTTGGCTCACGCCCAGGGAGTCCGTCGTGAACCGAGAACGCTGCTGCGAACCCTCCCCGGAATTGAACTTTGCGAACTACCGGAGCCCCAACATTGCTGCGGCAGCGCCGGTACCTACAATCTCGATCAACCGGACATCGCCGCCTCGTTAGGAATAAAAAAAGCACAGGCAGTGATCGCCACCGGCGCCACCGTCGTCGCCTCGGGTAATATTGGGTGTCTCACTCAACTCCGCACTCACTTGCAAAAAATGGAATCAGCGGTCCAGGTGCGTCATACCCTCCAGGTGGTGCGCGACGCCTACACGCCCGACCCTCGCTGATCGATGCGCGGGGCGTTCGTTGGATACCGTGCAAAATTCCTCCCTCCACTGGAGTCATCCTAGCCAAGCCTCGATTCTGGGGACCACATAGACCTGAAACATCACCAACAGGCCGACCAAAATGGCCAGCGCCAAGCTATGCCAAAACACCGCCCTTAAGACGGTGCCGGCGTCCGGACTCGACAGATGCCCACCCGTCGCGACGCTGGCCACCACGATACTTTGCGCATCAATCATTTTGCCCATCACTCCGCCGGAACTATTCGCCGCTGCCAGGACCAAGGGCGGAAGCCCAAGTTGCTTCGCGGTCACCGTTTGCAGGTTCCCAAACAAAACATTCGACGACGTATCGCTGCCGGTTAACGCCACTCCCAGCCAACCGATGAGCGGCGAAAAGAATGGGAAGAGCCAACCCGTCCGCGCCAGTGCTAGGCCCATCGTCGTGTCGGTACCGCTATACCGAGTGACAAAGCCAAGCGCCAACATCAAGCAGATCGTGAGCAACGAACTTCGCACCCGCCAGAGGGTTCGCAGATAAACGTCGAGCAATTGCCGCGGGCGCAGTCCCAATCCAAGGCCCGCCACGATTCCGGCCAACAGCAACGCCGTGCCAGTAGCCGACGGCAGGTTAAACGCAAAGAGGGCCGGCTCCAGTTCTGGCTTCGCCACCACTGGCGGCATCTTCGTCACTCCCAAATGCAAACTCGGCACGGCAAAATTTGGCGCATAAATTCGGTTTAAGGTTCGTTTCACTTCGGGCAATCCCCAAGCAAAAACGAATAATGAAAGGCACAGCCAGGGAAACCACGCCTTCCACGCCGGTCCGGTCACCCCTGCCGCCGGCACCGCACTCGGGCTGAGCGCTCCCGCTGAATTCTCTCGCGGCGACCAGAACGAGAGAAAGCCGACCAGAGCACCCATCGAAACCATTGCTGACACAATATCGACCAGCCACGGACCGTGAAATTGACTGACGACAAATTGAGTGAGCGCAAAACTGAAGCCTGTCACGAAGCAAGCCGGCCAAACCGCCCACATCCCACGCCAACCGACCTGGGCCACGATCAGCCAGAACGGCACGATCAACGAAAAAAACGGCAACTGCCGTCCCACCATGGCGCTCAGTGCCAACAAATCTAATTCGGTTATTTTCGCCAGGGTCACCAACGGCGTCCCCAGGGCACCAAAGGCCACGGGTGCCGTATTGCCGATCAAGGCGAGTTTGGCGGCTTCCAGTGGGCGAAATCCAAGCCCAATCATCAACGCCCCGCTAATCGCCACGGGCGCCCCAAAACCCGCCGCCCCCTCAATAAACGCCCCAAAACTAAAGGCTAAGAGCAAGGCTTGCAGGCGCCGGTCACGCGATATCCCGGCAATTTGGGTTTGAAGTACCACAAATTGACCCGTTTCTACCGCGATATGATAAACAAAAATCGCGTTTAAAATAATCCATCCTATGGGGAAAAGGCCGAAGGCCGCCCCATAAACCCCCGCGGCAGCCGCGAGCCGGATCGGCATCTGAAAGACTCCCACCGCGACGATCAAGGCCACCACCAACCCCGCCAGCGCCGCCACTGGGGCGCGAACCCGGAAAAAGGCCAACAACCCCAACAACGTAATGATCGGCAACGTCGCAACGAGGGCCGAGATCCCGATACTTCCCAGGGGCGAGTAGGTTTGTAACCAAGGCATACGATTCGATGGCTTACGGACGTTGAGTCGCCCGCTTCAGCCCGTTGTCGAACGAAGCCAGCGCGGCCCCAGCGAACAACGCGACGGCGCCAGCGTTACCAATCTTCCAGGACATTTTGAAATCTGGACCCCGCTCAGTGAGTTGGCGAGGATCGAGTGCATCCGTTGCTCCCGACGACTTCGGCTACGATTGCTCGAACCGATGCCAGTGAGTTGGCGAGGATCGAGTGCATCCGTTGCTCATGAAATTAACACCTCACCTCGATCGACTCGCCCGCCGCGGAATGCGGTTGACCCATTGTTTCATTCAGGGCGGCTATAATTTTGCATTTCGCTTGTCCCTTTTTTTCGATTCTACTCTTCAGCGCTGCCGCCAAGCACCTGCGCCACTGCGATCAATGGATCGGCTGGAACAATGAGCAGCGCCGTCGTCGCTTGAGTTTGATTACCAACAACACCCGCTTCCTCA
>JAYVTS010000482.1:0-18711 GCA_043788645.1 Verrucomicrobiota bacterium
AAGGATCCGAAAGGCCAAATGCTTTGCCTGCGAATGACGGCAGGCGAATTGGCGGCCGTAGAAAAGGCCGCCAAAGCGAGATCACTTACCCAGAGTCAATGGGTGAGGTCTGTCTTGACAACCGAATTGGCTCGCGCTAATTGTAAAGCGTAAATTGAGTGGACGCGGCGAGGATTGAACTCGCAATCCCTGGGTGTAAAAACGAGGGGTTTGCCGGTTAACTTACGCGCCCGAT
This sequence comes from Verrucomicrobiota bacterium, assembly GCA_043788645.1. Lineage (GTDB taxonomy): Bacteria > Verrucomicrobiota > Verrucomicrobiia > Limisphaerales > UBA9464 > CANIZL01. The sequence goes on from JAYVTS010000482.1 coordinate 236, forward strand.
TCAGTTTTGGTGGAGCTAAGGGGAGTCGAACCCCTGGCGTGATGGATAGGAAGCCCCACGCCGCACCAAGCTAGCCCCGCTAAGTTGTTCCTGTCAGGGTGGTGTGATGCTCGCTGCCAAGTTTGCAATCACACCACCCTGGTTTTCTATTCGCGCCCTAGGTCGGATCAGTAGGCACGCTTTCAACTCTCCTCATTAGACTATTTAGATTGGTTCAGGTGCGGCCTTACACCGCGAGATTGTTATTCGGACCCGCCGTTTTGTCGCGCCGCAACATAACCGTCCGCCGTCTTTACGACGTATCCGCGCTTCCGCATGTTGAAAGCGCAAGACGAGACCGTTGTGTATATGTTCCCAGAAGGAGGTCCAGGGAAGCCCATGTCCACATATCCTTTTTCGATTTGCTTCAACGAAAGGGGCTTTCCGGAGGCATTAAGGATCGCTAAAACACGAGTCTGCATCTCAGAAAGCTCGGGTGGCTCTGGCGAGGTTGAAGCTTTCTTTTGGTAGGACGTGAAGGCTGGTTCGAGCTTTGCTGGACCGGAGTTGGATGGTGAGTGCGGCGACACCCCGGCGACAGGTGGGCCGATCATTGCCGAGAACTTCGCCCAGAACCCCGCAAGCGCATCGGCGGCTTGCTGGGCTTCAGAAAGATTACTGATTGTCATAAAAACCTGGGTCTAAAATGGAACCTGGACTAGAGGGGTCAAGTTCATCTTGTGTTTTTTTTACACGCCCACCCCAACGGTTGTGTCAAGGTTCAGTTATGAACGATTTTTATGAAGTCCTTGTAACAATTTTCCACGTGAATCCTTTGCGGTTCAGGCCGGCCATCTGCGCATTACACCGGCATTCTACGCCGCGTAAACGTCCATCCGACAGCCGGCAGTTTCTTAATTTTCCAAATCTTCAACTCGTCGCAGGTCTGTTTGAAAGGTGGTTGTCATGACCAAATTTTCAACTGACCAGAAAACCCCAATTACCTAGGTAATTACGAGCCTCTGGTTAAAACCGATGGCAGACGGCTTTAAGTTTCTTGGTTGCTCATCACGGCCAAAATGTCAACGCATTCGGGGCCGTGAAAGTTTTAAGAACTCGATGCCGGGCAATGCATCAGTTGAAACAAGATTGCCGACGGGTTGGCGTGGGTTTACCAACCCGGATTCATGATTTCTACAGGCGCACGTCGGTTATCAATTTTTGCTGGCCTAATTGGGGCTCCAGTGGGGTTCGTGTTCGGGATGGACTTCCGCTACGAGACGATAAATGATAGAATTTTTGCAGCGTTTCTTGCGACGTGCGTATTTTTTGCTGTTCCATTTCTGCTTATTCGCGGGATAGCTTGGGTAATTGATGGGTTTAGAAACCCGGACCGTAACCATCCTCCAGGGAAATCTTCCGATTCAAATTAGGACACCGCCGGATTTCCTGCCATCGAGAAGCGCGCTCATTGGTATCGGCACTGGTGCTGGCACATCCCGTAAATTAGCAGCAAAAATTTGATTTTGCTGAGCCAAATCGTAATTCGGAGTCATCGAAGGGCCCGGGGGATTCCGTTCCTAAGGCAAACCAAGCTCCGAATGGGTTGGCTCTCCCACATTCGTAGTGTTGCGGAAAGTGGGCGATGAACGTTGGAGGTAGGCGCTGCGCTACGCCCGGTCGTTCGTGCTCCTGCGTCGGTTCCATTGACTGAAACCGGCGGCCACCACGAGGAGTGCCAGGTTGAACAAGCCGATGATTTGTACCCCAAGCCGGTACGAATCGGTCGGCATCATGGACAAAAAGTGGGACTGTAGTGCCCGGAGCGTCAGAATGTAACCTCCGGCCAACCCCAGCACCGCCCAGACAATTCCCCACTGACGGCGAGCAAAAAGATCCCCCAAAAACACGTTGGCGAGGGTAAACAAGGCCATTGCCCAGGCGAACCACGGGACCAGAGGCGCCGCCTGCCAAGTTTCTGGTTTGTTGAAAAACATGACCTGCAATGGTAGCGCCGGAAATAAAGTACACCCGACCGCCGCCCCGCCGCTCATGATCAAGGTGGCCAGCAAGGTGAGTTTCAGGGAATCGGTTTTTTCCCCCATGGCCACGCTTCGGGCGAGGCGAGGCAACATCACCAGTGCGAGTGGCACCGCAAATTGAGTGATCGCAAAACCAATGGTCTGAGCAGGCGCGTAGAGACTAGCCAGATTCCATTCTTGGAGCCGATCTGCGGGCACCGTTGCCGGCCAGAACAATTGGTCATATTGTTGGAAAAGTTGCAGCGCCGCGGCATTCATCGCCAGAGGTACAAATCCTCGCAACCACGGCCTCCACGCGACGGTTCCGCCTTTCAACAAAAGCACAGATCGCGCCCCCTGAAATCCAACCACGAGTGCGAGGCTGACTCCGACCACCGCAGCCGTCATGACACCCGCTGCTAAGGCCGCGAAAACTGTCAGTGCAATCCAAACCCCGGTTAGCCGTCCAAATCCGTCGCAGATGGCCATCCAGCCCAATTCAAAAAACTGCTGCCGTCCTTGTACCAAACCGCGTAAAACCGACGCCCACAAGGTCAGCAACCCCAACGCCCAGGTCGCCCAAAGAGCCGCTGGATTCGACAGTTTCCACAAGGAGACGAGGTAATCTTGCCGAAAGGCTAAGGCGACGGCTGCCAGCAGCCAAAGGGCCAAGGTAACGAATAGGACGCGGCGTGCGGCGGCGGCGACAGAGCGGACCTGCGTCTCAGTCACCGCGGCCGCCGCCTGCTGCGCGAACAAGGTCCACAGTCCGCCGCCAATCGCCGCGATGACGTAGAACGAGCTGAGCAACGTCTTAAATTCGACGTAAGCAGTTGCGTCCCGTTTACGAACCAAGTTATGCACCAGCATCATCGCCATACCACTGGCGACCGTGGCTAATACCATCCAAGCACTTTGGCGGAAGAAACTGGTCTTCTTCGAGTCACTCATGATTCCGGCAATCAACGTGTCGGACACCCGGCACCCAAGGAAGAGCGGGAAAGGAGGAGAATCAGGTGTTCAGCGTAACTTGCCGCCGAGGGTCGCGGTTCTAAGGTGTCTCCATGTCTTCGCTTACCGACGCACAGAAACAGCTAGCCCAAAAGTGGGTTCAAGACGGCATGAAATTGGCCGAACTCCAAAAACGAGTGGAGGCGGATTTCGGACTCAAACTGACTTACATGGAGACCCGTTTTTTGGTCGATGATCTCAAAGTGCTCCCGAAAGACCCTGAACCCGCACCGGCTCCACCGCCTGCGCCCGTTTCCCCGCTGACGACACCCGCGGGTCCCGCCCCTGGAAAACTCGCGGTCTCAGTCGACGCAGTCACTCAACCCGCCATGGTGGTCAGCGGCAAAGTAGTCTTCAGTGATGGCAAGAAGGCGACCTGGCATGTGGACCAGTATGGTCGGCCTGGATTGATTCCCGAAGAGAAGGGGTATCGACCGTCACGGGAAGATTTACAGGAATTCCAATTGGTCCTCGACAAAGAACTGACGAAGATTGGGATGTGATGTCCATCAATCGGCACTGATCACTCATCGCTGTTTCGTTCACGGCGTGCTTTCCAAACCTCAAACAGCATGGGCAGCACGCTGACGAACACGATCCCGATCACCACGAACTCGAAGTTTTTCTTCACGACAGGAATGGCACCGAAGAACCAGCCGCACGGCAGGATCAGTCCGACCCACAAAAGAGCACCGACCACGCTATAGGCGAGAAAACGGGGAAAATTCATTGCCCCCATGCCGGCGACAAAAGGCGTGAACGTTCGCACGATCGGGACGAACCGTGCGAGAATGACGGTCTTGCCGCCGTACTTAGAAAAAAAGGCTTCGGTGCGGTGCAAATGGGCTGGCTTGATGAAACGGGGATACCGAGTGGCCAAGCGCCGACCGATGAGTTTGCCGACCCAATAGTTGACGTTGTCTCCTAAAAACGCGGCGCTCAGGATGACCACGGCGGCGACGAACACGTTAAGGCCGGACTTTTGGTCGGCGGCCACCGCGCCCACGGCGAAGAGCAATGAATCACCCGGCAAAAAGGGAGTGACCACCAGTCCAGTTTCTGCGAAAATAACGCCGAAAAGCAACGCGTAGACCAACGGGCCGTGTTCGGTGGTAAACGCGGTCAGATGATCCTGGAGATGCAGAAAAAGGTCCAGCAATTGCTTCAAAGTTTCCATTGCGTGCGCGAACCTTGGCGCACCGAGTCGCGTCGCTCAACCGACAGAAATCGCTCCGAGCCGACAACTCCAATTCTGGGGGTAAAGAGGAGCGCTGGGGATCGCCGAATCGCCCGCCAGTCTGGAATACACCGAGTGAGGCACGCCCCAAATTAGTGAAAGCCGACTCGTCTTGCGTGTCATCAAACGTGTCCACGTCCGTTACGATCTATTTCGATCTATTTCGATCTGTTTGACCCGAACACGCATCGGGTTTGGATGGATCGGCTGCAAACCATCGGCCATATGGCCAGCCAGGGCTGGTATTGCGCACCCAGGACCGTTTTGAAATGAAACGTCCCGATTGAAGGGTCGGCTGGCATCCATGAAGACCTGTCCATCGGGGCTCCGGGAGGTTTCAGGGACTTGCACGATGGCGCCCATCAAAATTTGTAAATATAAATATCCCGACAACATGCTGAAGAAGTTTTTACAAATAAACAATAACAATCCAGGCATAATATATTAGAATGTCGCCAATATAAAATTATTGTCAACATGTTTGCAACTCACAATTTAGAGAGACAGTAAGTCAATATAAATAGAACGACTTTTTGCGCAATAAAATAAAGTTTTATGTTATAAAGTTTACCTAATCATGTCATGTAAATATAATAATCAAGTTAATATGTATTTGCGCCAGGCGTTTGAGCGCGAATTTGGGCGGTTTCACGATTAACTCTCCCCATCCCCAGCGATATCTCCGATGGAACTCCCGGATAAAGTATTTGACTATCGTTTGCTTCAGCGACGACGGCGTTTCGGCGGCGCGAAGATTCATGCGGGCCAACCCTTCTTTGCGCACTCGCCGTCCAACGGTTCGTAGCGCATCCAGCATGACCGGGAGTCTTCATCATCAAGAACTGATTGTTACGAACCCATTTCTGTGGGTAAGGATGAGTTTCCGAGGGCGAATGATACGAGTCCTGGTTCGCCCGACATTGACTCAAACCGAGGCATCGACCACCGTACGACGGTGCGTTGGTTTCGGTCGCTCTTAAACGCTTGTGTCTGGTTAGAGTGTGTTTTCCGCCTCGTTCAGGCAGGCGATGCATTCGCTTCGGGCAAAGTCGTTTCTGGTGACGTCGTTTCCTTTATTGGAGATACCTCCGGAGCAACCTTGGAATCAGGGGAAACGGTCAGTCGCGCCCAACTCCCCGTGGGCGGTACGTTGTGGTTTCATTGGAATGCGCCTGCTAACGGGACGGTACATCTTGGCGCAGTGGGTTCAGGTTTGGCCCATGTTGTTACCATCTTGGTGGAGCCTTTCAGCTGCATCTCGTTTTGACCCGGGCTCCGGAAAATGATGCGTGGAGCCAGGCGGAGGTTCTCACCGGTAGCTCCAATACGATCAACGCCAATAACCGCAGAGCGACCCTTGAACCCACGGAACCAAACCATGGCCTGATGACCGGACGAACGCTTTGGTATCGGTGGGTCGCACCGACCGCAGGCCGGGTAACGCTGAGTACGCTCTCACGGTGACCGTCCGGTTCCCCATTTCTGCGGCTCACGCCTTCCTCCGTGTGCGTGCCGTCCGTGTGCCGTAGGCAGTGGTGTTTCAAACCGGATGGGTGGCTTTCAGTGCTCGTTTACTCTCTTCACCCTATTGAGTAAATTTACTCGCCACATCAAGTAATTTGTATCATCCGCCAAAAAATTCACGAAGAACTGTTAAACCGCCTGAAGGAAAAGCGTCGTTTTGTGCAGGTTTTGGCGGGCTCGAGGCAGGTGGGCAAGACGATCGTGGTGCGTCAGGTAATCGAGGCATCAACGGGCTTTAGGGCAGCGGATTAACTCGTTGGCCTTCCACCCAGCAGACCGCTTGGCGAGTGAGGGTCGGGATATCTTCGACTTTCAGTTTTTGTTTAATGTTCGCACGATGAACGTCTACTGTTTTAGGACTCAATCCTAATTGTTCGGCGATATATCGAATACTTTTGCCTGCGCCAATTAGCCGAAATACCTCAAATTCTCGATCCGTGAGCGTCCCCTTAGGTGCAGAACTCTGGGTCGTGCCGCGTCGGCTGAGGCTGCTGAGTAGTTCAGCGGACAAACGTTCACTGACGAACACACGACCTTCGAGCACAGTTCGGATCGCCTCGATGACTATTGCGCCGCTTGCTCCTTTCATGAGGTAACCGCGGGCACCGGCTTTCAACGCTCGCTCGGCGTGGAGCATTTCGTCGTGCATCGACACAATTAATACCGGGATCTCCGGACGGATCGCTTGGATGTCGCCGAGCAATTCCAGTCCACTGCGGTCGGGCAACGTGAGGTCGAGAAGGATCAAATGGGGATCGCATTCTGGGATTGCTTTTAACGCTTCCGAACACGTCCCCGCCTCCCGACAAACTTCTAGTCCGTAGGCCTTATTAATGATCGAACTCAGCCCAATGCGGAGCATCGGGTGATCGTCAATGATTAAGATTCGCCGCCGAGCAGGCGTGGTTGAGCCCGACCGGACGGGGTTGATTTGGGTTGCGAATAAGGCATTGGTCGGAACTTTGATTCTCAGCTCGAATGGCGTTGGATCGTCCATTTTCGGGGTTTTGTTACATTCATCATCCCTTGATGGTCACAATGCGGCCTTTGGCCATGCGTTTGATCGAGAACTTGAGTTCGCCACCGGCGCTCACCAGTTTTTCAAATTCTTCGACCGTCTTGACCGGTTGTTCATTGACGTGGGTGACAATCTCGTACGGCTTCAATCCGGCGACACTGGCTTTGGATCCGGGTTCCAGTTTTGAGATCACGACGCCGGGTTCATCGACCTTGCGCTGCATGTAGCGTCGAACTTCAAAGGTCAGATTTCGCACCGTCAGACCTAGGGGTGCGGATTTAAATCGCGCCGCAGAATCAAAGTGGGTCGGGCTGGGAACCACCTCAAATTCGTGCTTTCGTAGCTGGCTATCCGCGTAGTATTCTAGGACAAATTTGGTGCCAAATCCCAGGTCGGTCAGCGCTCGGGTAAACGCATTTTCGGCCGGTGTCCAAGGACTCCATAGCCGATCAAAATACTGTTCCCGGACTTCGTCGAGGTGATCCCATGGAAAGGATTGGGCTCGGGTAAGATCTTCGTCCAAGTGAATCTCAATGGGGGCCGGTTCGCTGGGGGCGTGGAGGCGAAGTAGGACGGCGCCCGGGGTCAATCCGGCTTGTGCGGCCGGCGAATCGGGATGAACAAAGGTCACCAACGCGCCGGATTCTCCGTCCCGGGTTTGGTCACTCACGCCATTGGCTCGGGCCAATTCGCGGGTGAGCGGCTGGAGTTCTACGCCCAACCAGGCCACTCTATTTTCGTCGGCTTCCGCCACCGGCACATTGGCTGGGTCGGAGCCTTCCGGGAGTTTGGCCACCGCTTGGGCCAAAAGCCGGGCGGGGGTGAGATCTATTTCGTGCCGATTCCAACGTTCCGTTTTTTGCCCAGGCCGCTCTCGGCGGGTGAGCGGGAGGGCGATGAGTTGTCGATCCGTGGTAAACAAAAAGGTGCTGTCGGCGTCGGACATGTCTCCCAGTTCCGGATATGACTCCAGCCGCGGACCGGTGCGCAACAACCCGAAACGAGTTTCATGGAAATGGTCCTTCCGCGTCTCTCCTTGGAGATCAATGTCGGCATTAAGAATGAGTTGTTCGAGCAAATCCCGCAGGTCGCCCGAGTAGACGGCCGCGTGGTGAGGCAGGTTGGGCTCCGTTTCAATGATGAATGCTCCGAGATCCCGGAGCGAGGCCACGAATTTGGCCGTGAGCGGCTCAGTTGCCCCTTGCGGATGAACCGTGATCCGTTGCAATCGCGCCGTGGTTCCCGGTTTGAGATTGGCCAGCACGACGATCTGATTGCCCGGCAACGCGAGGCCGAGCACATCCCGTTCGGTGGTGTCGTCGGTCTCGGATTCTCCTTCGGGGTTACGAAACCGTTCACGACCCTGACCCGCCGGTGTTTTGGGACTCCGAAAACTGAGACGGACCCGCGGCAAGATATCCCGACTGTGGGCCGACAACTCTTGAGTGGCCTGCGCGAGACCGGCCGCGTCCAACACAGGCTTGGTCAAGGGTGAACCTTGCCATGAATCATCCAACGGGAGCTTGTGTGAAAAGACCAATCCGACGGGCGTCCCGTTAGTGGTGATGGCGACCCCGGTATGTTCGGCGACGCGATAGCCGGGGCGCCCGTCCGGCAACTGGAAGCGCCCACCGAACGGTGCCAAATCCGAGATCATCCCGCCTTCCGCACGGAAGTAGGTGGCTACGTAGGCTGGTTTCAAGCCGGTGACGAATTCGAGTGGTTTGGCATCCGGCAACGGGTGCTCTAGTTTCAAAACCACAAACCAGCCCCCCCGACTGTACGCGCTGACGGTGGCCGGAGAACTTCCGCCCCGCGACACGACCCGAATGCTCTTGATGAACCGGGGGTGAATGGTGGCATCCGCGATCACAACGGTGTCGGGAGCGATGACAAACCCGGCATCTTCGAGCGGACGCTCTTCACGGATGACTTCGGCGAGAGAATGATTGGCGTGCTGCCGTGAACCGGGGTCGTGGTCCATCGCGCCCGTCGGAGCTTCGCCCTTGTCAAATTGCAATTCCAGTTCCACGCGCACCAGGGAAGGGGCCACGGCAGCGATCAGATCCGCCGGTTTCGGCCCGACGACGTCGGCGGCACGAAGGAATCCGCCTCGGCCGACGACGGCCAGGGCCAGGGCCAGGGCCAATGGAACCGTCGGCGGCAGTGCCAAGCGAAGGGCGAGGTCAGGGAAAGAGACGCGTATCATCTGGGCAGAGATTATCTCCCTCTGAACGAATCACCAACGAGAGAGTTCAAGCAACTGTGAAAAATTTCTGATTGGCTCGCCCCTGCCTTGCGTTGGGGAGGTCCGTTTGTATGATGCAGGGTTGTATGCCGCATTCTCCTCGCACGCAGATCCGTGTTGCCGTGGCCATCGCCGCCACGTTGGCCGCGCTTCCCTCGGCCAGTTTGGCCCAGCACAAGCTCGGTCCTCAAGGCGCGTTTGACGTCCCCAAAATCGCGGTCGCTTCCGACGAAGGGGAGAAAAACCTCAAGCGTTTTCAAATCCCTCCCGGTTGGAAGGGTGAACTTTGGGCGGCCGAACCGGATGTGAGCCAGGCCGTGGCGTTTAATGTGGCCGATGACGGCCGGGTCTACGTGGCGGAATCATTCCGTGCCTGGCGCGGCGTCCCCGATATTCGTGGAATCATGGATTGGCTTGACGAAGATTTGGCCTGCAAATCGGTGGAAGACCGCCTCGACATGATGAAACGCCATCTCGGTGAGGCCGGGATGAAAAACTACTACCTCAACAGCGAACGGATCCGCGTGCTGTGGGATGCGAGCGGGAAAGGAAAGGCCGATACGTCGAAGGTGTTCGCTGATAATTTTGCCACCCCACTTGATGGCGTGGCGTCCGGGGTTCTGGCCCGGGGGAAGGATGTTTATTTTGCTAACATCCCCAATATCTGGCGCTTGCATGACGAAGACTACGATGGGATTGCTGATAGCCGCCGGAGCATCAGTTATGGGCACGGGATTCGGGTGGGATTCTTGGGGCACGACCTTCACGGTTTGGTTTGGGGACCGGAAGGGAAACTGTATTTCAGCATCGGCGACCGCGCTTCCATGATGAAAACGGAGGGGCGAATGGTCGGCACTCCGGATTGTGGTGCTATTTTCCGGTGTAATCCGGATGGGACCGAAATGGAGATGGTTTATCAAGGCCTGCGAAATCCCCAGCAATTGGTGTTTGACGAATGGGGCGATCTGTTCACCGGCGACAACAATTCGGATGGGGGCGATCAAGCGCGTTGGACGTATTTGATTGAGGGAGGCGACAGCGGGTGGCGCATCGGTTGGCAATTTCTTGAGGGGGCCAATGCGCCGAATCCGCGAGGTCCGTGGAATTCTGAAAAGATGTGGTATCCGCAAAACGAGGTTCAACCCGCGTATCTGACTCCTCCGATTAAGAACATTACTTCCGGCCCCAGCGGCGTTGCGTATTATCCCGGGACGGGTCTGGGCGACGAGTGGCAGGGGACTTATACGCTGTGCGATTTCCGAGGCAGCGGCGCGGGTTCGGGGATTATGAGTTTCAAACTGAAACCGAAAGGCGCGAGCTTTGAGATTGTTGAGGACAAGAAACATATCTGGGCGATTGAAGCCACCGATGGTTTTTGGGGTCCAGACGGTGCCTATTGGGTATCGGACTGGGTGGACGGCTGGGAACCGGTGGGCAAGGGACGCATCTACCGATTTTTCGATCCAGCACATATTAATGATGCACTCGTTAAAGAGACGCAGGCCCTGCTCAAAGCGGGCTTTGCGCAGCGGAGTTCTGAGGAATTGGCGAAGTGGCTGCCTCACCCCAACTATCGCGTGCGCCAAGGGGCCCAATATGAACTCGCAAATCGGGGTGAGGCGTCTACGGGGCAACTCATCTCGGTGGCACGGACCGGAGCCACGGTGCAATCCCGTTTGCACGCTATTTGGGCACTCGGCCAAATAGCTCACGCGACCCAAGCGACGCGCGTCGGCGCGAAGAGCGAACCCTTGGACGCGCTCTTGCCACTCCTGACGGATCGAGAGTCGAAGGTCCGTGGAAATGCCGCACGAGTGCTCGGCGAGGCTCGTTATAGTCGGGCGCACGATGCGCTCGCTGGCCTCACGACGGATGCGGATGCCCACGCGCGGGCTTTGGCCACTTTGGCGCTTGGGAAACTCGGCCGCCGCGAGTCCATTCCCGCGCTCTTAGCGATGCTGAAGGCCAATGCCGATACCGATCCCCATGTCCGACATTCGGCGGTTCATGCCTTGTCTTTGTGCGCTGATGCGGACGATCTACTGGCTGCGGCCGGCGATGAAAATGACTCGGTCCGGATGGGGGTGTTATTGACGCTACGCAAATTGCAGCGAAACGAAATCAGCCGATTTTTGGCCGATGCAAATCCCAAACTCGTGCTGGAAGCGGCCCGTGCCATTGCCGATTTGCCGATTAACGGGGCGATGGAAAACCTCGCCAAACTGATTACCCAACCGTTGATGGGTGATCCGCTCGCACGTCGTGTTTTGAACGCTAACTTGCGTCATGGTACGAAGGATACGGCCGAAGCACTGGCGACTTTTGCGGCGAATGATACGGCGGCTGAATCGCATCGGGCCGAGGCCTTGGCGATGCTGGCCGCTTGGCCCAAGAACAGTTCTCGGGATTGGGTGACTGGCCTGTCGCGGCCGACGACGTTTGCTCGGGACGCCAAGATTCCCGGCGAGGCGCTGGCGCCGGTTGCGAAGGCAGTGCTGACGGGGGCTCCAAACAAAGTTCGGGCGGCCGCAGCCCGGGCCGCAGGCGAACTCAGATTGAGCGGAACTTCGGAAACGTTGGCCAAGCTCGTTACGGGCGTGCAGGCCGATGGGGCGACACGGGTGGCCGCGTTGACCGCTCTGTCAAAAATGCAGTCTCTTGAATACCTCGCCGCGTTGAACGCCGCGGCGCAGGATACCGATGAAGCGGTTCGCAAGGCCGCCGTGAAGCTCGGGGTTGAAGCTCCGCCGACGTCCGCTAACGCGAAGGGTACGACGAAGTCGGCCACCGATCCGGTTGAAAAACTAGCGGCGGTGATTGCGCAAGGTTCGCTCTCAGAAAAGCAAAATGCTTTCGCGACCATGGCCGGGGTTTCGGGTCCTGCAATCGATGCTTTCTTGACGACCTGGATGGGTGATTTGTTGGCGGGCAAGGTTCCCGATGAATTGCGTCTTGACGTCCTGGAAGCGGCCGGCAAACACCCGGCCCTCAAGTCGGCGCTGGCCAAATACGAAGCGGCGTTGGATGCCAAAGATGACATCGCTCCCTGGCGGATAGCGATGGCGGGGGGCAATGCGGAAGAGGGGCGAAAAATCTTTTTTGAAAAGGCGGAGGTCAGTTGTCTCCGTTGCCATAAAGCAGGGGGTGAAGGCGGAGAAGTCGGACCAGAGTTAACCGGGATTATTTCTCGGCATGATCGGGCTTATATTGTGCAAAGCATTGTACACCCGAATGCGACGATTGCGCAGGGCTTTGAGAACCTCCTGGTGACTTTGAAAAATGGCACCGCCTACGCGGGAGTGATTAAGTCGGAAAACGGGGATGAATTGGTCATTAACTCTCCGGAAGACGGTCTCTTGAAACTGAAGAAGTCTGAGATTACCTCCCGAGAGACGGGGCTCTCGGGTATGCCCGATGGGTTTGGCGAACAATTGACCAAGCTAGAGCTACGAAATCTGGTGGAGTTTATTGCGTCGCTGAAATAGGCATCAGTGGGGTGATGGGAAGGGCGTTGGTGGAGCGAGACTCTCGGCGAGCTAGTTCTTCAATTCCGCCAACTCAAAGGCATGCCTGCCATTCCAAACCCAGACCAGGCTCGTGCGGATTCTCGTCCCACCGCAAGAAACTCGGGACTTTACACCAAATTCACCGGATCAATATCAATGGTTAGGGTGAGATCGTCGGGCAACGGAAAACCAGTTTGAAGTTCGGTGAGTTCTTTGCTCAACCGCGACATGGCTTTCGTGCGTAACATGATCTGATGCCGATAGAAAGTCTCCGCCCGCAACAAGGGCGCGGGCGCGGGCCCGGCCATGATGAGATCCCGCCAGGTGCCCAATCGACGGTCGAGTTCCTGACGCACGGCATCGGCGGTGAACTTTACCTTCTCTTCGTTTCGGCCTTTGAGGGTGAGCAATGCGATGCGCGCCGCGGGCGGGTATTTTAACTGATCACGGAACTCAATTTCTTGATCGTAAAATCCTAAAAAATCATGCCGACGCGCATATTGAATCGCCGGATGAAACGGCGTGAAACTTTGCACAAATACCTCGCCTTCTACCTCCCCACGACCCGCTCGACCGCTGACCTGTGTGAGTAATTGAAACGTCCGTTCGCCGGCTCGGAAATCAGGCACATGGAGGCTGAGATCCGCGTAGAGGACCCCCACGAGCGTCACGTTCGGAAAGTGCAAACCCTTCGCAATCATTTGGGTTCCGACCAGGATGTCGAGTTTGCCCGTCCGGAACTCATCCAGGATCCGGCGATAATCATCCTTTCGTTTCAACGTGTCGCGATCCATGCGGGCAATGCGAGCCTTCGGAAAGAGTCGGGTCAGCGTGTCTTCGACTTTTTCGGTGCCGAGTCCTGAGAATCGGATGGCGGGATTGCGGCATTCTTGATTGGGACATTCTTTGGGGACAACTTCCTCATGGCCGCAGACGTGGCACATCAGTTTTTGCGCGGCTCGATGAAAGGTGAGCGACACACTGCAATTGGGACAACCCGCCACGTAACCGCACTTGGGACATTGCAGCGAGGTGCTGAATCCGCGGCGATTGAGGAACAGAATAGTTTGTTCGCGACGTTCGAGGCGTTGCGTCATGGCTTCTTTAAGCTCGTGGGAAAAGATCGCCGTGGCGCCGCTTTTGGTTTTTCGCGCTTCCGTCCGGAGGTCGATCACTCGGACGATCGGCATCTTTTGCTCGGTGGCCCTCCCGGCGAGTTGGAGGAGGTGGTATTTGCCGCGTTTCGCATTGTGATAGCTCTCCATGGAGGGCGTCGCGGAGCCGAGCACGACGACTGCCCCTTCGCGCTGCCCCCGCACGACGGCTACGTCTCGGGCATGATAGCGGGGCGCTTCTTCCTGTTTATACGAGTGCTCGTGTTCTTCATCCACGATGATCAGGCCCAATGGCTCAACGGGCGCAAAAATGGCGGATCGGGCGCCGATGACAATTCGGGCGCGGCCTTGGCGAATTTTGTGCCACTCGTCATGACGTTCACCACTCGATAAATGCGAGTGTAACACCGCAACCATCGTGGCCTGGGGTCCGGTGCTAAATCGGGCCTTAAATCGCTCGACCGTTTGGGGCGTGAGCGAAATCTCCGGCACGAGCACGATCGCACCCCTTCCGTCCCTCAGAGTTTGGGCGATGGCTTGGAGGTAAATCTCTGTTTTGCCGGAACCCGTCACGCCGTGGAGGAGGAACGGTCGATTGTCTTCGCCCGATCTCACCTTTTCCATCGCCGCCCGGATCGGTGCGAGAGCAAGTGTTTGCTCCGGATTGAGGGCCAACATTTGAGTGGGAACGATGACGTCTCGCGCATAGGGATCGCGTTCATCAATCTTAAGACAGATTCGAACGAGGCCCTTATCTTCCAGTCGGCGGATTGTCTCGGCGGTGGTTTCGCCGATCCGGAGCAGGTCTTGGAGTGGAAGGTCCCGCCATTCTTCGAGGATACGCCAAATCTCTTGTTGGCGTTTGGTCAAGTCGGGCACCTCGCCGACGGCCGCGACGTAATAGACATGCAATCGTTCGCGCCACCCGGTTTCTTCTTTGCGGACCGAATCTGGCAACACGCTTTTGAGCGCAATCTCCAGCGGACAGCAGTAGTAATCGGCGATCCAGCGGGCGAGCGCGAGAACCTTCGGGGTTACTAAACTTTGCGCGCCGATGAGGGCCGCGATGGGCTTAAGATTAGTGTGGGTGGACGTTTCCGCGAGGGCGGTTACGATTCCCAGTACGAGGCGCGGACCGAACGGTATTTTAACGCGGGACCCGATTACCACTCGGCCTGCCAGGTCGGCGGGGATGGAATAATCAAACTCCTTGCGGAGAGCGATTTCAAGAGTGACTCGGGCAACCATACCGCGAGCCAGTTCTAAGATAATCCCTTGGTTTCCCAGCCTTTTCGATAGGATCGCCGCACGTATTGGTTTGCGGATTTTTCGTTAGTAAATCGTAGATGTTTCGCATCCCATTCCAGCGTCGTCTGCGGGAAATGAGTGGCGACACTCCCCAGCAAAACAGATTCCGTGAGCGGCCCTGCATAGTCGAAGTTTGCCGACGTTTTACCCAGGCCACGCACCGCATCGACGAATTGATGCCAATGATCGGCGGTCTTCAGTTCCGGCCGCTTTATTCCTCGATACTTGGCGTCGGGCAAAAGAATGGGCTGCTCGACGTGCGGAATGACTAACACGCCATCGGTTCCGATCAAGATCGAGCCTTGGTCCGGCAATTTGCGACCTTCCAGCAATGAGATGATTTCAGCCGGAGGCTTTTGGTGTCCGTCGTACCACGTCACCGGAATCCGGCCGGGCACCGTATAGCGGGTGGCCGGGAAGACGTATTTGATCACCGCGTTGTTGGACCAGGAATCGGCGTTCGGAGGCGCGCCTTCACTCCGGACGCTGAGCGGCGCCGTCAGCCCGACGGCTTTGAAGACGGGATCAAAGATGTGGCAACCCATATCTCCAAAGGTGCCGGTGCCGAAATCCAGGCGACGTCGCCAGTTGCCAGGATGATACCACCCCGCACCGATAAATTCCCGAGCGGCGCAAACCCCGAGCCACAGATCCCAGTTCAATCCTGTGGGAACGGGGTCGACGCGAGACGGCTTGGGTACGGTATCGCCCCAATCCTTGTCACTCCAGGTATGAACTTCCCGGATTTTTCCGATCACCCCAGACTGCACCAATACAACCGCTAGTCGGTATTCTTGATTGGAATGGATCTGGATTCCCATTTGCGTGACCAACCCTTTTCTGTGGGCGACTTCGGTCAATCGACGCGTTTCGTAGAGATCATGGGTCAGCGGCTTTTGGCCGTAGACGTGGATTCCTCGATTCAACGCCGCCATACCAATCGGAGCGTGCATGTGGTCGGGCGTCGAGACATTCACTGAATCGAGCTTTTCTTTGTCGAGCAGCTCACGGTAGTCTTGGTAGACTCGGGCTTCGGGGAACTTTTTGCGGAATTCTAACGTCCGCGTCTCGTCTATTTCCGCCGCCGCAACGATCCGAACCGAGGGATGACTCGCGATCGACGTCAGGTCTGCCCACGCCATTCCACCGGTACCAAAGCTGGCGTGACGCACCAGGCTCGAAGGCGGTTTGGCCAGGAGATCGCTGGCAATAAAGGGCGCGGCGGCCGCGGTGAAAAGGCTAGCTTTGAGGAAGCTGCGACGCGTCGTGGTCGGAGCGGAGATGGGGCGAGGATTCATGAGGTCGTGGCGGGGAGGCGTCTAACCGAGTTGCGATTTTGGAGCCATTTTTACGAACTGTGGGAGGTCGGGTTCATGATGGAAAGTAGGAAGCGGTAGAAAAGAGTGAAAACCGCAAAATTCGTCCAAGTTCGCAACTGGCGACTTCCATCGGGCACAATTCGTGTTCTAGACTCTCGCATCACTGTCGAATGTCTTCCCTTTGGATCGCGTCCGGCTCTGATGTCGAACTACGCACATGAACCGCATCGTTACTTCTGGATTGGCCACGGGTCTTTCGCTGGCCGCAATCATCGGCACCGCCCCACTCCGGGCGGACGACAAAATTGATTTCGTCAAAGAAATTGCCCCGTTGTTGGCGGAGAATTGCCTCAAATGCCACGGGCCTGAAAAACAGAAGAGCAAGTTCCGCCTCGATCAAAAGACGGATGCGTTCAAAGGCGGAAAGACGGGCGACGCTGCGATTGTGGCGGGTAATTTAGCGAAAAGTCCGGTACATACACGTCTAACGTTGCCGAAAGACAACGATGAACTCATGCCGCCGGAGGGTGGACCTCTGCCGGAAGGGGCCATCAAGAAGATCGCCGCTTGGATCGAACAAGGAGCCGTTTGGCCGGACGACTACGTCATCAAAGTGGTCGCCAAGACCACGCCGGACGCGGCAACGACAAGTGGGGCTCCGGCGATGCCCCGGAAAGTTCTGCCACCCTTGCCGGAATTGCCCAAGGAATTTGCTCCGGCGGCGGGCGAAGCGGCGGCAATTTCGGCGCTCGCTAAGTTGGGCGTCGAACCCCGACCGATCGCGCAAAACGTGCCGTGGAAAGAGGCCAATTTCCGTCTCAAAGGGGGCGAAATCACGGATGCGGCCCTCAAAGACATTGGGCAGGTTACCAGCTTGGTCGATCTTCGATTGGGAACGACGAAAGTAACGGACGCCGGCCTCGCCGAATTGGCAAAACTCAATCAATTGCAAGCGCTTGGGCTGGAATTGACTGGGATCACCGACGTCGGCCTTGTTCAGCTAAAGGGTTTGGCCAATCTCGTGTATCTCAACCTGTACGGAACCCCGGTGACGGATGCGGGGCTCGATAATTTGAAAGGAATGAAGCATTTGCGCTCGCTTTACCTGTGGCAGACGAAGGTCACACCTGAAGGCGTGAAGCGATTGGAGGAGGCCCTGCCGGGAATCATGATTGATACCGGAGCCAAACTGGTGTTGGCGGAGGTAAAGGAAGAGCCAAAGAAAGAGGAAAAAAAAGAAGAGAAGAAGTAGGGCAAGAGGAAGCCTCGTTGTGCGGATCTCCTTTTGTCACGACTTCCTGGGAGCGTCGGCATCTGGGTCGGCGGGTTGGAAATGGACCATCCGTTTCCCTTTACCCGAAGCATGGCAGATGCCCAGGCGAGATCCTGTCGGGCCCTAGTAAAATGTAGCAAACGATTCGTGCCTCGGCGCGGCCGACGAGGGGCGAGAATGGAAACGGCGACGGGCGATAAAAGGGCGAACAAGTCCAGTCACTGAATACGACGGGATCGCCTTGAAGAGTATGAACTATCCGGGCTAGGGGCTGGCACCTACGGAATCCGGTAGGTGCCCCTAACCCTAAATGAGTGTTAACCTTGATAGTCAGTTCTTAAATCCTTTGGCACTCTCTGGCCCACAAGATGATTTCAAACGGATAAATCGCCTCGATTTTGATCGCGAAATTCTCTCTATTTTAACCATGAATCTTCAAACCCTCACACCGCGGCCGGTGCGCTCTCTCCGCACCGTCGCGCTACTGGCTCTCACACTCTTTCAGCGAGAGCAAATTCTAGCCAACTCGACAACGATTGCCATTTCCAACGACGACAAGTTGATTTGGGCGGTCAATACCAGCGACAATAGTGTCTCCGTCATTCGGCCCGACTCGATTGAGGTCCTCGCTGAGATTCCGGTGGGACGCCAGCCCCAGGCGGTGGCCGTTACACCGGATAAACATTGGGCCTACGTCGCCAATGCGGGTGATAACTCTGTCTCGGTGATTCGTATCGGAGTGGGGGCTTGGGCGGCCTTCGATGCCTTCGTTGATCCTGCCGTGGGTCAAAATGGTCAATTGATCACCGGAGCGGATCCGAACTCGGTCGTTTGTTCTCCCGATGGCAAACGCGTTTTTGTCTCCAACGGCCAGCAGGATACCAATACGGTGATTAACGCCGAGACCCCCACCGTGA
>JAYVTS010000483.1:0-4206 GCA_043788645.1 Verrucomicrobiota bacterium
CATCCCGAACGATAAAAAACGGCGGAGGGGGTGTCCAGAATCTTCTCGCAAACAATTTGTAATCAACAGCTAGTCGGGGAGAAAAGGCGCGTCCTATCAGCGACAAGGTGCCTGAATCGGGTCACTAAAATAAGCGATCACCTGGGGCAACCATTGGGAATTAATTCCGAAACTCAGCCTTCCGCAATGAGACGGAGAAGCGCCCGGGCAACCAAGTCGGTCGCCGCCGACGTTGATCGAGAGTTCGGAAGATTTGTCGAGACTTCATCTGCGCCCCAGTTATCTGCATGAATCAGCGCGGTGTCTGGTCCTTCACTGTTTGTACCGGAGTTTGGTGGCCCCTGACCCTTTTCACTCTGCGCAATTTGGCCTCGCCCCCCGTATTGGCGACGAAACCGCCGGCGGCCAGCACGTTGCGGATGATCCAGCGGCTGCACGAGATGGAGGTCCGGCAGGATCCAGGAAGTTCCCGCTTCTTGAACGTCCAAAGAATCGAAGTCCTCCGGGGGAAGATCACGAATGAACCGGCCGGACAAGAGCAGCGCCGCCTCCGTTTTGAATTGAGCCTGGAATTGCTCAATGCCGGACGGAGCGAAGAAGCCCTCCAAACGATCACCCATATCGAGCAGGAAGCGGCCGGGGCGGGTCGCGGTTTCCCCCAAAAACTTCGGGCTGACCTGCGGTTCCGAAAGGCGCTCTGTTACCTTCGCATCGGTGAACAGGAAAACTGCCTGGCCAGTCATAACCCCGAATCATGCCTATTCCCAATCAGCAAGAATGGAGTCCATCTCCGGCTCCGGGGTTCGCGGGCAGCCAGTATACTCCTGCAAGAGCAATTGACGGAGGACCCCAGCGACCTCCGCGCCCGCTGGCTGCTCAATCTCGCGGGCATGACCCTCGGTGACTATCCGGAATCAATACCCGCACAGTGGTTGATTCCACCCGATAAATTCGCTTCCGATTATGACATCAAACGTTTCCCGGATGTGGCCGGAGCACTAGGCCTTGACTTGGATGACCTGGCCGGCGGAGTGGTCGCCGACGACTTCGACAATGATGGATTCACCGATCTGCTGGTCTCCACTTGGGGGCTAAAAGGCCAACTCCGACTGTTCCACAACGAAGGCGACGGCCATTTTACCGATCGGACCGAAGCCGCGGGACTCATGGGGCTGACCGGCGGTCTGAACCTGATCCAGGCCGACTATAATAACGATGGTTTCTTGGATGTGCTGATGTTGCGGGGGGCCTGGATGGGGTTGGCCGGCCGCCAACCCAATTCGTTACTCCGCAACAATGGCGACGGCACCTTTACCGACGTGACCGAGGAAGCCGGGATGTTGAGCTTTCACCCGACCCAGACGGCCGTCTGGCTCGACTACGACGGAGACGGGTGGCTGGACGCCTTTATTGGAAATGAATCCGGTGAAGGTGATCCCCACCCCTGTGAACTCTACCATAATAACCACGATGGGACGTTTACCGAATGCGCCGCGCTCAATGGGGTGACGATCATGGGTTTTGTGAAAGCGGTCACCACCGCCGACTACAATGGTGATGGTCGGCCCGATCTCTATCTCTCGATTCGCGGACAAGCCAATCGGTTGCTTCGCAACGACGGTCCTGGGGAAGGAGGGCGATGGAAGTTTACTGATGTGGCGCTTGCAGCCGGAGTGACCGAGCCGATTTTTAGCTTCCCCGCCTGGTTTTTTGACTATGACAACGATGGCCGACCTGACCTTTTTGTCGCGGGCTACCAAATCAAGCACGTTGGGGATATTGCGGCCGACGTGCTGGGATTGCCCTCGGAGGGGGCCAAGGCCAAGCTGTATCGCAATCGGGGTGATGGTACCTTTGAAGACGTCACCGTCGCCTCCCATCTCGACAAGGTACTCCACGCGATGGGTAGTAATTTTGGTGATCTCGACAATGACGGTTGGTTGGACTTTTATCTAGCGACGGGCGACCCCGAGATTTCAACCTTGATTCCCAACCGCATGTTCCGAAATGCAGAGGGCCATTTTTTCCAGGATGTGACTACTTCCGGGGGATTTGGCCACCTTCAGAAAGGTCACGCCGTCGCTTTTGCCGATTTCGACAATGACGGTGACCAGGACGTGTTTACGAAGATTGGTGGTGCTTTTACTGGAGATAATTATCGGAGCGCACTCTTTCTCAATCCGGGGCACGGAAACCATTGGTTGACTCTCAAAATGGAAGGTCGGAAATCCAATCGAGCGGCATTGGGAGCCCGCATCAAGGTGAATACCGCCAGCGCGGCCGGCGCCCGCTCGATTTTTAAGACGGTCGGTAGCGGCGGTAGTTTTGGGGCATCGCCCTTACGGCAAGAAATTGGCCTTGGCCAGGCTACGTCCATCACCAGTGTTGAAATATTGTGGCCGATGACGGGGCAAACGCAGACGTTGACGGGCTTTGATTTCGACCACTTTTATAAGATTAGCGAAGGCGACTCAAAACCCACGCCCTGGGGCGTAAAAAAATTTGAATTTGATTTAAAGGCTCATGCTTTAACGCACCCCGCCCCTCCGAACACCCCCTAACAGTTTTCGCCCACCTGTAGTTAAGAATTGATGAGAAGGAACAGGAAAATTGAAGACATAGTTTGTTTAATCAAATGATTCAGGTATAGTTAGGAATTTCTATGGCACCCTTATGGACTGCGACCCGGTTGAACAATTCCGAAACCGTGGAGCGATTGTTGCGCGCAGGTGCTAGGGTCGACTTGTAGAGCGAGAAGTGAGACTCAGCGAACTGCTCGATCACCTCTTTTTGCGAGAACTGATTCCGGGCGAAGAAAATATAACCTTAGTGCCCTAGTATCCGGATTTTAAGGGCGCCTATCTATGGAATGACCTGGATCGAACTCAGCCTCCGCGTCGGCGAGCCGTGGATTTGGCCGCATTAATAGAAGCCGGTGATTTCGGGAAAACGCTATGCTTGGAGTGGGGGGGATATCCTCGTGGTCCCCACCCGAACTTCGGAGTCGAATCAGGAACCCTTTATCCTCACCACCGAGCAAAGTAAGCAGCTTTCGGCTCTCCAAAGCGAAATCGTCGAGCCAACCCGGCTCCGTTCCCAAAACATCCTGGTAGAGAAACAGGAACGCGTGAAGCGCCTGATTCTGAGTGGATGCCGCGACCTCCCCCGCGACCGCAAGATGGGTCAGAAAAGCCTGAATCTGCTCCTTCCCCATCTCCCGGGGATGCCTCGTCCCATGGAAAACAATGAAGCGCCGAATCCATGTTCGGGCACACCGTGATGTTACTCGCATTTTCCACGACGTTTTCTTTCCGGTGTTGTCTACTGGCGGAGCGCGGGTCATTCTTTTGCAGATGATTTATATGAAATCATTCCCATCCGGATATTAGTAGTTGAATATCAACTGGTTGCGAATGTCACTCTCTGGGTCTTACGATTTGACTTTCGCAAGTAATCGAGCCAGAGGCTTTTTTGAAAAGACGTTCACGCTCAGAACCTGCAGAATGTTGCACATTCTCATTTCCAACTTCAATTCTTTTTTGACGATCGCAACTAAAACATACACGGCGATGGAAATCCAAATCTGAGTCTTCACCGCGTTGTCGCTGTTGCCGAAAAAGTGTTTGATGCGCAAGTTTTGTTTAATCCACTTGAAGAACAGTTCTACCTGCCACCGGCTCTTGTATAGCAAAGCTATGACTAACGCTGGCAACTCAAAGTTGTTCGTGAGAAACACCAAGCTTTTGCTTGTCGTTTGATCCACGTAATGGCTGCGCCGCAGCTTGTCCGGATAATGCTTCACGCTGGAGAGATTCCGCAGCCAGACGATCTGGTCGCTGCGAATTCCCGTTCCCGCTTCCACTGGGCGTGATTCGAGTCGGCGGAACCGGAGGTTTGTTTTAGAGCGCGTCACATAGAAAGCCGACGCCAGAACAAATCGGTAGAGACGCTCAAAATCCACATAGCCCCGATCCATCACATAAAAAGCTCCAGCCTCTAAAATCAGTTCATCCAGGACGCGCACATCGGCCATTTTTCCATCGGAAATCGAGATAAACACGGGAATGGAGCCTCGCAAGTCCAGAAGCGTATGCAGTTTGACGGCGGCTTTGGCGCGGCGGAATCGCGCCCAGGGAAAGAGTTTCAGGCAAAGATCAATAGTGGTCGAATCCAAGGCGTAAACGGTCTGGTCGAGTTCCAGGCCGA
>JAYVTS010000484.1:0-28878 GCA_043788645.1 Verrucomicrobiota bacterium
GAAAGATCAGCGCAGCAAGGTGGACTCCGCTTCCGCCGCGGTGTTGCTCCAAAGCTACCTCGATAGCCTCTCGCTGGGATGAAGGCGGAGCAACCGCACGGCGAAGAGAGGCAGTCCATCGCGGAGTTCCGCATCGAATCACGAACTCGCAAAGACCCGCGAGATAGCGCCGCGCCTCACCAGCGGCGCATCAAATTGACCATCGCCTACGACGGCACCGGATATCTCGGCTGGCAAGTGCAGCCGCAGTCACCCACCGTCCAAGAACAGCTCGAAGCCGCCCTGGCAAAAATCTTCCCCTGCCAACCTCGCGTCGTCGGTTCGAGCCGAACGGATACCGGTGTCCACGCCCGTGGCATGGTCGTCCACCTGGACGTGCCGCGACCGGAATTGCGGGCGACTGCCCGTAAACTGATCCTGGCCTTGAACGCCCATTTGCCCGAAGACGTTCGCGTCATGGCGGCATCCTATCCTCACGCCCATTTTCATGCCCGCTTCGATGCGTCCGGAAAGCAATACCGCTATTTGATCTGGAACCACGCAGCCCTCGATCCCCTGTTGCGCCGAACCGCTTGGCAGGTCACCCGCCGATTGGACGTGACCGCGATGAAAGCGGCGGCCAAGATGCTCGTGGGCCGCCACAATTTCCGCAGTTTCGCCAGCAATCCAGGCTACGAACGAAGTTCCTATGTCCGACATATTACCCGGTGCGCCGTCTTCCGCCGCGGACCACATCTCACGGTCGTCGTTGAAGCGGATGGGTTTCTCTATAAGATGTGCCGTGGAATTGTCGGCACCCTCGTTCAAGTCGGCCTAGGTCAGTTTCGTCCGGAGGAAATTCTACCGATGTTAGAACAATGCGATCGCCGCGTCGCAGGCATGACGGCCCCAGCAAAAGGCCTCATTCTGTGGCAAGTGAATTATCAAAAACAAATGACTGAGTTCACCGGTGAAAAATGAATCATTTTTTGAGGCTTATGCTGAGTTGTAGGACTCTTTAATCACCGCATGCATCTGGTTCTTGTCTGTCCTGAAATCGCGCCAAACACCGGGAACGTGGCGCGCCTCTGTGCCGCGACGAGAACGACCCTTCACCTCATCGAACCTCTCGGTTTTCAGCTCGACGACCGATCCCTCGCGCGCGCTGGCATGGATTACTGGCAGTTAGTCCATTGGCACAGGTGGCCCAATTGGCCCGCTTTTCGCACAGCTCAACCGCTCAATGCCCGCCTCTGGTTAATCGAGCAAGGCGGCCGAAGACGATATCATGAGGTCGCCTACGAAAACGACGACTACCTCGTTTTTGGACGGGAAACCGCTGGGTTGCCGCGATTGCTCTTGGAAGAAAGTCTTGATTCCTGGCTTTATATCCCGATGGTCAACTCGGCCGCTCGCTCCCTCAACCTGGCGAATTGCGCAGCACTCGTCCTCTACGAAGCGTGCCGCCAACAAGCATTCTCAGGCTTTGGAACTCCCTGAATCCAGCCGGTGCGGACGAACTGCCCGTTACCGCTGCTGAATCTACGGGGCTCGTTGTACCCGTTCCGCTTGAACTGAGCGAGTTCAAAGGGGGTGGTTGGATGAATCGCCGCATCGGCCAACAATGTTCGCCAATTCTCTCTCCACTCTAATGGGGTCAAGGTGGTAGTCCATATAGTAAAGCTGATCGGTACTCCTGGCGGCGCTAGGATAGGTCATGTAATTTAATTCAACTCCAAAATGATGCGCAATATTTGAGTAGCCCGCGAAGCCAGTTTGTGAATCAGCCATCCAGCACAAACATTTCGTTCCGGCGTTCGCGAAAACAAGATTCGTCCAGGCGGCCCCGGTTGGGCCCGCGATCATTTCCGCGTCCGCAATTGCCTGGATCTGATCTCGCAATGAAAACTCTTCCAGGTGCACTCTCTCGAAGCCGAAACGCTTAAATATTTCAAAAGTCTCATCCTGATTATAGTTGCGACGATTCGATTTCCTTGCCAAAAAGACTCGGTTCCCAGAGCGGCGACGCGGCGCTTTCACCCCAGTCACGAGTGTATGACGTAGAAAGTCAAGCGACGACCAGCGGGTTACGAAATCATTAGTGTTCAACGTAAAATTCTCTTTCATATTGAAGGGGCACAGGATCGGTGAATTGATATGATGCAGTCGTTTTACTCGGTACAAGAAATCGTTGCAAAGAAAGATGATCTTCCGAATCCCGGCGACGATATCTAGTGCCTCTTTGAACGAGGGTGTTTTACCCACATCTTCACTTACCAATAACGGGATTGACGGGTCGTTGAAGTACTCGAGTTTGGGCAGTATCTCGATCAGCCAATGGTAGTAATTAAAGGCGCCGTTACCCCCCAAAAAAAGCCCGGAATCCAAGTCGACGATGGACGATTGCCTGATCACTGCACTTTTCAATCCGTGAGCGATCACAAATCCTCCCGCGGAATTGCATCGTGCCGGATCCGAGCCTTCAACTCGCTCCAAAATCAGCTTTTCGTCAACCCAGATCGCGGAGGAGGTGGCGCCCACTATGGCATTCTCGAATTCGTAGAGATTTGTACTGGGTACGCCAACTTTCTCACTCACCTGCCGCCCAAAAAGTAGGGGGCCGTACGAGCGATCAACCTGCGCCGTGGCTACTTCTTTTTTCAGACCCGCTGTGGTGGTATCCAGCCACTCAACGGGTAGTCTTACCCACTTTCCTCGATTCTTACCCGAAACAGTCCTGGCCGCTAAAACGAGCATGGGAACCAAGGCACTGTCCTGATTCACAGTCGAGTTGAACCAACGTCGCAACGCAGGTCCTAAACCCGAACCCAACCTCCTATAGATTCGGTGAATTTGATTCATTCAGTCGTGTAAGAGTTACTAATAAAAAAACGGATTATAAATTTGTTTTAATTCATCAGGCCCCCACTTGATGTGACGGGTTGAAAAGGCTTATCGATGTTGCAGTCGATAGGTATTGGTTGCACTCAAGCGATCACCCATCGCCAATCGTCTCAGGGGGCCGAGGGTTTCTAGTTCCACGTACTCAGCAGTGCTACCGTTCGTGTAAATCTCCATCCCACACCCTTCATCCGGATACGTCGCCCGGGGCACTCTCGACGAATCGATGGTCAACGTATGATGTTCGTCCTGCCAAACAATCTGCTCTGAATCATTCCCAATCTTATGGCTTTCTTTCAGATCTCGGACGAAGCGAATATTTTTCGCATCTCGACTCAAGAAATTCGTCGGTACTCCCCATTGCTTTGAAAAGGCATCCGGGAATTGGGAACCCACCGGAATCGGTAAGTACATGGCTTGCGGATTCTTCGCCTGGGTAATCACCCAGACGCTCACCTCCACCGGGTCGCCCGCCACCTTATGATAGGTGGTGACAATTTTCATTACCGGCTGGTTGGGCTCGAGTTCAATTGTTCGCTCGGTCCGTATTCCGAACCGTGGACTCACCTTGGACGTTAGCACGATCGTATGGCCTTCCTGCCGTGGCATGAGGGCCTCGTGATCAAACACGTCCGGAGGAGGCCAATTCCAAACACTCTGCGGTGCCGGCCAAGTTTTGTCCCCGCCGAAACTCCCTGGAGTCGTCCATGGATTCGTCGACATACCGTGGCCAAGCAACGCCGGATTCTCCCAAAACACACCCTCCTCATTTACATAACCGAATTGCATGACACGTCCGATCGATGGGACGATCGCGGCCCACACCTGGCCATTGGAAAGGAGATAGGTATCAGTCCATCCTTTATAATTCTGAAGGGACACAAATTGGGTGGCTACCCTGCCCTGCTTGATTGCCCCGGACGAAACCACACCGTCAGAAGTGGTACGGACCACCGAGTGGGGATCCGAGGTGCAACCCGAGATCGCCGCTGAGGTTAGGAAAACGAGTAACCACGATAAGCAGAGCCTGTTCATGAGGAATCACGCCGCAAGAGAGCGCATCGGGGCGACTTTGGCGATGAGAGAAAAGGATGAAATCTTTGGGCTAGGCCACCCGGCTCTCCCACACCCGCCAGTCGGAGGGGCCGTCCCGACGACCGTGACAGTGAGCCGCAAAAAATCCGCCGCGGTGTTGCCAAAATAGTGGCCAAATCTGATCTCGATCCGTCTCCGGTAGGGCGAGGCCGCTCACCTGCTCGCGGGACCAGAAGGCAAACCTTCCCTCACGATGAGCCGGAGGAACAGCTGTCAGCCGCGGGCGCACTTCAAACAAAAACATCAGCCAATGCGCTTGCCCAGCATACCCATGCTCGCTCACTAAGCCGGTCAGATGAAAGTCGGTCGGGCCTAACAGTACACCCAACTCCTCCCCGAACTCACGCGCGGCACAGGCGTGGGGCGATTCGCCAATGTCCGTCTTCAACTTGCCGCCCGGTGGACTCCAAAGTCCTCGGTTCGGTTCTTGGGCGCGTTCCAGGAGAAGTACCTCATCACGCTCGTTGAACGCGTAAAGCAACGTCGCAATTTTGTACGGAAGAGTAGACACCATGCCGGGAGTCAATATCGGCAAACCGGTAACTCCAAATCCAAACAGCCATCCGAGGAAGACTCATTTCCGAATTGCCCTCACCTCACGGTTGCCGTGGTTCGAATTCCCCTTAAAGTGCCACCGCTTCGGAAGGGTGGAGGATCGCGGTGGATCGGTGCCGTAAGGTTTCGGTTCGCTGAGGAAAGTCCGGACTCCACAGAGCGCGGGGCCGCGTAACTGAGTCGACGCAAGTCCGCTCAGATACACGCGGGACGGCCGGGCGAAAGCCCGCCGGACAGACAGTGCCACAGAAAATAAACCGCCGAACGAAAGTTCGGTAAGGGTGAAAAGGCGGGGTAAGAGCCCACCGCCGGAAACGTTAAGTAACCGGGCACGGAAAACCTCCCCGGGAGCAAGACCAAATAGGGGGCCCGAGCGATGGCTCGTCGCGGATCGGCGCAAGCCGGCCGGGTCCCGGGTAAGGTCGCTTAGATAAATGGTCCTCTCCGCCGGGTAACCGGCGAAGACAGAATCCGGCTTACAACCCTTCCGAAGCACACCCCCCTGTGGGGAGCGGTGCTCTCACTCCTCACCTCCTCCTGGTTGGGCGGCGAACAACCCGCGGCGATGCCCAAAACAAGCTGAAAACCTCCGCTCACTGATCTTCGGCGTAGAACTCACAGACGACCGGGCGATGGTCACTCCCAACGCCCCAGTCGGGCACGGCGATGATTTGCGACCCGTCGGGACACCATTCCCGCTTGAGTCCCCGTGCCAACAGCAGGTAGTCGATGCGGGAATAGGTATCTTCTTTGCCGAAGTGGTGCGTCCAGGTGATTCGTCGAGGATCGAATTTCCGATTCGCAGCGAGGGCAGAATCTCCGTTGATCTCCGCTGGCCGCGAATCAAAGAGGCGAGGCTCGCGGTCTCCCATGATGGACTTCAACGTTGGAGTATCGCGGGTATCGTTGAAATCGCCGCACACCAAAACGTTCGCGTTGGGATCTCGAGTCAACCGTGCGGTCACCACTTCTCGGAGCACCATAGCTTCCTGCTCTCGGACTTCTCGCTCACTGGCTTCGGCAAGGACTCGTTTCGATTTCAAGTGTGTCGTAAACAAAGTGAAATGATATTTTGCAGATACCGCCACCTCAACCTCGGCGATCCCCCGGCCCATATGCCATCGGCGACCGTTGAGCAGAAAACTTTCGTTGAGATGCGGGTTACGGCTGACGAAGGGAAACCGGCTGAGGATCGCCACAGAAATATTCGTATCCCAGCCGGTGACGTAATCGACCTGGGGTAAATCCAATCCCCGATTTTTGAGGGCCACCTGGAGTTCCGTCAAGGACTCGCGATTGCCGATTTCATGTAACGCCAGAACATCCGGGCGACCCAGCACAATACTCTCGGCCACCTTAGCACGGGATTCGGCAGATTTTGCGGGGCGCGTACTGGTAGCAACGAGGAAGTAGTTCTCGACATTGTAGGTCATCACTCGGAATCGGTTCCCGGTGACCGTCGCACGCCCCGGTGAACGTTCATCCGCCTGCAAATCATACGCCCACAGAACTCCTAAAAAGAAGGAAAGATACCCTCGCCACATCCTCTACCATGCTACCGCACCTACTCTGGCAGGAAACCATTTTTTTGCCGAATCACACTTCAATGGTAGCCTGCCACTACGACGCAGCTTTGGGTGATGGCTTTTCGGACATTCCCGGGGGCAGCCAGGAAGGCTCGTCACATTTCATCGTGAGCAAATTTTTGACCGATCGCCAAAACGAAGCGGATCTCCGAGGTCTGCGCATCGATAAGGTAGGAGTGCGCGGTTTGCGTATTCCCCTGCAGGTCCGCGACAAGACCCGATCCCTGCAGAGTACGGTGGCGACGGTGGGTATGTTTGTAGATCTGCCAAAGGAATTCAAGGGCACCCATATGAGCCGCTTCGTAGAGGTGTTGAATTCACACGGCAGTATCGTACACGTCGAAAACCTGCCGGATATGTTGCGTTTAATGCAGCAACGTTTGCATGCTCAAAACGCACACTTGGAAATGGAGTTTCCGTTTTTTCTAGTTAAAAAGGCGCCGGTAACGGGTAAAGAAGGCGTCGTCGACTACAACGTGCGCTTCGACGCTTCGATGGAAGGGGACGTCTTCGATATTCTACTAACGGTGCAGACCACGCTGACGACCCTGTGTCCGTGTTCCAAAGCGATCAGCAAATACGGGGCGCACAACCAGCGGGGCGTTGCGACGGTTCAAATTCGTTCCAAAGAAATTGTTTGGATTGAGGATGTGATCGCCTGGTGTGAGGCCAGCGGCAGCTCCGAAATGTACTCCCTCTTGAAGCGCGAAGATGAGAAAGCCGTGACCGAACGGGCTTACGAAAATCCAGTGTTTGTTGAAGATCTTGTCCGCAATATCGCGGAGAAACTCAACCTACAGCCGGAAATCTCCTGGTACAAAGTCGAGGCGGAAAACCAGGAAAGCATTCACAACCACAATGCCTACGCGTGCATCGAGAAGGGATAGGGAACCGTCAAGGCACGTAGAGCGCCTGTTTTAACTCGTGGACGAGCACGCTCGTAACCGGGTAGCGTTTGTCCGGATTCCGTTCGAGACATCGGAGAATGATCCGTTCCAAAGCGCCTGGGATTTCTGCGTTTAGATCGCGGGGCGTGATAAATTTGGCGCGGTTCAGTTGCTCCCGGAGCACGTCATCTGCGGTCTCGCCCCCGAACGGCTTCCGAAAGGTCAGCAGTTCGTAGGCACTGACGCCCCAGGCCCAGATATCGGCGCGTTGATCGACATTTTCCCGCAACAATTGCTCGGGAGACATGTAGTGGGGTGTCCCTGGATTTTTGTCGAGTTTCCGGGGCACTTTCGGGATAGTCTGGGCCAGGTCGAAATCAATTAGGCGAAACCCACCATTGCGGCTCATCAGCACGTTTTCGGGTTTGAAATCCAAGTGCATGAAGCCGTGGTCATGCAAATGATCCAGCGCCGCTGCCGTGTTGATCAGCACCTCAGCCACATTTTCTGCGAGCACCGGATCTTGGCTACCCATGAGCAGCTTGAGGTTGTCTCCCTCCACGTACTCCATCACCAAGGCAAGCTCGCCCCCGATTTTGCCGTGCTCGACGTATCCGATGATTAATTCGTGCCCGGCCACATCCCGAAGCACCTCGCATCCAGTGAGAAACCGCTTCCTTTCCGTGAATGCAAACGTCGAATTGTTAAGCATTAACCGGACCGCAACCTGCGCCCCCGCTTCGTCTGTTCCCAGCCAAATCTCGGACATGCCGCCCGAATTGATGAGTTCGTGCAGCTGGTAACGACCGAGCTTAGTGCCATGCCGGGACATAGGAACCGTCCGTAGTTAGTCGAGTCGCTGACTATTGCAATGGGTCAGGCCCGAGTAATGACCAGGGCGCGCAGCAAATCCCGAGCCGCGCCGACAGAATCCGCTCTCAAACAATTCCGCCCCACCCATTTTGAACCGGAAGTCTAGCCCGCAGATCAAAAGAAACTTAATAAACATGATCTATTCTACTAACCTAGTGTAAATTAGTTATCATGACTTGATATATTGTAAATTATTTAACAAGACATTTTATTTTGATCAAATACGTCAATCAATTATAAAAGCATTTTATTTTGAAAGAAGGTTGCTCACCTAACAATAAATATACTGACATATTATATTGACACAACGCAAATCAACTATCATGATATTTTCTCTGGGAATATATCAAATTTTTAATCATGTGTTATTTAACAAATTCCCTTCACTAGTAGTAAATTAATAAAAATGTCACATTTTAAATCTCGTTCCATTCGAAACACCCACTTGTCGACCTGAGGGGCTCGGACAGAAATAACTTCTAATTCAAGCAGGTGTTGCTCAATCTCCTGAACAACGCCCCAAGGCCACGAACCCCACTCTCTTCCCAATGCCTAGCCCGGGTATTTCATACTCTTTCGTCGCGAGACACCGCAAGAACCCGTCTAACAAGGCGACCGAAGCGATTCCGAGCCGGGCGGAATGAACCTACTGTCTGGCTCGGAACGCGGGGCCAACGCCGCCAGGCGGGCTCGCGGCAGGTCGTTACAGAACGAGGGTGAACTATCCGGGCAAGGGTCAAATTTGGACTTCCCAGTCGCATCTGATACATTGCAAATGGGGCGTCGGGAGCGCATTCGTGCCTCGCCTTAGCCACTAGAAATTACAATTATAAATTTATCAATATGATCGAACGTTTCACGGAAACAATGGTTGACGACGACACCCAGCAGGTATCACGACGTGATTTTAGTCGTATTACGGCGGCGGCCATTGGGGGGTTAGTGCTCGGGTCCACGCTGTTGGCCCATGCAGAGGATAACGATAAGGCGAAGAATAGTCCGGCGAATATTCTTAGCGACCCCCACGCCTGTCGGGGCCTCAACACCTGCAAGGCCAAGGGAAAAAGCGGCGCCAACAGTTGCGCCGGGCAAGGGCAATGCGCGACCGCCGAAGCCCATACTTGCCACGCCAGCAATGCTTGCAAGGGCCAAGGTGGCTGTGGTGCGCATCCCGGAGAGAACTCCTGCAAAGGTCTCGGGTCCTGTGAAGTTCCGCTGAAAGAGAAGACCTGGAAGAAAGCTCGCCAAACCTTCGAAGCCCAAATGAAAAAGCAAGGCAAGCCCGTTGGCGCAGCGCCGGCAGAGAAACGAAAGGCCTGAGGTCGATGCCGACGACGGCGGGCCTCCCAGCCGTCGGCAACATCCATTCAACTATGCCCGGACCGCGCTTAGGTTTGCCCAATTTGGGGCTAGGGATCGGACTTCGCACCGCTCACTACGCCCATATCCTTGCCGAGTGGCCGTCCGCAGATTGGTTTGAAGTCATTTCCGAAAACTATATCGACTCATTGGGCCGACCGAGGCATGTCCTGGAAAAAATTGCGCAGCGCTATCCAGTCGTGATGCACGGAGTGTCCCTGTCCATCGGCAGTGGTGACCCGTTAGACCGCGAATACCTCCGCAAACTCAAAACACTCGCCGATCAAATTCGTCCCGCCTGGATCTCGGACCATGTCTGCTGGACGGGCGTTGCCGGGCAAAACACTCACGATCTCCTCCCCTTAGTATTGAATGAGACGACTCTCCGACATGTGGTAGAGCGAATCCGGATTGTCCAAGACGTGCTCGAACGGCCCCTGGTGCTCGAGAACCCCAGTACCTACGTCGGGTTCACCGCTTCGACGATGACGGAATGGGAGTTCATCGCTCGGATGGGTGAGGACGCCGACTGCGGACTGCTGTTAGATGTCAACAATGTTTATGTCTCGGCCATCAATCACGAGTATGATCCGGTGGACTATATCCGAGCCCTTCCGGCTGCACGCATTGTACAATTCCATCTGGCAGGCCACACCCACCTGGGCACCCATATCATTGATACTCACGATGATTTCGTCGTCGACCCGGTTTGGGAACTTTATCGACTCGCTCACCAACTGACCGGCGGTGCCGCCACTCTTTTGGAATGGGATGCAAACATTCCACCGTTTTCAGTTGTTCACGCCGAGGTGCTCAAAGCTAAACAGTATATGGACCAGGGCGGGATCGAGCCCGCCCGCAATACCCGCCTCGGTGAACCGGTGAGAAGACTGCCGACCCTTCCCCAACCGCTTCACTACCTTCAGCCAGAGGTCGTATGAGACTCAACCCCCTCCATTCGGACGAAGCGTTGTCGTTAGTTCAGCGTTGGTTTCAATCGGTCATCACCCATCCAGATGGGATTTGCGAAGGAATCCTCGGAGCACAGCCCCTCATCCCACTCGCTCCCGATGACCTGGAGCGAATGATCACCCGTTCGTCTAAACAGAGTTCGGCCGAGAGGTTATCTGTCTACGCAAACGCCTATTATTCTCGTCTGACGGAGTGTCTAGGCGAGGTCTTTCCGTCCGTAAGAAATACCGTCGGCGAAGCCGGGTTCAACGATTTCGCGATCGACTACCTACAAACGTTTCCGTCTCGAACCTATACCTTAAACTCTCTGGGACATCGGTTTCCTGAATATCTCGAAAGCGTCCGCCCCGAGCGCGCGGCTCCAGCCGCTCCAGATTGGGCTGATTTCGTGATCGACCTCGCCCGATTTGACTGGGCGATCTACGAGGTTTTTGATGGCCCGGGAAACGAAGGGCACCCTCCCTTCAATTTTGGTGCGTTACCCAGCATTCCAGCCCAGCAATGGTCGAATTTGCGGCTAAAGACGGCGCCCTCGTTGCGGTTATTGAAAAGCCGGTTCTCGGTCAACGACTACTTTACGAACCTACGCGCTTCGACCGATGGCGAGATTCCAGCAACACCTGATCCAGCGGATTCCTATACTGCGCTGGTTCGTCACGATTTTGTGGTTCGGAGATTTGGGCTCACCCAGATTGAGTTTCAGATTCTTTCGGGGTTGATCTCTGGAGCCAGCCTTGGCGAAACCCTGTCGAATCCCCATGGATACGAACAACACGACGTCGACGAATCCATCACCTCCAACATTAGCGATTGGTTTGCGTGGTGGAGCCGCGAACAATTTTTTACGGGCTTTTCTTTGGACCCGCAGCTCGTGAATGAGGTGTGAATCGCGAAGAGGCTGCACCGGATCAAATCCGGCGATATTTTAGGGGCTCTTCACGTCTTTGCCCACCACCTGTTCACGGAAGTGAAGCACTAATGGTTGGGCGGCCCGATTGTCGCTTTGATTCACTACCGCCAGAGGAATGCCGGTCAGGCCACAGCCGGTGCGACCAAGACCAAAGAGTTCGACACGGATGTTCCCACACGGCACGGGCAGTTGGGCCCGGCCTTGGAAATGGCGGAAAATGAAAACATCCATCGTTGCTGGTTCGAGCGCTTGATAAATCCGTTCAAGCACCGTTCCGAATCCAACGCTGACGAGGCTCACAGCATTCGCCGAAACTCGCACCGAAAATTAGCGAGCACCTATCCCGCCCGACTACTCCGCGGCCTCCAACGCCGGTCGGATCCCCCACTTTTTGGCGAGAGCCAGCACGTCCTGGAGTGGCTTCATGCCCCCGGTACAGGTCGGATCGGTTAAGGACATGGCGGCGGCACAGACACCCGTGAGCAACGAACGCTGAAGCTCCCAGCCTTCATGCAATCCCGCGAGGACACCCGCGCAGAAAGCATCGCCGGCCCCCGCCGTGCCAGCGATCGCTTTGGGCGGAACTTTGAGGGACGGTTGCCAATAATCTCGACCATCCCGAGTCCGAGCAAAACAGCCTTCGGGGAAATGAATCACCACCAACTCGCGCACTCCTAACTGGAGAATGGATCCCGCCGCATGCCGAAGACTCACCGGATCGAGTTTTTCATCTACCCGCACTTTGAACCCGGTGATCTGTCCGGCTTCATACTCATTCATGATCGCGTAATCGGCATGTTTGAGGGCAGGCGCGACCACCGCTTTGAATCGGTCGCTGGACTCGCTGACCACATCCACGCACGTCTTAAGACCCGCTGCCTGCGCCGCCGCCAGCACCTTCGCCGCTAGGGTGTTTCCATCCTTCCCCACGACATCCAAACGATCCAATAGAAGAAGATAACCGAGGTGGAACAGCCGCGCTTTGGTTTTTAAAAAATCAATATCTTTCGCATCCCACAATGCGTTGGCACCGCGGCAGTGGAAAAAAGTGCGTTGTCCCGTCGTCTGAACGGTGAACACATCGGTATAACTCGTCGATGCCGCCGCCGTTTGTTTGAGTAATTTGGTATCGACTCGATGCGCGGCGCAGTCTTCCAAAATCTGTTTCCCGAGTGAGTCCCGGCCCACCAATCCCGCCCCCGACAAGGGGATCTCAACCCCGAGTTTCGCCAGATTGAGCACCACATTGTAGGGTGAACCACCGGTACCCTGCGATTGACCCAAAATGTTCGCCAACCGCTCCGGGGCCGGATAATTGTCCACTATTTTAACGTGGTCAATGATCCAATTACCTCCCGCTAAAATTCCCCGCCGCTTGGTATTGGTGGGCGATGGCTTGAGCTTGATGTTGGAACTTCGGTCGGTCCCAAAGGGCGAATTCTTCATGGGGGCAAGAAGCGAAAGCGAGGGATTAAAGTTTGGGAGCCGCCGCCTTCTTCTTGCGCACGGCGGGCGGCTTGGCCTTGGGGGCATCGCCCCACAATCCTTCAAGATCGTACTTTTCTCGTACGTCTTTTTTCATGATGTGAACGATCACATCAAAAAAATCCGCGACGATCCAATTCGATTGGGCGTTGCCCTCCGTACCGGTCGGTTTCAACCCGTGCTCGGTGGCCAGTGTGCCCAAGATTTCCGACTCGATCGCACGCAAATGAGGTTCTGAAGTGCCCGTCGCAATCACAAAGTAATCGGTGATCGACGAGAGTTTCCTAACGTCCAACACCACCAAATCTTCCGCCTTCTTGTCGTCAGCGAGTTGGCGGCAGAGAAGGGCGAGTTTTTTCGCATCCATGAATTCAATAGTCTAGCCGGTTACCAGTGGGAGATAAACCTAATTCCAAAACTCTCATCAAAGTCAAAGTCTTAAGGCTCTATTTTGGCCGCGAATTGGAATGGGGAGCCACCTTCGCCCAAGTGTCTTTGAGGGCAATGGTTCGATTGAACACCGGGGTATTCGGAAGACTGTCTTTCGGATCCAGCCAAAAATAGCCCAAACGCTCAAATTGATAGCGCGCATCGGCCGCCGGATGGACCCACGTCGCCTCCAACTTCGCCCGGACGATTTTGATGGAAGCGGGATTGAGCACGGTTCGGAAGTCGCGCCCGTCCTTTTCCGGTTCCAGTTCACAGAAAAGTCGGTCATAGAGCCGTACCTCCACATCTACCGCGTGGGCGACGCTTACCCAATGCATGGTGCCCTTAACCTTTTTCGCTGCGTTCAAACCGCCCGCCCGAGTGTCCAGGTCCGCAAAACAACGGATTTCCACTACTTGCCCGGTCGCGTCCTTCACCACTTCGTCGCAGCGAATAATGCAGGCATATTTCAAACGCACCTCGCCACCCGGCCGCAGCCGGAAGTATTTGGGCGCCGGTACTTCCATGAAATCGTCCTGTTCAATATAGATTTCTCTCGTAAACGCCACCTTGCGCGTCCCCGCCGTAGGATCCTCAGGATTATTGACTGCATCCAACTCAATGACCTCCCCAGGAGCAATATTCGTCAGCACCACTTTCAAGGGATGCAACACTGCAAGCCGACGGTGCGCGATCCGATTGAGGTCATCCCGGATGGCCCCTTCCAAAACCGCTAGATCGGTTAACGCGTTGAACTTGGTGACTCCAACGTGGTAAGCAAAATTCCTCAAGCCGGTCGGCGTCACTCCGCGCCGACGAAGTCCCGAGAGAGTCGGCAATCGGGGATCATCCCAACCGGTTACAGCCCCTTCCGTCACCAACGCCATGAGCTTGCGTTTGCTCATGACGGTGTAGCCCAAATTGAGTCGAGCAAATTCGTATTGATGGGGCAAAGGGCGAGGCAAATCGAGTTGCTCCAGTAACCAATCGTACAACGGCCGGTGGACCTCGAATTCCAAGGTGCAAATCGAATGGGTAATGCCCTCAATATAATCGCTCAATCCATGAGCAAAATCGTACATCGGGTAGATCGGCCAGCCCGTTCCAGCATGATGATGAGCCACCTGCCGAATCCGATACAACAAGGGGTCTCGCAGCCAGACATTGGGCGAGGTCATGTCCATTTTCGCCCGGAGCGTGCAGGCACCATCCGGAAATTCACCCGCCCGCATTCGCTGAAACCGATCCAAATTTTCGGCCACTGAACGATCCCGGAAAGGGCTGGGTGTCCCCGGCCGATCCGGCGCCCCCCGATAGGTATCGGTATCCTCCGGCGAAAGATCGCAAACATAAGCCTTTCCTTTGCCGATCAACCGGAGCGCCAAATGATAAAGTGCCTCAAAATAGTCGGAAGCAAAAAATGGCTCCACCTGACCCGTGCGAGCGGCCTCACCGACAAGAGCGTGTTGTTGAAAATCAATCTGCCCGGCAATTTCCTTTCCGACCGGAGTTTGACCCAATCGCTTGACGCCCAGGCATTGATCCGCCCAACCGGAAATGAGCCACTTCACGTCGGTGAGGATCGAATCCACATATTCGACGTCCTCCTTCACGGGGTTCGTATCGTCCATGCGGAGGTGGCACCGCCCCCCGTTCTCTAAGGCGATTCCGAAGTTCAGGCAGATCGACTTGGCATGGCCCAGGTGGAGGTAGCCATTGGGCTCCGGAGGAAAGCGGGTTACGATTTCCGGATAACGGCGTTCAACCACATGTTGGGCAACCAAATCTCGAATGAAATCGGTGGGCACGACAGAACCCCCCGCAGAGGCTGCGGGAGCTGTAAGAGGCGACAAATTCGACATGGTGCGCAATCCGCTGGAATTTGTAGGCGGCGGCTCTCGATCGAGCAACGGGCAAGGAGGACATTCCAATCCGGGTTCAGGTAGACGCTGGAACGTAAATGGGAATGGGCTGCCGGGTTATTTTTGCCTAGTCCGGGAACTATTTGCCCAGTCTGGACCCTTCACACCCTCGGCGGTGTCTCTCTCTGATACAGTCTGAAAGATCCGAACGAGCGGGAAGGCGCCGGATCGGCCCACAAACCATTCTGTTTTCCAGCGAAAATCCCTCTTTTTTGACAAAAAAACGCCGCCCAATTGCACCTGGGCGGCGTTTCAAACCCACCTAATGTAAACCTAGTCAACCCACTCGGGCTAACTACCATATGCGTAGCGATTGTTGTGCCAACTAGAAAAATTTCAGAATCTGCGAACCAAATACCCATCCCTGGCCTTGTTCAAAAACTCCGGACCCAGGGTGGAATCAGGCTAATTCCATCTGCGGGCAGAAGCTCTGGGTCGGTTCAGATCGGTAGCTCCAAGGACTGGATCGTTTCCCCTAACGGAGGCGCCCGAGCCGTTGGGGGGGCGGTCATTGGGTGATCATTTGAAACTAACACTACAGCGACATTTTCGCCTTGCGTAGGAAAAGGGTCTCGCAAAGAGTGTCCGGCGTAAGTGAGTTGCGCTGGGTTCGGGGAAGCAGAACCGTGGATTATCCGCGGACGCAATCTCTCGGCCACATGCCGGTGCAGCGGAATGTAGAAGTGATGCCGAAGGCCGGCTCAAACTCGACTCGGAAGCACGGTGACAAGCCACCCTCACGCTCCTCGGTGATGATGCCGAGCCCGAATATCGCGTTCTGATGGTTGAAACCGTCCACGTCGTCAAAGCGCAGCGTGGCAAGCGTGTGATGACGTAGGACGTAGTATCCGCGAGCGTCCAACTCGGAGGTAAGCTCCCACAAATACGGAGTGCGCGAGCGCCGTCTAACGTCAGAGCTGAGGTACAGCCGCCCGAAAACCCGAGAGGCGGAGCACGGGACCAAGGGGCGCATCTCCGTTTCATCGCGATTTTGCTGGACTACCTATGTGTCAATGATTAAGAAAGGGTGTTGATAAATGAAACAATGGTGCAAGGGATGCCGGTTGATCGCGCCCGATTGGAATGGTTGCAATCTTGGTTGAGGGAGCACCGGGATTGGAGCCGTAAACGACTGGCGGGCGAGCTTTGTCGGTGTTGAAATTGGCGCAACCAACGAGGGCAGTTGAAGGATTTCGCGGCGCGTAGGTTCCTGTTGAAGGCGCAGCTGCGGGGGTGGATTGAGTTGCCGGCCCTCCAAGTGCAGATGCGACGGGGACACCCCGGAGTCGCAGAGGTGAGCCATTGGGAAGAACCCGCTTCGCGGATCTGCGCGCTGCGGGGGTTGGGGTCGGTCGGTTTGGAGGTGGTGAAATCAGGAACTCCGGAGGCCCGGCGGTGGGCCTTTTTCCTAGAAAAATATCATTATCTAAAATGTCGCGTCGTTGGGGAAAACGTGGGCTACCTGGCCTACAATCGCGAGGGCAACGAAATTGCTTGCCTGCTCTTCGGTGCGGCCGCGTGGCGTTGCGAAGTCCGGGATGGTTTTTTCAAATCCCAAGCCACGCAACCGCCGTTGTCCGAAGTCGCCAATAACACCCGATTTCTAGTTTTGCCCTGGTGGCGCGCGCCCCACTTGGCCAGCCATTTATTAGGCCGAGTGGCCGCACGAATTGAGTGCGATTGGCAAATGAAGTACGGCCATGGACTCCAGTGGCTGGAAAGCTTCGTGGATTTAAGTCGCTACCGGGGCACCTGCTACCGGGCGGCCAATTGGATCTATGTCGGAGCGACCACGGGACGTTCCCGACAAGATCGCCACCACACCCTCCGCGTCTCACCCAAAGGCGTTTATCTGTACCGATTACGCGGATGAACCTTCTTAAAGAGTTGGAGGAACGCACCCTCAAAGAGGGGCAAGAGTGGACGCGCCAATTGCTCGAAAGCCGGGCGCAAGCGGAGGCCGACCGCCTGGGAGCGGTGTGCCCGCAAAGCGGTTGCCTCTTGAAATACCGCCAAAGTAGCCACGTGCTGGGGCACCACCATCAGTGACGACGCCGTCCATGCGGTGGTGCAGCGAGTCGGAGAACGGGTGCCCACGGCCACCCTGCCGCCACCGCCACCGTGCCCAGCAGAGAAGTTTTCGTTGGTGATTATGATGGTTGGTTGGTGCGGCAGCGGGGACCGGATTGGGGAGCCGGGAAGCGCAAAAAGGCCCCCGAGCCAATCAACTGGAAGGAGGTGAAGAGCGCGGTGATCTACCGCTTGGAAACTCGCACCGAGAATGCCTCCGGACGAGGCCTGCTGGTGGAGAAATACGTGGTGGCCGAGCCCCCGGACACCAGTCCGCTGGATTTTGGCACCGCGGTTCACGCCGAAGCGCGCCGCCACGGACTGGCGCAGGCTCAGAAAGTCTACGTGGTGATTGACGGGGCTGTGTGGCTGTGGAACCTGACCACCGACCGCTTTTCCCAAGCGGACCACTTGCTCGATTTCCACCACGCCAGTGAACATCTTTGGGCGATTGCCTACGAGCTTCACGGACAGGGAACCGAAGCCGCCCAACGTTGGGCTAAAGAACTCCTGCACTCCCTGCGCCATGGCCGTGAACAACAGGTCGTCCGCACACTGGAGGAACTGCTCCAACCCCAGATCAAGGAGACATCATTGGCTCCCGAGATTGCCGTAAACCCCGTAAACCCCGTAAACTCAATGAACTCAGTGAAACTGGAAATCCCCGACCTTTCAGAACTCTCAGAGATTACTTCGGACACCGTCTCGAAAAAGCTTCGAGTTGGGGTAGAGTATTTCAAGACTCACCGGGATCACCTGCACTTTCAACGCAACGCCCGGAATGGGGCCCCTGTCGGCAGCGGATCGGTGGAATCGCTCTGCAGCCAAATGCAAAACCGTTTTAAGCGTACCGGCCAATTTTGGTCACCCATCGGGCTCCGCCATCTCCTCAGCCTTGACGTTCTCAACCGCAACAACGACCTCAATTGCCTGTGGAATTAATTCCAAAACCTTCCCTACCGCGATGAAACGGAGATGCGCCCGGGAGCGAGCCAATCGAATACGGAGAGACTGGCGGCTATTGCCTCCAGCAAATTAGGCGGCGATGTCGTCATAACTCGCAAGACACTGCCTACTTTTCTTTAGCTAATCTCCAAACGAAGAATGAAATTAACGAAACACCAAAAGAAATAATTTCAAACGTGTCTTCGCTGAGAAATGGAGGCAAATGTGTAATTGGGTCGGACATCGTGCGCGGATGAACCACTGCGTTCAAGACGATGTAAAACCAACCTGCAAATCCGTAAATGGATAACGTCAGTGATAGGGCACGAATAATCTTCAATTTCATAACGTCGTCAAAGCCGCCTAACGACCAGCGCAGCTACGCCGGGCCAAAAACGATCAAATGGAAGCACAGCGCAATCCCGGCGTTAGCTGGCGCGTCTTGTTCGCCATTCGCCCCATCACTTCGGAATCACTACGCATGAGGCAACTCTATCGCCTTTGAGTTCGACGTGAACAAACCGGCAGGAACCGCTCCCGTCTCGAACGGTGAACAAACCCTGATTCGGATTTCGGGTGTTCCGCACAAAATACAAGTCTGCTCTGCCATCGGGTGCTGACGACCGATTGTCAGGGACGAGACTCCACGCATTGGTGTCAAAACCATCTCGCCTGAGCGTCTCTCGCCCCTTGGCGATTGCCAATTCCTCAGTCAGATGGTGGGGATGTTCCGCCAAGTGAAAGACGTGCTCTGGGCCTACGAATCGATCCTTCAGAGCGCGGTCGAACGACTCGGGGACAACCACTATTCCGACCGCCAGCAACGCTGCGACACCGACGAAGCTCGAAAACAGAATGGCGCCCTT
The DNA here is from genome assembly GCA_043788645.1 of Verrucomicrobiota bacterium. GTDB lineage: Bacteria > Verrucomicrobiota > Verrucomicrobiia > Limisphaerales > UBA9464 > CANIZL01. The sequence continues at coordinate 18,835 of JAYVTS010000484.1, forward strand.
ACGTGTCATGGCGAACATGAATTAGGCCAAAGCGGAGAGGTTTGGCCAAGTACCCAAAATTGGGTGCAATGCCCAAGCTCTTGGGCATTGCGCCGTCGTGTGTTCGTGCATTGCCTCTCACGACAGGCATCGTACCCAATTTCCGGACTTTTGCCTAAGTTGCAGTTCATGGTCATTGTTCTGTACAAGTTGCGGGATTCTTCGTAGCACGAAGTAGCAACTCGTGAACGCTTTCCATTTCCCTCCGAAGCCTGGCAACACGGGGTCCGCTGGCAAGGCGCAATCGTCCATCGGTTCCACCGAGCCAGGGCGGCAGTCCAGGCGGCGTCTCGACGGGTCAAAGGTGGGTTAAGGTTCGAGGATTCGCGCGCGGTAGAATTTGCCGGGTGCGTTGGTCATCGCGTCTTCCACCTTGGCAACGGAGTTCGTGGCGGTAAACATGGCCTCGTTACCGAGCTCGTTAAACAATGCCCCATCGATGATCCCTGCGGCCGAAAGTGGTGTGGTGATCCGAGCATCGAACTGCCCTCGGCCAATTCCGCCCGGTTGATGGCATTGCGAACAGTTGGCCGCCAGATAAGAATGGACCCGATAATCCAAGCTGGCAGCGCCGTTCGTTGCCTGAGCCAGCACGGGCAAGGTGTGCAAGCCGCTCAGGTTTGTCTGAAAATAACCCGCGTCGTTCAAGGCACGAATCTGATTTTCAGACGTTCCACCAAAATCGGAGCTGCGATTCAGTTGTTGGGTATTGAATCCCAATGCGTGCCCGGCAATGGGTGCGTGGCAACTAAGACATTCCGCGCGGCTCGGATAATGCCAAATCTGTTTTCGCTTCACTCCGCCATCATTGATTTCGAATTCCTCGTCCAAACCATCCGCTGAGACCAGAGTGGCGTTGGTACGGGAGTCACCCCAGCGATAACTGACACCATAAACCCCTTCGCTGTTCCGAACGAGAAGACGCGTTTCCAAGCGGCGCGCTGACTCCGGAAACCCGTTGGTCAAATCGAGTTCGAAATGCTTGATCCAGATCATGCCCGTCGGAAATAGCCAGTGAGCTTCGGCGCTCGGAACAATCGTCTGTGACAGGCTTGGCAAACAGAACCAGCGTGTTTTGCGTGCGTTATCGGACCAGAACGGCACGTTGAGGGTATAGGGAACGATTCCGGCTTGCGGAATGAGCGTATTCATGAATGGGATTAATCGAGACGAAGTCCGGTGGGGTACTGGCTGCCTTCGGTCCTTTGGCCGTGCCTTCCCGAAACGCCCATCCATAGTTGCCGCCTTTGACGATGATGTTGATTTCTTCACGCTGTGATTCTCCGGCGTCGCTGCAGTAGAGCAAACCGGTCGCGTTATCGAACGACATTCGCCAGGGATTGCGCAAACCCGTCGCATAGTATTCTGTCCGCACCTCGACCGAATTGACCGGCAGGCCTTTGTAAGTTGTGGCGCCTACGAATGGGTTATCGCGCGGAATGGAATAGTTGGTCGAACTTGCCGCATGCGGAACCGGTGCAAGGTTGTCTGGTCGTTTATCGACGTCGATGCGGAGGATGCCTCCCTCCAAATCCCCATCGATCCGCTGGCTATGGTTCGCCGGGTAAGTGGTTTGGAAAAACCAGCCAACGGCGATATAGAGGTAACCGTCCGGACCAAACGCCAAATCATTACACGTTCGCGAAGCGGTCCGGTTTTTCTGAGTAATGAGGGGCAGTTCGCCCAAGACTCCTACTCCCTCGCTATCGCGACCAATCGGAGATGTGCCACCGGTGGACCTGACCCTTCCATCCGGAGTGATTCTCGCCACAATAGGACGCGATAGTTGCATTCCTTCACTCGGCGCGAGTGCTGCTCGGCACTCTGGTGCTGATGGCCTACGGACAGGCGACGTTGGCGGACCCCGTCCCGCCAACGATCCCCCTGTCCGGCAAACTTTCGGCTACGACCTACTGCACCCAGTGCCACCTCATGCCGGATCCCTCGGCCCACGATCAACGGACCTGGCGCCAGGAAGTCATGCCTCGCATGAGGGTATTGACCGGACTCGACCAGCCGACGCTGGCCGCGGGATTCCTGGATCCCGATTTGTTAATCAGCACCCACGCTTTTCCAGCCAAACCTTTGATTCCCGAAGCCGCGTTCAACGCCGCGGGTGAGTATTTCGCCTCGTTAGCGCCAGACAAACTTGAATCCATCCAGCATCAAGAACTCATCCGGGTCGGCTTGAAAGGCTTCAAAACGCAGATTCTTTCGAACCGCCACGCGCCACCCTTAACGACGTTAGTACAAATAGATCCCAGCGAGCATCGGCTCCTTCTCGGCGATGCCACGTTTCAAGGAATCACGGTTTTCAACGCCGCGGGCGAGGAGGAATCAAGTTTCCCACTGGGCAATATCCCGGTGAGCCTGCAACGACGCGATGCGGGCCTTTGGTTTGCCTGCATTGCCCACTTTTTTCCCCGGGAGCAACCCCGTGGCCAAGTCCTCTTTATGAAGCCAACCCCCGAGGGACTGACTCGCACGGTGATCGCCGAAGGCTTGCCTCGGCTGTCCGATATCCAAATCGCAGACCTCAACGGCGACGGGCGCCCGGATTTCGTCCTTTGCGTGTTCGGGAATTACGTGGGTCGCTGCGGTTGGTGGGAACAGAAACCGGACGGCACGTATTTCGAGCATGTATTGATGGATAAACCGGGGGCACTCCGCAGTGCGGTGCGAGATATCGACGGGGACGGTGATGACGATATTGCCCTTGGCTCCCTGATCCGAATGCCGGTGAAGGTTCCCGATTTTTTGAAAGATAACTGGGAGAAAACCGGTCCTTCGGCAGTGATTCTCAGGAACCTGGCTAAGCCGTGAAACCGTGGCGGGGCTCAGGCAGGGTCCTCTCCATTTCTCAAATCTCGTCATAGCTCTTCCGATTATTTCCCCGTACAGTTTCGCCAGTCAACTATGCAAGATTTTCCGATGGCCGGACCACCGGCATTGTTGCTCATCAAACATTTGCTGGATCGGGTGCTGACTTGGGCGCCCCACCAAACGATTGTTTACCGCGATCTGCGGGAACTCACTTACGCCGAATTCTTTGAACGGGTCCAACGGCTCGCCAACACCTTGCGAACGCTCGGAGTAAAATCCGGGGATCGCGTCGGGGTCATGGATTACGATAGTCATCGGTATCTGGAATTCTTTTTCGCGGTACCCATGATCGGAGCGGTGCTGCACACGATCAATTTCCGACTGTCACCGGAACAAGTCCGCTACACGATTCATCATGCCGGGGATCGGATTCTATTTCTGCACGCTGATTTCCTACCGCTGATCAAAAGCTTGACCGCTCAACTCACGACGGTGGAGACGCATGTGCTCCTGGTCGATGAAGGAACTCCCGCCACTTCGGAACTCGTGATCGCTGGCGAATACGAAGCCCTCTTAGCCGCGGCGCTTCCCCACTTTGATTTTCCGGATTTCGACGAGAATACCGTCGCGACCCTTTTCTATACTACCGGGACGACCGGGGAACCAAAGGGAGTGTTTTTCACCCACCGCCAGCTCGTGCTGCACTCGATGAGTGCGGGTTGGACCCTCGCGGCGCATTCGGATTCAACGAGTTTACGGAGCGGGGACGTGTACTTACCCCTGACGCCGATGTTCCATGTCCATGCCTGGGGGGTGCCCTACGTGGCGACGGCGCTGGGATTGAAACAGGTCTATGTGGGACGGTACGAACCGCATTTGATATTAAAGCTCATCGCCCAACATGGTGTGACCTTCTCGCATTGTGTACCGGCAATTCTGCAAATGCTGTTGCATCATCCTTCGAGCGCTAGCACCCCGATGAAAGGCTGGAAGGTGATGATCGGTGGAGCAGCTCTCCCCAAAGGTCTGGCCCGAGCTGCCATGGCTCGCGGGGTTCATATCGTGGGTGGCTATGGCATGTCGGAAACCTGTCCAATTGTCGCAGTTTCGACTATTAAACCAGCAGCTGTGTCGGACGATTTGGAGGAGACATTGGCGATTACGACCCGAACCGGGTTCCCGATTCTATTCGTGCAAGCGGCCATTTTTGATGGGCATAACCGCCCTTTGCCGCCTGGCCCAGAACAGATCGGAGAACTCGTGCTCCGCTCCCCGTGGTTGACTTCGGGTTACTATCGGCAGCCGGCCGAATCCGCTCATTTGTGGCGAGGCGGCTGGCTTCACACCGGGGACGTCGCATATATAGATCACGATGGCTATATTCGAATCACCGATCGGCTGAAGGATGTGATCAAGATTGGGGGCGAATGGATTTCATCCCTCGAGTTAGAGAATGCCTTGAGCCAGCATCCCGCGGTCAAGGAGGTGGCGGTGGTTGGGCTACCCGACGCCCGGTGGGATGAACGACCCCATGCCGAGGTGGTCGTCCATCCGGCCGCACGCGAGACCATTACGACCAAAGAACTCATCGCATTTCTGCGGACGTTTATTGACAACGGGACGATTCATCAACGGGCCATCCTGACGGTCATTCGAATCGTGGAGACCGTACCGCGAACCAGCGTTGGGAAGCTGGATAAAAAAATCCTTCGAGCCCAATTGCAGGCTGTGGTCGTCAAACCAACGGATTGATCTTTCATGCCATGTTTCAGCGATTCTTGGTGATTTGTGGAGTGTCGCTCGCTTGGGCTGGTGGCGGGCAAATCGGGGCGGCTCCGCTGGGGTCAACCTCCCATTGGGCATTTCAGCCAATGGATCAACCCGCGCCGGGCAGTCCGGCTGGGCGATCAATGATTGATGCCCTGGTCCAGGCAAAATGGGGCGGTAGCGAACTTGCTCCGGCGGCAGATCGTCGAGTTCTGATTCGTCGACTCAGTTTTGACCTGCGCGGTTTGCCACCGACTCCAGCAGAAGTGGCAGCCTTTGTGGACGATCACCGAGCGGATGCTTGGGAACGGTTGATCGAGCAATTCCTGAGTTCACCCCAATATGGTGAAAGATGGGGTCGGCATTGGCTCGATCTCGCCGCCTATGCGGACTCGAATGGTTATTTCAATGCGGACACGGATCGACCTCTCGCGTGGAAATACCGGGACTACGTGGTGCGTTCAATTCAACGGGACAAACCGTTTGATCGTTTCATTCAGGAGCAAATCGCGGGGGATGAATTGGTCGGATTTGTCCGGGACGGCGATCTAATGCCGGAGATGATCGAACCGCTCATTGCGACGCAGTTTCTTCGGAATGCGCCGGACGGCTCGGGGGAGAGCGACGGAAATCCACTGGAAGTGAAAGTGGATCGGTACAGCGTGATGGAGGGTACCGTGCAGTTGATCGGCAACGCCTTTCTTGGGCTGACGCTTCAGTGCGCCCGATGTCATGATCATAAATTCGAACCCATTACGCAAAACGACTATTATGCTCTCCAGGCAATTTTGCGTCCGGCCTATAATCCAGACTCGTGGCTGAAACCCAACGAACGTGCAGTGGGTATTGGAACCCGATCGGAACGCGAAGCGCGGGCTGAGGCGATTCAACAACATGAAAACGCCCTGAAATCGTTGCGAACAAGTCTTGAAGATTATGCCACTCCTTATCGCCGCCGTCTACTCGTGGAGAAGTTGGCGGCCTGGGACGATTCGTCACGCCAAACTCTCTTGCACGCATTCGATACGAAGGAAAAGGAGCGAACCGATGCGATGAAGGCGTTGCTCAAAACTCATGCGACGTTGATCGAAATTAAAAATGACGCCTTGATGGCGCGATACAAGGACTTCGGGATTGTGTCGGAAAATTTGAAGGCAGTAATTCAACGCCGGGAGGCGGAGCGTCCTCTGCCCTTGGAGCAAATAGCGATTTTGGCAGAACCCAATCAGCCGCCCCCATCCCATCACCTATTGGTTCGCGGTAACCACGCGACTGAAGGAGAGGAAGTTCCTCCAGCGGTCCCGGTGGCACTAACTCTGAAAATGAGTCTTCCGAAGGACGGACCTCGCTTTGCATCGGTCCCCAACCAAGACAACGGACACGCGTCCAACAGCGGCTCGGCTAAAACCTCCGGGCGCCGTTTGGCGTTGGCCCGCTGGCTCACGGCGCCCGATAACCCGCTGGTCGCTCGGGTTCTTGTCAATCGGATTTGGTCTTTTCATTTCGGTCAAGGCTTGGTATCGAGTCTTGATAACCTCGGGCAGAGTGGCGCAAAACCGACCCATCCAGAACTGCTCAATCGGCTGGCTTGGGAGTTCATTCGGTCGGGTTGGAGTCTGAAACATCTTCATCGAGTGATCCTCACTTCTGCCGCGTGGAAACAGACGGGCGAGAACGGGCTCACACCGAATCTGCGCCGCTTGGATGCGGAGTCTCTTCGAGATGCTCTACTGGCCGTGAGCGGGGAGTTGGAACTCCAAACCGGTGGACCGTACACCCCGATTAAAGTGGATGACGATGGCCAAATTATTATCGACGAAGCCACGCCCGGAGCGAGACGACGCTCCGTGTATCTTCAGCAGCGCCGGACCCAACCGGTCGCATTGCTACAAGTTTTTGACGGCGCAGCTCACAATCCTGTGTGTGTTCAACGAGTCGAATCCACCGTTGCCTTGCAATCGCTCTCGCAATTGAACTCCGATTTTGTAAGGGTGCGGAGTCGTCATTTCGCCCGGCGGATCTTGGGGGACCACGATTTAACATTGGATTCACCGGTGGCAGGCGAATTGATGGCAAAGAAGACGACTTCGGCTTTGATCGCCGCATTTGAACTGGCTTGGTGCCGACCCCCCGCGGACGCAGAATTGTCGGCCGCGCAGAGCTTCATTCATACTCAAGCGGTCCAGTACGCGGATCGACCCGACGCGACGGAGCGGATCTGGACCGATTTTTGCCAGATGCTGCTCGTGAGCAACCCGTTTTTATATGTCGAATAATAGTCCTTATAGTCCTTTCGCCCAAAATCGCCGCGCCTTCCTGCGCACTTCAGCGGGGGGTCTAGGATCACTGGCGCTGTCTCATTTGTTGGCCTCCGAAGACCGCCTTCAAGTTGACCCGCGTATCATAAGATCGCCCTTGGCTCCGAAAGCGCCGCACCATGCGCCTCGGGCGAAATCGGTGATTTGCCTCTTTCAACATGGTGGACCGAGCCAGATGGATTTGTTTGATCCGAAGCCGGAACTCAATCAACGCGACGGCCAGGATTACCCCGGAAGCCTGGAGATTCATTTCGATAAGCAGGCGGGCAAGCTTTTGCGTTCGCCGTTCAAATTTAGTCGGCACGGCGGGAGCGGAATGGAATTCTCGGAACTCTTGCCGCATATCAGTGGGTTGTCCGACGAGATCACGCTGATTCGGTCGATGAAAACCGATTCGGTCGATCACGAATCCGCCTTGCGGATTATCCATAGTGGGAAATTCCAGGCGGGCCGACCGACCTGGGGTTCGTGGGTCCTTTATGGTCTCGGGACGGAACGCCAGGATCTGCCGGCCTATGTCGTGCTCAGTGATCCGGGAGGGTTGCCGGTGGACGGTCTTCGCAATTGGACGTCCGGCTGGCTGCCGGCGGTGTATCAAGGGACCCAGCTGAGGAGCGAAGGTACGCCGGTATTTAATCTAGCGCCTCCGAGTGACGTGTCGGCGGCAGCGCGATCAAATCAGTTGCAACTGCTTGATGCACTCAATCGCACCCATCAAATTGGGCACCCCGGAAATTCCGAATTGGCCGCCCGGATCAGCAATTTTGAAATCGCGGCCCGGATGCAAAGTTCGGTGACGGACGTGCTTGATCTGGGGCGAGAGCCCGAACATGTCCGGCGCCTTTACGGGACCGAACATCCCAACAAAGCGACGGCGAACTATGCCAAGCGTTGTCTGATGGCCCGACGGCTGGTCGAGCGGGGAGTGCGGTTTGTGCAAATATATCTCAGCGGCCAACCCTGGGATACCCACGATAAGAATGCCGAGAAACTCCATGATTTATGTCAGATGACCGATCAGCCGAGCGCGGCATTGGTACTTGATTTGAAGCAACGCGGCCTGTTGGACGATACGATTGTGCTTTGGACCGGCGAGTTTGGTCGATTACCCGTTTCCCAAGGCAAAGATGGGCGCGATCACAATCGGCATGCGTTTTCTCTTTGGCTCGCGGGGGGTGGTTTTAAGAAGGGCTACGTCCACGGATCGACCGATGATTTTGGGTATCGGTCGGTGGATCAAGTGGTGCGGGTTTATGATCTCCACGCCACTCTGCTCTACGCCTTGGGGTTAGATCATGTTAAATTGACCCATCCCCATGAAGGGCGTGACGACAGCCTAACCGACGTGGTAGTGACCGCTGCGGAGGTGATACCGGGACTCTTGGCATAACTTGGAAGCCGAAGAACAGGAAGGATCTGGAAAGTCGCGCGCCCCCACCCTGCCCTCTCCCCCAGGAGAGGGAACTGCGGTCGGAGCCGCTCTTGCGGAGGGAGAAGGGACAGAATAATTGAGTCCTGAGATACAAAAAAACCGCTCCGTTGAGAGCGGTTCTAAAGATTTCCTAAAAAATACCAGAGGTATTCGACGCCGAATTCTACTTCGCGATTCTTCGCCGAATGAGAAGGCAGCCGCCGATGGCTGACGCGAGAAGTAATCCGGTTGAGCCGCTGTCAGGTACTTTCGCAGTGCCGGGGAGGTTAAACGCCGTCCGCAACCCAAAACTATCGAACCCGCTGCCGAAGTTATGTGCTCGGCTTGAATCCGTTCCAAAATCGCCGTTCCGCGCGTCGAGGAAGGCAAAACCGGTTCCAGGAACATAGTTGGATCGGGCGATGTCCACGAGCAAGTTACCGTTAGCGGGATCGTAGTTAAAATTTGTTCCGTCGAAGGTCAGGGTGGTAGGAACCGCTCCCGCGAGATGAACCGTAATGAACAGCGCATTGTCTCCGCCTAGATTGTTGGCGAAAACACTCGTATCTAAACCGTTTACCGCTTTGGGAGTCGTCGACAGGCTGTTCGCATAGTCAGCCTCAGCGAAAGTTCCCCCCAGATTCAACGTCTCAAAAAAGGAAACGGTATCAATGGTCGTGGCTCCCGAAGGTTCCTGATGGACTACTACCGCATTTTCATCGTCAACCTCTCCAAAGGCCGGCTGGGCCACGACAAAGCGAACCTTCTCGGTTCCCTGCTCACCACTCAATTCCAACTCGCCGCCATGGCCCGGGCTAACGTCCCCGAAGCGGAGCAACGGGACTTCTACCTGTTCATCGATGAATTCCAAAACTTCAGCACCGACGCCTTCGCCTCCATCCTGGCCGAGGCTCGCAAATACCGTCTCTGCCTCGCTCTCTCGCACCAGTACATCGACCAACTCTCCCTCCCGATCCGCCAAGCCGTCTTCGGGAACGTTGGCACCCTGGTATCCTTCCGCGTCGGCCACACCGACGCCGAAGTCCTTCGCGACGAATTCGGACATGAATTCCAACCGCAACAACTCGTCGACCTCGACAAGTTCGAACTCGTGGTGAAGCTCTTGGAGAACGGCACCAACCGCACCCCCTTCCGAGCGCGAAGCCTGGAGCCGGTGGAAAATCGTCTCGGCCGCCGCGAGAAACTCATCGCCCGCACTCGCACGCGCTTCGCAATGCCGAGGAATGAGGTCGAGGCAAAAATGAACCGATGGCTATCGTCCGACCGGTCCGGGTTCGGCGCCGATGCCTTTTTCTCCGACACGTTGCCTATGTGGATTAACCGCTGCAGAAACCAAATGCTATCCGCGGGTGGGCGCTCAATCCGGTGAGCACAGACGCAGTAGGATTGGCGAAACTATATCTGAACTTCAACGGCAATTGCAACGGATTCAGCGTCTCCGTCGACGATGCCGCGCCTGATCAGTCGAAAGATTGCGGAACGAATCGGGTCGGATACCCTGATCCATGCTTTTTGATAGGCAAAAACACTTGCTCGCCCTGGTAGATTCCCTCGGCGGGTCCGTCGGCAATCTCGATTTTCAAAAGCTGCTGCTACTGTATTGCCGCGAAATGGAGGAGACACCCACCTTTGAATTCGTCCCGTACAAGTTTGGAGGTTTTTCGT
>JAYVTS010000485.1:0-20122 GCA_043788645.1 Verrucomicrobiota bacterium
AACCAATTTTTGTGAGTTAAGCTGTGGTCGCAGGGACGCGCTCCCTACGTCGCGCGTGGGTGCCGGGGCGGCACCCACTCCGGGGGAATTTCGGACTGGTCGGCGCATTCGCTGGTCCCTCGGCGTGATAGTGCCGAACCAAATGGGACAGACAGGTTTAATAAACAAGCTAACATATAAACGCTGCAGGCTATTTTAGTATTAACAATCAAATCGCCTGTCACTTGTTTCTCGTGTCACTTGTTTCTCGCAGCCCACCGCGACGGATCGATCGGGGACATGGAATTATCGACAGGTTCTGATTTAGCGCAACCGTGCTCTTCCAATGAGCCAGAAGGCTCGAAAGTAGCAAAATGCGTCAGAGCGGTTGAAACCGTTTGTCCTGTCGCCTAAACACCACCATGCAGTCAGGCGACAGATACACCCCAAGTGGGGATGAAGCTGGTGAAGGCAAAACAAGCGTTGCGCGGGTTTGCCTGGAGCAGTTGGCCGGGGTGTCTACTGGCGCCGTCCAAACGGACGGCGTGGTTTCCGCAGAGCGTCCAGAACCAAATTCTTATCAGTTTATTCCAATGTTTAAGCGTTTTTGCTACCTCACATACAGCATGGATTGCGCCATTTACCCACTCGTGTCATGCCGATTGCGCGACTTTACAATACCTTTTAGGACCATTTAGTAAACACCGTCGGCCTTGAAAACATTCGCACGTACCCACTTTTCAATTGTGTCATTTCGACGCGTACATTGCATTATAATTGCTGTTGTATTTATACGCTATTCTGTGCTCAAATATTATGGTTCGTGAGGGTGATCCGTTGCTCGCCTTGGCAAAGTTTCCAGAAATAATACCACTCGAAGCTGCGCCGGTCCCGCGTTTCGGCGCGCGGTAGATGCGCTTGCAGCCGGTTGAGCGCGGAGCCGAGGTCGCCATCGTCCCAGGCGCGTTGCGCTAAACTCATATCGGAGTCGTAAAGACTCTGGTCGGCCCGGTCGCGCTCACTTTGCGCCAGGTTACGGGCCTTCGCGATGCGAAAAACTGCGATGGGTGAGCCGATGGCCTCGCCGATCAACAACAGAACGGTGGCGCCGCTAAGACTGGCGATAGCCGGTTTGCGTCGGCACCAACGCCAGCTCTTTCCAAACCGGTTGATCGGCCGTGCTTTGATTGGTTCGCTCCGCCGGAAGCGTTTGAGTTCATCGGCCAGTTCCTGCGCAGTTTGTTAACGACGCGCTGGTTCTTTCTCCAAACACTTCAAGCAGTTGGTTTCCAGGTCGCGCGGGATTCCGGCCGAGAGCCGGTGCGGCGCGAGCGGATCGTTGTTTACCACCGGGTGCAGCACGTCGGTCATCGTTTCGCCTTGGAAGGACGGACGGCCCGTTAGCAAATGATATAGAATCGCGCCGAGCAAGTAGACATCGCTGGATGAAATCCCTTCCCGCGAGTGCGCCCGACAGCAGCATTTTCACCGCGACGATTCGATCCAGGCCCACCTGTCGCGCCCGATACACGATGCCCATGCGCCCGCGGGCGATTTCTTCGAGCGAATTTGTATTCGCCAAAGGCCGTGCCGGCGGCGCCTCGAACCGCGGGAACTTCGTGGACACTTTCCGAGTCGGCGGCGGGCAGAATCTCGCTGGCGTCAAAGTCTCGGCCCAACTCGAAAAGGCAACGGGGACAAAGCCCGCGTGGGGCGGGTTCGTTCAACAATGCGCCACACTGAGGACAAGTGCGCTGGGCGTTCCTGTGGGGCTCATTTGAAATCACGCAGTGCGGCAGGTCACTCTCTCGAACGGGAAACGCATTTCCGCCTATTCAAGAAACTGTGCGAACGGTTTATCCAACGGGAAATGGAAGGGGCAAAGCACCCTCACCGGCAATTCTAAAAATCGGGCTGATTCGGACAGTGCTGCGGTAATGGTGCAGCAATGGGCGGACGGATGGGGAAGCGATGCGGAGGTTTTTTATCCGTGTTGATCCGCGTTGGTCCGCGGTTGTTTTGGTTTGATCGAGAACGGGTCGCCACTCGGCTGACCGGTCCGCATCTTCCGCACACACCGGGATACCCGGCGCCTTCGCGCCGGGCGGCCAGCGTAGGCGCCGGCCGGTCCGAAATCTCCCGGGCCAGGCGCCCATGTTTCAACGATACACGACCGGAATATCAAGGTCGGCCTGGTCCCTGATGGCCAAGGGACAAAAAGGGGGCGGAGCTAAAGTTCAGAAGATAAAACTACAATTGGGGGCCTCTAGCCCGCTTGGGGCACTACGATTCAAAACCCAACAAACACCAACAAAACCAGCTTATTTGCGAGTTGTTCCCAATTAATATTGCCGAATTGTGAGTAAGTACGAGGGGTAAATAGCAGAATATTGCACTAATAGTGTTGATCGAAGTGATTTCACGGGGTAGAAAGAAGTCGCATCGGCAGCAAAAAGTAGAATCGCACTCATCATTTCGGCAAAATGGCCATCACTGAACCAGAAACGCAAGTGCCAATCGCGGAAAGTCCGTTGAGCGGGGCGCCGCGTACTGGAAATGGGCGCGCGTTGTTTGCGGGGAAGTGTTCTCACACGGTGGATAGCCAAGGTCGGGTCCAGTTCCCGTCCCGGTGGAAGGTGCGGGCAGGAGATACCGAATTGCTGGGCGTGCTCGTCGAACATCGGGGCACGAAAGCCAGTTTTATCTTGGTTTTGAATTGGGATCAGTTCGATCAACTCACGGCCGGGGTTTTGACGGGTCCCTTTACCGATCTGGAAGCCCTAGCGCGGCGGCATGACGTCGCCGAGCGGGTGCTCCCGATTGAATTGGATGCTCAAGGGCGCTTTTTCGTGCCGGCCGAACTCCGCCGGGCGATTGGGGTCAAGAAAGACGTCGAGCTGATCGGATCCATTGATCGGTTTGAGATTTGGGCGCCGGAGACGTACGCCGCGGCGCGGGTTGAGGAAAAGGATTTTCTCTCGAAGCAAAATAGGCCAGCGAACCTATGAAACGTCGTTTCCTCCAATTTCTTCGGCGTCGGGCGGCCGCCAGATCGGTCATCGCCCCCGCACCGGGAATTCAGCCGGGGTTGTGGTCGCCCCCACCCGGGAACGTGACGTTCAGCGGCAAGCCTGATTCCGCGCCGAGCACGAGCCCACCCACCTCCTTATCGGGCCGCAATCCATTCGCTTCGATCCATTCCCCCGTGCAAGGCGGCCGAGCCGGCACCCGTTATTGGTTGGGTTGGCTTTGTTGGTCTGACTGGCGTTCTCGTTCCGGCGCCCGGCGGCGTTTGTTTAGCAACGTGGAACAGCTTGAGCTGGTTCTTGGCCGACCGCGCCTTCCGGTACGGAATCACCCTTTGGAAGTGGGACAACCGGTCCAGACCCGCCGTTCGGGTCCGGCCGCCGGCGGGTCCAAGGTCATTTATGAGTCTCCACCCGCCGTAGCCGTGGATGCGACCCGCATGATGGAGGAATCGGACCGGGCGTATGAACGGCTGCGCGGGCGGAGACTCGAAACCATGCGGGTGACGCCTGACTGAAACAGCGAACCCCAGTTCCTCCGGTACCATGGCCGGCTTTTCCCACATTCCGGTGATGGTGCCCGAGGTCGTGGCCGCGTTGCGGCCGCGGTCAGGCAGTGTGGTGATCGACGGCACCTTGGGCGGCGGCGGGCATGCGGTTGCTTTGTTGGAGCGGATCTTGCCGGACGGTTTTTTGTGGGCGTGTGATCAAGACATCGAAGCGTTGAGTGCGGCGGATGAACGGCTGCACGCGGTGCCAGGTGGGACAGGATGTTGGATGACGAAGCAGATGAATTTCTCGGAGTTGACCGACTGGTTACCCGCCGAATGTGGCGACGGGGTGCTGCTCGATCTCGGGGTATCCAGTCACCAATTAGATACCCCTGAGCGCGGGTTTTCGTTCATGAACGACGGTCCCTTGGATATGCGGATGACGCGGGCGGGGACGGTCACGGCGGCGGATATTATCAACGGATGGGCGGCCGATAAGTTAGCGGGGTTGTTTTGGGAATTGGGCGACGAGCCGGAGAGTCGGCGGATTGCCCGAGAAATCGAGAGGGAACGGGCCGTGAGACGATTTGAGACAACGTTACAGCTTGCGGAGGTGGTGGCGCGGGTATGTCCACGGGGCGGGCGCAAGAGCCACCCCGCGACCCGTGTTTTCCAGGCGGTCCGCATGGCGGTCAATAATGAACTGGGAGTCCTCGAACTCGGGCTCCAGGGTGCCTTTCGCTGTCTCAAACCCAAAGGTCGCCTCGCGGTCCTCACTTTCCATTCCTTGGAAGATGGAGTGGTCAAGGCCTTCATGCGGGAAGCCGCCCGAGAGTATTCGCTGCCTCCGGGGCAGCCTGATGATCCCCTCCTTCGACAACCCCGCACCCCAACCGCCGTGCCGGTCACGCGCCGCGCCTTGGCTCCCAGCCCGGAAGAAATCGCGCAAAATCCACGGGCGCGGAGCGCCCAACTGCGTGTGCTCGAGAAACTTTGAGCGGATCGCCTATAACCGTGAACCCCAAGTTAGACTAACGATGGCAACCAACAAACGACGTGACGGCGGCGCCAGTATGGCTCGCGCCTTCAAAGCGGCACTGATGTGCGCGTTGCTCGCCGCGGGCGGCATCGGCTATGTGCATAAAACCATTGACCAAGATCGCCTCGGTCGAGAGCTGGGTGAAAAGGAAAATCAATTGAGTGATCTCAAGGAGGAACATCATCGCCAAACCGCGATTCATTCCAGGCTGACTTCATCCGATGCCATTCGTGAGCGGGTCCGGCTTCATCACCTCAATCTCGCCCAAGCCACCCCACAACAACGGATTTTTATTTCCGTACCGTCAGCCGTCGGGTATCCGGCCAACACCGCGGTGACCCCGTCGGCGAGTGAAACCGTCAAACTCGCCCGATTGCCGGGAGCTTTGGCTGCCGTCGCTCATTGATCTCCCCGACGGCAGCCATCCAACCATCCATCCAGAATCGACCTTTCGGCAACCCCGCCTATCGCTCATGGAAACGTCCACTCCACATCGTCGGTTGCGAGCGATTGCTGGGCTTTTCGCGCTCGGGTTTGGGGTGCTCGCGGTCAAATTAGTTTTCGTCCACGTCATCCACCCGGAGTTACCCAAGGTGAATGAAACCTCCAAAAAATATACCTCCCGTCCGCCGCACCGTGGCAGCCTGGTGAGCGCCGACGGCAAAGTGCTGGCATGGTCTGAATTGCGAGTTCAGCTCCAGGCTGATCCCGTGGTGATGGGTACGAATGGGAGTAGCCTCCGAACCGTGGCCGCTCTGCTGGCCGCGACCTTCGGGAACGCCACCAATGGAGTGACGGTCGACAGCCTCATCCCTCTTCTCACCCCGCACGCGGAGATGCGGCATTGGTCCAAGATTTCCACCAACGCCTTTGAGCCCGTCACCGATGCTCGGCAACGACCGAAGTTTGATCGTGCGGGTCGGCCAGTGACGCGTCCTGTGCTGACGACGAATTGGTTTGCAAATCCCAATTTTACCAACCGTGCCGTCGTTCTATTTTCCAATGTTCCACCGCAAGAATGGCGACGGCTGGAATCGAACCTGTTTCATCTCAGTTTTCCAGAGCAAGTCGCTCTCAGCATCGTCCGAACCAATCTGCTGCGGGAACGTCCGAGTCTTTGGCGTCGGGTCGAGGCGAAATTGGGTCGTAACCCAGGTCCGGTGCGCCGGTGGGACCAGCTTTGGGCGAGCAACTCCCAGGCGCGCAAAGCGGTGGCACCCGGGTTCGAAGCGATTCGCCGGAATGGTCTCCTCGCTCAGCCGGTTGAATTTCGGAATTATCCGTTGGGTTCCATGGCCGCCCATCTGTTAGGTTATACGACCAATGACGACCGGCATCCCCAGCTTTCTGCGCCGAATCCATTGGTGGGGGCCACGGGCCTCGAACATATGCTGGACCCGGATCTGACGGGTGGACCTGGTCAGCTCATCACCCATGCTGCGAGGGGTCACGAACTCGTCCGCCGCCGCGAACGCGACGTGGACGCCCGAGACGGTTTGACCGCCTTACTCACCATTGATACCCGGATACAAGCCGCCGTTGAGGATGCGTTGGACCAAGCCGTCATCGCGATCGAACCCAAAGCAATTACGGCGATTGTGATTCGTCCCGCCACGGGGGAGATATTGGCTCTGGGAAACCGGCCCACCTATGATCCCAACGATCTTCACCACGCGGAGGTTGAGGCCCGTTGGAACCGGGCGATCACGGCTCCAACGGAACCGGGTTCGACCTTCAAAATCTGCACCTACTCGGCCGCGATCGAGCTGGGTCGGGTCAACCTGGATGAAGTGATCAACTGTGAATTGGGGCTCTGGAACCCCGGAATTGGCAAGCCGGTAAGGGACGCCGAAGGGCATCATTTGGGATTGGTGCCGGCTCGGGAGGCCTTTGCGCATTCGTCGAATGTCGCTGCCGCCAAGATTGGTCTCCGCATGACTACGAATGAATTCATGAGTCAAATGGAGCGGCTCGGGTTTTTGCATCGGACGGGCGTGTTCTATCGCCAGCGCGAGAATGAGCTGCGTCAAAAAGTAGATGACTGGGGCGGCGAAAACGCGGGTGGCATCCCGGCTTGGATCCGGGAGGGGAAAATCGGCACCGAACTCCAGGGGCGGCTCAGTTACGGCTACGGCTTATATGTCACTCCGCTGCAAACGGTTTTCGCCGCCGCCGCACTGGCGAACGACGGCGTGCTCATGAAACCGCTCTTGGTTCGCGAACTTCGCACTCCGCAAGGAACGGTTGTTAAGCGGTTTGAACCCACCATCGCGGGCCGTGCGGTTTCCAGTGAGACGGCCGCGGCCATGCGTGGGGCGATGCGGTTGGTGATGACGGATGGGAGCGGAAAGCCGGCGCAACTCGAAGATTTTGAGGTGGCCGGAAAAACGGGCACCGCCCATAAGCAATTCAACGGTCAACAGTCCACCGATAAATACATCTCAACGTTCGTCGGCTTTCTCCCCGCCGACCACCCGGAGTTGTGCATCCTGGTATTAGCGGATGAACCGGTAAAACGCGGACCGATCTCGCACTACGGGGCTCGTGCGTGTGGCCCGGTGTTTACCAACATTGCGATGCGTGCGGCCGGCATCCTCGCGCTCAAACCCTCTCGAACGTCCCCGGCACCAGCGGTGCAACCATCTTCGGCGATGGCTCCGGTGACGAACGGGCCGTCCACGATTTTCGTTAATTCTTCCGTGACCCTCCCAGCGCGGGGCTCGGGAATCGCAGGCGCGCTTCCCGCCCACTGATATTGGAAGTTGCCCTAATCCATGAAACTCTCCGAACTCATTGCTCGCCTCCCGGGCACCCGTTCCGGGTCCGTACCCGGGGAACGAACCGCGGCGATGCGCGAAGTGCGTGGGCTCACTCCGCACCTTCGGGAAGTGCGTCCAGGGATGGCATTTTTTGCGTTGCCTGGAGAAATGCAAGCCAACCCGTATGCCATCCACGCCGCGTGCGAACGGGGCGCGGCCCTCGTTGTTTGCGAGCCAGAACTTGAGCTCCCGGCGGACGCTCCGACGATTCAAGTGCCGGACGCTCGGGCCGCGTTCGCCGCCGCCGCCGCCGCGTTTCGATCCTTCCCGGCTCGACAATTGGCGTTGATCGCCGTCACCGGTGACGGCTCGCTCCGTGCGGGAGTTGCGGCGGTACTCGCGAGCCTCCTCGATGCCTTGAATTTGCCGGCCGCTGTGCTGGGCCCAAACGGGTATGTGGCCGCCGGCCGGCTGGGCTCGCAAACCGCCGCGGATTTCGACGCGGTAGAGATCAACACACTCTTAGCTCAACACGTCACTTCGGGGGGCCGGTGCGTCGTCGTCGAGTTTGATGAGAAACATCCGCCTGCGGGCTTCGCGGGCCTGGAATTTCAACGACAAATCGAAGTCACAGGTCTCTCCAAATTCAAGAGTTGCTTTCCTCAGTTGCTCAATCCCCGAGGGTCTTGCGTCGAAATTCGCACGGCTGCCGGACCCGTCACCGCCACGACCCCACTCACCGGGAGGCGTTCGCTCCAAGCTCTTGAAATCGCCTGGCCCCACATCGTTGCGCTCGGCGGTGGCTTTAAGAAATCGGTCAAAGCGATTGTCAATACCTTGCCGGTGCTGCGTCCCGTGCGGGGTTGGCTTGAACCGGTCCATTGCGGGCAACCATTCGGAGTCGTGGTCGAAGGCGCTACGGAACCCGTGGCCCTGGCCGCGGCGCTTCGCGATGCGCGGGAACTCACCCGGGGCCGACTCCACGTGGTATTAGGGGCGCCCGCGGTGAAAACTCCGGCCGAACGCGCCGCCCTCGGCATCGTCGCTCTCGCCCACGCGGATCACGTCCATGTCACGGCGGACAACCCGCGCCATGTTTCAGTCGCCGAACTCGCCCGCGATCTGCTCGGGCCCGCGCCGATCACGACGTTCACGGTTGAAATCGACCGCGCTCGGGCTATTCAACAGGCCATTCGAGGAGCCCGGGCCGGCGATGTCGTGGTACTCGTCGGCAAAGCGCATCGTCCGATCCAAGAGTTGAATCATGTGGTCATTCCCTTTGATGATCGGGAAGTGGCCGCTGCGGCGTTGCATCATCGCGGCTATTTGGGAGGAGAACTCTGAGCATGGAATCCCGCCCGCTCAGTTGGATGATGGCCGGTTGTGCCGCCCGCGTGGCCGCATTTCCCGGAAATCCGCCCATCCGTCGAGTGGTTACGGATTCGCGGGCCGCGGGGCCGGGTGATTTGTTTATCGCCCTCCGTGGTGAACGATTTGACGGGCATGATTTTCTCCCGGAATTGGCTGAGCGCGGCATTGTCGCTGCGGTGGTTTCGGAGGCCTATCGAGGAATGATTCCTCCGGGGTTAACGGTATTGGTGGTGGCGGATCCGCGGACGGCGTATGGCCAGTTGGCGGGCCATTATCGTGCGGAATTTGATCTTCCGATCGTGTGTGTTGGGGGGTCGAACGGAAAAACCACCACGAAAGAACTTATCGCGGCAGTCCTTTCGGCTCGGTTCCGCACGTTAAAAAGCCAAGCCAGTTACAATAATGATGTGGGAGTCCCGGCCACGTTGTTCCAACTCGAACTCACCCACACCGCGGCCGTGCTGGAAGCGGGCACGAATCACCCCGGCGAGCTGGCACCGCTGGTGCGACTCATCGCCCCTCAAATTGGGGTTCTCACTAGTTTTGGTCGCGAGCATTTGGAATTCTTTGGGGATCTCGCCGGGGTGGTTCGAGAAGAAGGCAGTCTCGCGGAAGGCCTGCCGGCCGGCGGCACGTTGATCCTGGATGGGGATTCGTATTTTGCGGCGACCGTGGCGGCTCGGGTTCGGCCGGGCGTCCAAGTTTTGCGCGTGGGTTTTGCGGAGACCAACGACTGGTTGATCCGCGATTTGAGTCAGGATTGGGACGGAGTGACCTTTCGTGCGGAATCGGTTTCGCACCGAGCCTGGTCTGGCATTTGGCGAGTGCCACTGCCGGGGCGGCATTCGGCGAAAAATGCGCTTTGCGCCCTCGCCGTCGCCGCCGTTCTGGGCGTGAACCCAGCGGCCGCCCGACCAGCGCTCTTGAATTTTCACCCCCCTAAACAACGCCTCGCCGTGCTTCGTGCCGGAGCCGTTCGGGTGGTGGACGATACTTACAACGCGAATGCCGACTCCATGTTGGCCTCGTTGCAAACACTTACCGACCTCCCGTGCGCGGGCCGTCGTGTGGCGGTACTTGGGGACATGGGCGAACTGGGCTTCATGACCGAGACCGCGCACGTGGAGGTCGGAACTGCCACCGTAGAAGGCGTGGACGCGCTCTTTGCCATCGGCCGCTTTGCTGAAACAACCGTCGCCGCCGCCCGACAAGCAGGTCATCCCCACGCGCAAGCGTTTGCCTCGATCGAAGCCGCCCTGCCGACGCTCGGTAATTATTTGGCAGACGGCGATACTGTTCTGGTCAAAGCTTCGCGCTCGGCCCGCCTGGAGCGCGTTGTTAGTTATTTGCGCGACCGTTTCGAAGCGCCTCCCCCCCTCCTCGCCGCCGCCTGACCCATGCTGTACGCCCTCAGTCAGTTGCTCAAGTCCGCGCCCTGGTCCCTGCTCCAATATGTCACCGTGCGGGCGGGCGGCGCGTTGCTCACGGCGCTCGCCCTGAGTTGGTTGCTGGGCCCGCGATTGATCGCTTGGCTGCGTGAAGTCAAATTTCGACAGGATTACCGACCCAAAGACGCGTCCGGCTTGGTGCCCGACGCGGCCGCCGACCTCGCCAAACGGGGTACGCCCACGATGGGTGGGTTACTGATTGTGATGGTTCTGGACGTTTCCGTACTCCTGTGGGCGCGCTGGAATCCATTGGTGATTCTGACCCTTACGGTCCTCGTGATTTTCGCCGGGCTCGGTTTTTACGATGATTGGATGAAGGTCTCCCGGCAGAACGCGGAGGGAGCGCGCTCTTATTTCAAGCTCATCGTGCAAGGATTTGTCGCCACCGGCGTCACGGCGTATCTCTGGTATCAACTACCGACCCGCGCCCTCGTCACAGAACTCCATTTACCTTTCCTGCCGGCGAAATCCGCCATGATCAGTCAACTCCCGTTTCTGGCGAATCACGCCGCGCTTGCTGGAAGTATTGTGACCTTCTTGGCCCTCGCCGTCTCGGTGCTGACGATTGTGGGTAGCTCCAACGCGGTAAACCTGACGGACGGGATGGACGGTTTGGCGATTGGTTGTACTCTGATTTGTACGGCGGCATTCGTGCCGTTGACCTACGTCGCCGGGCATAAAATCCTCGCCTCCTATTTGCTCGTGCCGCGAGTCAACGGGGCGGAAGAACTCACGGTTCTCTGTGCCGCCTTGATCGGGGCTTCCTTAGGATTTCTCTGGTTCAATTGTCACCCCGCGGAAGTGTTCATGGGGGATACCGGTTCACTCGCCCTGGGCGGCGCGCTCGGCGTGATGGCGGTCGCGATTCATCAGCCCTTTGCGTTGTTCATCGCGGGTGCGGTGTTCGTGGCGGAGGCCCTGTCGGTGATGCTTCAAGTCGGCTGGTTCAAGTACACCCGCCGCCGTTACGGGGTCGGCCGACGGATCTTCTTAATGAGTCCGTTGCATCATCACTTCCGCAAGCTCGGCTGGGCCGAGTCGAAGATCGTCACCCGTTTCTACATCGCCGCCATTTTGTCCGCCGTCCTCGCCATCAGCACCTTGAAAATCCGATGAGATTTGAGGCCCACTTCGTTTCGACCGGCCGACTCGCGTCCTCGGCGCCGTCGATGAGTAACCGTCGTTCGCGGCACGTCACCGGCGCGTGTCCATCCAGGCTCACTTGCGCGGCCGACTCGATGGACCTAATTGCCCGACCGGTGTCGTCGATCCCCGCGGGGGTGTCGGATGGCGGGGATCCGTATGGGTCCCAATCTCGGGACGGAGCAGCGGCAACGCGGTGTTTGCTGGCTCCGGCCAAGATTGCAGCTTTCACCCGTTGTGAAAGTCCGCTTTTCCGTTTACTGCCCCGGTTTCTGAGCCCGTGTCCATTGAGGAACGAGCCGGAAGCAGCCAATTTATTCACTGGTTCTAAACATTTAACGCGCTTTGCGCACTCCGTCTGAAATGAGCACTCCCAACCCATTGGCCCCCCAAGGCTCTCTGCTAGAACAGCAGGCTAAGGGGCGTTCCACCTTCCAAGTCATCTCGTTCATTGGCGCTGTTCACGTGGTGCTGCTTTGCGGCATTCTCTGGACTGCCTGTGGCAACGACAAACCGAAGACCGAAGGCGCCAGCACACTCGGCACCGATCCCACCCCCATACCCATACCCATATCCGCTCCCTCCGGCGAAAACAATCTGCCCAGTCCCGCGCTGAGCAATATCGTTTCCGCTCCCAGTGGCGCCGGTTCCGGGATGCCCGTGGCCAATCCGCCCAGCTATGCCACCACCGCTGGGGGAATCCCGGCCGTTCCCACGAATCCCACCATTACGTCTCCTCCACCCTCGCTGCCTCCGGGGAACGTTGGATTTGGAAATCCGGCCACCTCGTCGCCGCTGGTCAACGAGACTCCAGGCCCTGGCGGCGCCACGGGTGAGTATAAAGTCGCCAAAGGGGATATTGGCACCTCGATCGCCAAGAAAAATGGGGTCAGCCTCAAAGCCCTCGTGGCGGCAAATCCAACGGTGAATTGGAACCGATTGAAGATTGGTCAAGCGATCCAAATTCCTGCGGGCGCCTCGACTCCCGCCGGCACTGGTCACCGAGCCAACGTGGGCTTGGGTACTTTGGCGGCGACCGAATCCGCCCCCTCCGAAGGGGCCATCTACGTCGTCAAAGCGGGTGATACCGGTACGAAAATCGCCTCCAAGAACGGTGTCAAATGGGCCGCTATTCGTAAGGCGAACAACCTCAAAAGCGATGCGCTTCATCCGGGGCAGAAACTGGTGATTCCTAGGCACAACGCCGCGAACCCGACTCCGGCTCCGGCCACTGAGTTGTCGCCTCCGGCCGGTGGGACGCCGCTGGCACCGCCGCCAGCATCTTTACCCGTCGCGATCCCGTTACCTCCACGCACACCGCCCCGCTGAGAGAAGAAACCTCTGAGCCCGTCGTTCGCCTGGCCCCGTCGGATTTTGTTCTGGCGGGGCGGGGGCGGCAGACCGCGGCGACCAGGTTCCGTCATTCGACGAGCGTGCGTCGGGATGCTTCGGAGCTTGGTCTTCGCGATCTGATTAGGCTTTCGCGGACCATTCCGCGGGCTGGTTAGTATCCCTCCATCTGCTGGTTCAATTTCCGGATGTCCGGATACCGATCTATGCGTACCGTTACGTCGCTCTTGCTCGCCGCCATTGTGGCGCTGGTGGCCCTGAGCCTCACGATGCTTTCGAGTGCCACGATGTTGGATCGCGGGGGCCAGGATGTCGTTCGCAATCAACTCTGGGCAACGCTGTTGGGTTTCATCGGCCTCGGTATCGCGGCCAGCATCGACTATCGTCGCACCGGCCGCCTCGCTTGGGTCCTTTACGGAATCAGTCTGGCCCTGCTCGTCCTCGTCCTGACGCCGCTCGGTCACGAGAGCAAAGGAGCCCGCCGCTGGTTGTACGGCACTCAACCCAGCGAGATTGCCAAACTCGCGCTGATTCTCGCACTCGCTACCTACGGGGCCAACCGTGCCCACCTGATGCACAAATTCTGGAATGGGATCTGCCTGGGGTTCGGCATCGCCTTCCCGGTGCTCGTGCTCGTCGCTCTGGAACCGGACCGTGGGACGACCGCGCTCCTGCTCATGGTCGCGACCCTGATGTTGTTAATGGCCGGGGTTCGTTGGCTCTTTGTCATCCCGCCGGTTGTGCTCGGCGTCGCCGGTATCGTGACCATGATTGTGATGAGTCCCATGGCGCGAACCCGAATTGCAGCGTATTGGAATCCCGATGCCCACCGAGACGGTGCCGGTCTCCAGGTTCGGAAATCCCTCCTCGCCTTTGCGGCCGGAGGACTCCATGGGCAGGGGTTGGCCGAGGGCGCAGAAAAGTTTCGAGTGCCCGAGGTGCAGACGGACTTCATCCTGCCCGCGGTCGGCGAAGATCTCGGCCTTTTCGGCTGCCTCGGAGTGGTCGTCGCCTACTTGGTCTTGCTCCTTTGCGGTGTCACCATCGCTGATCGTGCTCCGGACTTACACGGGTTACTCCTTGCCGGCGGGATTACTTTTCTGATCGCCGCGCAAGCCGTTATAAATATTGGGGTGGTGACTGCGCTATTTCCCAATAAAGGATTGCCCCTTCCTTTCCTCAGCCGGGGCGGCTCCAGCATCGCGATTCTTCTCACTCTCATCGGAGTTCTACTGAGCGTCGCGCGACAAATCGTCGGCGTTGATCGGCCGCCGACCGGCAATCGCAACGGGAGCCCGATCCGGAACAAGCCGCGGATAAACCCTTTCGCCAACCCCGATTTCGCTCCGATGGAATGAAGCTCGCGCCCGCTCCACTTCACGTCGCCATCGCTTGTGGTGGTACCGGGGGCCATTTGTTCCCCGGGCTCGCTGTCGGCCAGGAAATCACGGCTCGTGGCGGTGACGTGACCTTGTTGATTTCAGGTAAGGACGTCGATCAACAAGCCGTCCGGGGCCTGCGCGATATCGCTACTCTGACGTTGCCTGCGGTGGCACTTCAAGGGGGAAATCTCCCCCAATTCCTCCTGGCCAGTATTCGCGCTCGGGCGGCCGCCAAGCGAGCTTTCGCTGCCCATCCACCCCACGCGATTCTGGCCCTTGGGGGGTTCACGGCGGCGCCCCCAGTCCTCGCCGGAAAATCCTTTGGCGCAGTGACTGCCCTGCACGAATCCAACACCATTCCGGGTCGAGCCAATCGTTGGCTGGCGCATTGCGTCGATGAATGTTTCGTTGGATTCCCCGAAGCGGCGACCCGCCTTTGGCATCCCCATGTGACTCACACCGGCACGCCCGTCCGAGAGGCCTTCACGGCGGAATATGATCCCGCTGCGTGTCGAACTCTGCTCGGGCTCAAACCCAACGCGCCCACCCTGGTAATCATGGGCGGCAGCCAGGGTGCCCGCGGCGTGAATCAATGGGTCACCGCTGCCTTGCCCCAACTCCTAGCAGCCCGCCCGGACTTACAGTTTCTTCATCTAACGGGCGAACCCGATTTTGAAACAGTCCGTCTCGCTTACTCCCGCCTAGCCCCACCGCCTCAATGCGTGGTGCGCCCTTTTCTAAGCGAAGTGGAATTCGCGTTGGGGGCCGCCAGCGTCGTAGTCAGCCGGAGCGGAGCCTCGTCTCTGGCCGAATTCGCGGCGATGCGCACGCCCGTGATTTTAGTTCCGCTCCCCACGGCTCAAGACAACCATCAGTTTCACAATGCCCAGGCGTTGGTCGCCACCGGCGCGGCCCGAATGATCGAACAAAACCGTACTCCACCCGACCGATTGGTGATGCTTCTTCTCGAATTGCTGGGCAACGCACCGGCGCGCCAACAACTCTCCGAAGCCATCGGCCGCTGGCATGTGCCGGACGCGCCGACGCGCATCGTTAACCGCCTCGTAACCCTCCTTGCTCAACGCAACCCCAACGCCCCAGCCCTCCCCCCAGCGCCGATGCTGGTACTCTAATCGCTTGATCCTTGATCGACGGATTCGGGTTCTAAATACCGACACCTGACACCTCACACGCGACCCCTTCCCCCTGCCTTGCCCCTCTCCCTTTCAACCGAGCCACTGACCGCCGCACAGGCCATCGCCTGTGATCGCGCTCAGGATCTGTCGTCGCTTTTTCGGGACTTCTCGTTGATGCTCCCTCCTGGGACCGTCCTCCGGCGGGATGAACCGCTCGCCCGTCGTACCACGCTACGGGTGGGCGGACCCGCCGACATTTACGTCGAACCACCGACTGAGACCGCCTTGGCTACGGTGCTTGAAATGTGCCGACTCCGGAGCCTGCCCTTTCTGATCCTCGGTCGCGGATCTAATTTATTGGTCCGCGACGGGGGCATTCGCGGGGTGGTGCTCTCGCTCCAGGCTCCATTTTTTACGACCGTTGAGTCACTCCCGGAGCATCGTCTCCGAGCCGGTGCCGGTGCTCCCCTCAAAGGCATCGCCCAGGCGGCGCGCCAAGCCGGACTTTCGGGGATGGAATTCCTCGAAGGAATACCGGGCAACCTGGGCGGCGCCCTCCGGATGAATGCGGGCGCGATGGGCCATTGGATTTTTGCCATCGTTCACACGGTCCGATGTATGGATCAACGCGGTCAGATCCGGGAACTTTCGGGAGTAGAAGCCGACGCTCAATATCGTGGGTGTCCGCTCTTCAAAACCCACCTGGCCCTCGGGGCGGTGCTCCGAGGTATTCCGGCCGAACGCGCGGCAATCGATGAGCGGATGACGGCCAGTAACACGAAACGCTGGTCATCCCAGCCCCGTCAACCCAGTGCGGGTTGCACCTTCAAAAATCCATTTCCGGACCAGCCGGCCGGTAAACTCATCGACGAACTCAACCTCAAAGGCACCCGTGTCGGCGGTGCGATGGTGAGCGACGTCCACGCAAATTTCTTCGTCAACGTCGGTCATGCGACCGCCTCCGATGTACTGAACCTCATCGAATTGGTAAAAACTCGCGTCCGCCAGGATCGCGGAATTGAACTCGAAACTGAAGTGGAAATCGTGGGCGAAAATTAAAATCCCTATTTTTAAGTATGCCCTGCGATCCCTCTCATTCGCCACGCAAGATTCCCCATCACTCGCGTCTTTTTGATACCGTTTGACATTGGAGGTTGGGTGATTGATTAATCATGCTACTGCATCCGCTCAATCTAACAGTGTTCCTTGGAGGACCGTCCGCCGAGCGCGAGGTTTCGCTCCGCTCCGGCGCCGCGGTCGTGGCCGCTTTACGGTCTTTGGGTCACACCGTGCAAGAACTTGACCCGCTACCCGGCACACTCCGCGCTGCCCTGGCTCCCGCTACTCAGGCCGTGTTTTTAGCCTTGCACGGCACCTATGGGGAGGACGGCACCGTCCAGGCTGAACTCGAAGAACTCGGAATTCCCTATACGGGTTGCGGGATGGCGGCCTCGCTTTTTGCCTTTGACAAAGTCATCACCAAACGCCGCTGTCTGGCCGCGGGCATTCCCACCGCACCGTTCACCGTCTTTCATCGCGCCGATGCCCCTTGGCCCACCGGGTGGGTGCCGCCAGTGATTCTCAAGCCAACCCGCCAGGGCTCCAGCGTCGGCCTTCAATTTGTCGATCGAATCGAACAATTCCCCGGCGCGTTAGCCGATTCGTTGCGCTTCGGCGGCGAAGTGCTCCTGGAAGAACGCATTCTAGGGCGGGAGACCACCGTGGGGATTCTCGAGGATCGTGCGTTACCCATTGTGGAAGTGCGTCCGCAAGACGGCGTCTACGATTATACCAATAAATATACCGCGGGTCGCACGGAATACCTGTGCCCAGCACCCTTCGATGCGGCCACCACGGCCCGGATCCAAGCCGCCGCCCTGGGCGCATTTCGAGCGATTGGTGGCCGGGATTACGCCCGGGTCGATGTCATGGTGCGAGGCGATGGCTCCCCCGTGGTTCTGGAAGTAAATACCCTTCCGGGCATGACTGCCACGAGCCTACTCCCCAAAGCCGCGGCCGCTGCGGGCTTGGATTTTCCGACTCTCTGCCAGCGCCTCCTAGACCTTGCCTGGCGACGTTCACGGGCGTCGTGAACCCCTATGTATCATCCGTTTCAATCCTCACGAAACCGGCGGCGCGAACCGGAACACCGGTTGGAGGCTCGCCTCCGTTCCGCCGCGAATACTCGCCGCCGCCGGGCCGGCCTCCGCCTTTTGCCCTGGCTGCTGATCGTGGCGCTCGTCCTCGGTGGCGGCGTTGCCTTCCTGGGTGTGGCGCGTCAGCAATGGCTCTATCGCGTTCCCGCTTTTGCCCTGAAAACCATCGAAATCCGACGCGATGGCGCGCTTTCAGAAAGCGAAATCCTCGCGACCGCTAACCTGCGTCCAAACCTCAATACGCTCGCGCTCGACCTGCCCGCACTCCAGGCGCGACTGCACCGACATCCCCGGATTGAACGAGCCGAAATCCGCCGCGAATTGCCCGGAACACTCCGAATTAATATCCACGAGCGGTTTCCTGTCGCCCGGGTCCGCCCCGGCAATCCGAATGCCCAGACTCAACTGGATACCTTTTACCTCGTAGACGAAACCGGCTTCACCCTGATGCCTTTCCGGCCAGGCCGCGCTTCGGCCGATATCATCGAAGCCGAAGCCACCCTCCCCGTCTTGGTGGGCGTCGCCACCACGAACTTCATTCCTGGCCTGGCCGTACAAGAGGTCCAAACGATGTCTGCCCTCCGTTTTCTCGCCGCGTTCGAGACGTCGGTGATGGCGGGATTGACCGAGATTCTTACCCTCGATCTCAGTTCCACGGACGACATTGTCGCCACGACCAGCAGCGGAAGTCGGATCACGTTTGGTCGCCGTAATTTCGACCCGGATTTTTCGGTTCAATTGCGCCGTTGGCAGGCAGTTCATGAAGACAGCACGCATCAGGGCCGCGTCGTTGGCACTTTGGACGTCAGTGTGATGAATAATGCCCCGTTGCGTTGGTTGGATCTCGGCCAGGTTCCGCCCACGCTCACGCCGATCCCAAAAATTAAACGCGTTAAACCCGCTCGCCGCCATGCTTAGTCGCGAACAGCTCGTCGTCGGTTTAGAAATCGGCACTTCCAAAATCTGTGCCGCCATTGGTGCGGTTGGCCCGGGTGGCGGCCTTCAGGTTCTCGGGGTCGGCTCCCACCCGAGCACGGGAGTGCGCAAAGGAGAAATCATTGATCTCCACCGCGCCACCAAAGAAATACGCGAAGCCATCGGCCGCGCCGAAGACCAAACGAATGCCGAAGTGAGTTCCGTCTACCTCGGTATTAGCGGCGCCCACATTACCGGCAGCACGAATCGAGGGATCCATCCCATCCCGAGTAGTGATCGCACCATTAGCCCCGACGACGTCACCGCCGCACTGAGTCATGCGAAGTTGCAGAACCTGCCGAATGAACGCTGGATTCTGCACCATGTGCGACAGGATTTCATTGTCGACGATCAAGCCGAGGTCAAAGATCCCGTGGGAATGTTGGGCAACCGCCTGGAAGCCCGCGTCCACGTCGTCACGGGTAACGGGCTCCGAGTCGGCAATTCGATCCGAGCTCTTACGGATACGCAGATAGGGATTGATGAGGTTGTTTTTTGCGGTTTAGCCTCTGCGATGACCACCCTGTCTCGGGCTCAAAAAGATGCCGGCGCACTTGTGATCGATCTCGGCGGTGGTACGACCGAATTTGCCCTCTATTATCGTGATATTTTGCGCCATTCCGGAGTGATTGCCCTCGGGGGCGATCATGTGACGAATGATCTGGCGATTGGATTCCGGATTGGCACGACCTTGGCGGAAACCCTGAAGTTGGCGCACGGCGGCGCGTTTGTGGATGACCGGTGCCGGGGCGGACGCATTGAGGTTCCGAGCGAGACGGGCACGCCGGCGGTCTATTCGCTTGAACATCTCCGACGCATCCAGGAAGCGCGTTTAGAGGAAACCTTTGAACTGGTCGCGCAAGAACTTGGCCCCTTGCTCCATTGGGCGCGGAGTGGGGTTTATCTCGTCGGCGGCGGTGCCCGAACCCCGGGGCTCACGGCCCTCGCAAAACGCGTTTTCCAATTGGATGTCCAGCTGGGCCGCACTCAAGATATTAGTGGCTCAAGCGACGACCTCGATCATCCGGAACACGCCTGTGCGATTGGTCTATTGCGATACGGCGCGTTGCGATTGCGGCAAAAACCGCGGGGACTTGCTCGGGTAAAACAAGTGTTCCAAGAAACCTTCAGTCGCTAGTTCGAATCAACGCCTTATGGAACCTCATGCGGATTCTCCGGCCGTGCCCGCTACGACGCCTCCGGCGCCCGCACTCATGGCGCGCTACCGGGTCTTGGCCCTCGGTCGTGCCGGGATGGCTGCGATCCACCCGCTCCTCAGCGCGGGCTTGAGTGAAGTGGAGTTCGCGGTCCTCGATACCGACCCGGAGGCCCTCGCTCAATCGCCCGTGCCGCACCGGCTTCATTTCGGTGAAGCCGCCACGTTCGGCCTCGGCACTGGCAGCGATCCCGTGCGCGGCCGTGCCGCCGCGGAGTCCGATCTCGATCGCTTCCGCCCCCTCGTCGCGGGCGCACGCTTAGTCTTTATTGTCACTGGCTTGGGTGGGGGCACCGGCTCTGGTGCGGCCCCCGTATTAGCGCGTCTCGCTCGTGAAGCCGGCGCCCTCACGCTCGGCATCGCCACGCTGCCTTTCGATTGCGAAGGCCGCCTTCGCGCCACCCATGCCCGCGAAGCCCTTACGACTTTCCGCAGCAGCGCCGACGCCGTCATTTGTGTTCCGAAACAGCGTGTGCTGGCCCAGTACAAAGATCATGAACGCCCGGCACTCACAGACGTTCTCGACGCCGCCAATCAACTAGCGGGGCAAAGCATTATCGGACTCATCAAACTTCTGACTCGCCCTGGCCTGATGCCGTTGGATTTTGCGCACCTCGAACGATTGTTGCGCGGGCGTCACGCCGAGAGTTG
>JAYVTS010000486.1:0-3740 GCA_043788645.1 Verrucomicrobiota bacterium
ACCAGCGATAATCCTGCGGCTCATCCATGAGCCCGGCACGAACGGGGTTCAAGTCGATGTACGCCGCCATGGTCACCAACGCTTCCCCGGCGCCTTCTACGAGGATAATCTTGAATCGTTCTTCCCAGAGGGTGCCTTTGCGGCCTTTGGGTCGGGCGCAATGCTGGTGTTTCCTCGGCCCCATCCGGGTGATCCAGAATAGAAGACGATGGTTTGTGTCGTTATGGGCGCGCTGCCGCTGTTGGCTTCGTCCCGATTGACCGTACTCCAAGATTTCAAACCATCGGTTGACTCTCCTTCCATGGCCGCGGTGATCCACGCGGAACCATTCCAATTTTGTCAATTCAGCCGTCCCTTTGTAGACCTTATGAAATCTGTGGTAAACATAACTAACATGCATTTTTATGAAATAGACTTTTTAAACCTCCTGTCCCTTGCTTTTCCCAAAAAAGCCTGACCGCCAGTCAACGACCAAACGTGAATACGCCAGCGCGGGTCTCATTGTCTCCGAGGGCGTTGCTCCTTGGCTTCAAGGAGTCGCCCTCGACTTCCGCCCCTTTGATCGACTTGAGGAGAGCCGATCAATCGCCCTGGATCATCGTCCACATGCCTTTCGGCGCATTGGTTGTCCCGGTACCGATGGTGTCGGTGATTCGATGAATGGCAGCGTGGCCGTCAAAGAAGAGATAATTGAAACGCTTGCCGTGCAGACCGTACGCCATCGCACCCCATTGTTGTCTTCCTCCGTTGGCAATTTGGTAAGGTGTCTGGTCTCCGCTAGACGGTCCGGTCGGTCCCTGAGAAAACGAAGGCCAGTCGTTGCCGGCGATGTTTCCTCCTTCAGGTTGTTCGACGAGCAGAATCGTTCCCGCTGAGTCTTGGATCGCGCTCGATTTGTAACCCCTCGGCTCCCAATCCGGCAACGAGCCGCCAGCGCTGCCACGCAGATTGTAATAAACTCCCGCTCCATAAGTCGCCGGTGGCAAGGGCGCGGCCGCCGTACTCAGCATGAAATCAGGTCCAGCCCAGTTCATTGCGTAAGTTCGTCGCTGGCCGAAGGTTGCCCAACTAATACTGATTTGGATCGTATCGGCCGGGCATTTGAGAATTTTTGGAATGGAACTACGATCCGCGACACCTCCCGAAACTCCCACGATTAAATCTGCGTCGGGAGCCGAGCCGCCGATATAGCGGTGAAGATAATCATCCCACGAAAGTTGATACATGTAATCGCCCGTGGCATACGCTGCCGGGGGATACATGTCATTATGGTCGCTAGCAAAGAGATTAAATCCCAGCCCAAGCTGTTTCATTTGGGACGTGCATTTAATTCGTTGCGCTCGCGCTTTCGCGCCCGCCAAGGCGGGCAGCAATAGACTGGTAAGGATCGCAATGATCGCGATCACGACCAGAAGCTCAATCAAGGTGAAGGCACGCTTGAATCGAGATCGATGGATAACTTGATGGTTCGCATTCATGTCGAGTCTCGCTTGATGGTTGTTACTTCAGGACCACTTGGAGTTTTTGGGGATCAATGCTAAACGTTTTTCCCGAGGGCGATTGAGGCATGTCTTTGAGGTATCCCGCCGACACCAACTCATTCAGCGACGCTGGCACACGCCGCTGTTCGACGCTGTACTTACGAAGTGTCTGCGTCAGTTCCGCCAAAATGGAAGCGAGGTCGGCTTCGGGTGATTCCACCGGCTTTTCCCCCGCCTGGTTGGATCCTGACGTCGGGGCCGGTGGGGAGATCGAGGTTCGGCCGCACCCAATGAGTGAGGCAGAAATCGCGCAGAGACTAATTACCCGAAAGGACATCAGGCCATTTAGCCGCAACGACTGATCACAGCAAAGCAATGGCTCTCTTTATAAAACCCGCCCCCGAAGATCACTTTTAGGAAAACCAGGGAGAGGCAAGTTGAGAAAATACAAAGTCAATATACCTATCATGTTCTATTACAATGTGAAACCTGTTTTTCAAGCCGCCAGTCCCTGGCTTTAAACGGTTTGCTTGGTGGCGGTTCGGTTCTTGCCTGCTCCGCCGGCTTCCGAAAGGTCTTGCGCCAGGAGGGCCAATAGAGATAACTGATCAACGTGTTCCCCCGAGTTCGACTTCCGTTGTCCTGCGCGGTCGGCATTTTAGCAGGCGAGATAGTGCTCAGTGCTGAGCCGTCTGCTCTAACGGCTGGCCTGGAACGGTTCTATATTGGAACCTACTCTGGAGCGATTTACCAAGCGACCCTCGACCTGGGTACCGGAGCGATGGGAATGGTCAGCAAGGCCGCCACCATCGGGGATCCCTCTTTTGTGGCCTTGGCGCCGAATCGAAATTTTGTCTACGCGGTGAACGAAGGGGGCGGGACGGTGGGGGCATTTTCAGTGAACCCGACGAACGGCGTGCTCAAGCTTTTGAATCAACGTTCTTCCAATGGCGGAGCGCCCGCGCATGTGGTGGTGGATCAGTCTGGACGTACGGTCATCGTGGCTAACTACAGCGGCGGTAGTGCCACCGTTTTCCCTCTATTGACGAACGGAATGCTGGGAGTCGCGACGGCCCATGTCCAGCATCCGGGACCTAATCCGCTCGCCCATTGCATCACCCTGGATGCCGCGAACCGCTTCGCATTCGTAACGGATAAAGGCCTCGACCAAATCCGCTCCTATCATTTCGATTCCGTGGCGGGCACTCTCGTTACCAACAACCCGCCCTTTGTTGCGGTGGCGAAAGGCTCCGGCCCCCGGCACCTAACCTTTGAACCCCAATACAAGCGGGCTTATGTGATTTGCGAGCTTTCATCAACCATCATCGGTTTTGACTACAATCGCACCAATGGCATTTTGGCTAGCTTTCAAACCGTCAGCACGCTGCCACCCGGCGGATTTGGAGGCGTAAATACGACCGCGGAAATCGTGGTGCATCCGTCTGGCAAATTCGTTTACGGGTCGAATCGAGGAAAAGACAGCATCGCGGTATTCACCGTCGATCCCGCCAATGGCATGCTCACACCGGTGCAACAGCAGGCAACCGGGCGGACGCCTCGCAATTTTGCGATCGATCCAACCGGGGCCTTTTGCTTCGTTGCCGGGCAGAATTCCAACGACATTCGGCTTTATCGCATCGACCCGAGGACCGGTTTTTTGACCGATACGGGTAACAAATTGGCCGTTTCTGCCCCGGTCTGTATCGTACCATTTATTTTGCAACCACCCCAGCCGGTCCTGGCGACTCGCGCGACGGGCGACCGTACCGCGGAAATAACCATCGCCAATAGTTTGGAGATACTAGCTTATCAACTTTTCGAAACCACTCAGTTGCCGCCCCAGGATCAGTGGAACCTCGTGATGAACGGCGACCGGGGACAAACAAAATTTTTGTTAACCAATACGCTGCCTCAAGAATTTTTCCAGGTGCGAGTATCGACGAATTATTGACCTTAAATGGGTCAACGACAATTAGAAATCCCCAATTGGGAGGTCCGGGCAGCTTTGGCTACAGCTTTCGAACGGACAGTACGTTTTCGAACACAGCCGCGCTGTTTCTTAGAATACCGCGTCTCAACGACCCGCTAACAACCATTCGCCTTGGGCTACATCTTCTTGGCCGGTAAATTCCATATTTCCCGGTAAATCCTCCACTGACCGTAAACATTCGGTAAACCCGGTGGCCGCGAAGCTGCGCTGATTTTCTGGCGGGGCCGTTGTGAATTCGTACTACGCCAGGTTGAGTCAAAGCCGCTGGG
>JAYVTS010000487.1:0-6031 GCA_043788645.1 Verrucomicrobiota bacterium
CCTTTTTTCGGCGGACGCGATCTCCTGTTTCAGCGGCCCAATTACTTGTTCGATGGCCACCCAGAGTTCGTTGAACCGCGCCGCCAATCGTTGCATGGATTCCAAGCGCGCCGCATCCGGACCGGAGCGGAGCGTTACCAAGCTGGCATCATCGACCACGAGCACTTCTTTCAAACCGTCGACCGGCAATGCGGCTCCATGTTTAAGCCAGTTCATCCACCGATAATGCCGGTCGTCGAGCCGTTTTTGAATCGACTGCCGGGCTTCCCGCAAGGTGGCCACTTTTGCTTGGAGTTCGTCGCGTTGACGATATAACTGGTCAAGTTTTCCACCCTCGGGATCGTTCTGGATCTCAAACCGAACGTCGTCCAAAAGTTTTTTGATTTCCTTGGAGTCGGCCACCGCTTGGGTCAGTGCTTTGAGGTCGTCTCCGTGGGCCTCTTCCAAGCGTTTCAATTCAACCGTATGGCGGTCCCGGCGTTCTTCCGCTTGGAGCAATCGTAACGCCTGTTCGGTGTGCTTAAGGACCGCGGTTTCGCGCCGGGAGATTTCACAAAGCGCGTGTTGCTCGCCGACGCGGCGCAGGAACGCCGCTTCATCTTCCTGTTTTACCAAACGTTTCCGGGTATCATCGTAGGCTCGGAGTGCGGACCGGACATCGCGTACATCGAGCGGGCTGGCTTCGAGCAAAAATTCTCGAATGAACTTCCCCACATTTTCTTCGGGTTCAAAAGCAATGGCTTTGGGAAAAGTTCGTTGGAATGCGGCCAGATCGAAGTTGAGGTGCCGCGGCGCGGCCATCTCTTCTAGATAATCCCGTTGGCGGGCGAAAAGACTTTCGTTGCCATGCTCACGCCGCAGCCACGTCCGAAAGGCGTCGTCGGAAAGCAATTTTCCATCGGGCGCCAAGGCGGCGTACTCGAGGCGATCCGGCAGGAAAAAATACGTATGCTTGGGAGCCGCGTCGGGACTGGAGAATTCTAGCCGAATGCCCCACGTCTCGCGTTTTGCCTCCGGCCGTCCGCGGTCTCTGGGTCGAGTGAATTCCAGGGCGACGAGCGTGGCGCCGCTCGGCCGAAGAAAATGGCGTTGACCAGCGCGCATTTGATTCGTATCGCCCAGACAATATCCAACCACGTCTCGACCGCGGGCATTCCCCGCCGCGGCGCGATTGGCACGCCATTGTTCGCCGAGCAAAACATATTGCATGAGGTCGAGCAGCGCCGATTTGCCGGTGCCGAACGCCCCCGAAATAAGGACATTATCGTCGACCTCGAAAATCTGACGAAACCCATACCAATTCAGCGCAATAATACGGGTGAGAGAAATGCGCTGGCTCATCACGTCACCTCTTTCGGTTCCGAACACTCCGTCGCCACCACGGGTTGGTATAGGGCCGTCTGTTGTTCCCAAGCGGTGGTGTCCGCGAACGGGATCACTCGTGGCAACGTTGGTAGTATCTCGATCTGTGATTCGCCGAACCGCGCCGAGTCTTCGTGCCACTGCAGACGGACCAAGCGCCGCCCTCGCAGGCGACTGAGCATTTCGCGCAATTGAGCTTCAGTGGGGGGAGTCACGGTTTCGAAATAAAGCCGGAGTCGTTACCAAATATCACTCGCCGTCACCAGGACCGTTTCTCGAACTGATTCCATTCGAGCGTCGTGATAAATGCGCCAGAGCGTGAGAACGAGCAACGTTTCGGCTTTGTTGAACCGAGCCATGAGCCCGCAATCGCCCGGCACAGGCCGCACTTGGAGGATGGGTCGATCCGGGTCGGGTAAGAGTTCCAGGTGTAAAGGGGCCAGATATTCCCCGATTTCTCGATGGTATTCGCCCGCCAATAGATAGAGCTCTCGATCCCGGCCGGTTTCGCCCAGCAACGCGCCGTGAGCGAGCAGCTCGGTGAGAATTTCGGACAGTGCCGACTGGTCGTCGGGTTGAATATGTTGCCAAAAGGAGGGCCAAGGGAGGGGCATTTTTAGGCGAGACGTTCGAGGGTGAATCGTTCCATAAGTCGGCCGGATTGGGGATCGCGTGGGATTCGGTCGGGCTCCGTGCCGAAATCGGCGCGGGCAGGTTGCACGCGCCAACGGACGAGACGACCCGAGCCACCAGCCAAGGCCCCTCGATCAAAAGAGAGGACGGAAAGGAGATCGAGCAGTTCGTCTTCGCGCACCAGTCGCAGGGTCTCGGTAGATATCTGCGTCCCAGTCTTGGGTAGATGGAGCGCGACAAATTTCGCGGCCCGTTGGGGAGTGAGAACGTACAGATTGCGACGGCGGATTTCGTCTTTGGCGGCCTCCGGGTCCGTCGCCGTATTGGAGGCATCCATCGACAGGTCCACGGGTGCCCGCTGGGTCCGGGGACGGGCCAGGGAATCACGACCGAAAACCACTTCAACCACCGGCGACAAAAGGGGCATCCCCGGTTCGTCTGCGAGATCGGCAAAAGATCGCCCGGCGTGGAGCACCGCGGCGGTGTCGAGGTAGGCTTTCACCTGTTCGGGTCGGCGCCCCCGCATTTCCGTCTGATACCGATACCGTGCAGCGGACAAGCGACTGAAGTCAGCCATACGCCCGTCGATCAGGCGTTGCTTCACTGGGATGGCCGCCAACTGTCGTTCCAAACGTCCGAGCCAACGTTCGGCCTCTGCAAAAGCCGCTTCGGAGTCGAGCCCGAGATGATTCTGCAATCCCTCGGCAAGGCGTTTCTTGGTAGCGAAATCGTGCAAGGCCTCGTAGGCGACGCTCTGAGCGCGGGCCAAATCGGAGAGCAATCCCGCTTCCTGTAACGCGTCGTAGCAAACCATGTGTTGGCCGGAATGGAATTCGACCAGAAACCGTTCCAACGTCTCCTGAGCCGAGCCGCTCATTCGCTGCGTGGCTTCGTGCTGGAGCACCAACGATTCCACCGCGTGCATTTGATCGTCGGCTCGGCCGA
The DNA here is from genome assembly GCA_043788645.1 of Verrucomicrobiota bacterium. Taxonomy (GTDB): domain Bacteria; phylum Verrucomicrobiota; class Verrucomicrobiia; order Limisphaerales; family UBA9464; genus CANIZL01. The sequence continues at coordinate 2,941 of JAYVTS010000487.1, forward strand.
CGCGATCCAGGAGGTCTTTCACCGTCTGTCGCATTTCCTCTGGTCCAATTCGATTGGGGTCCAGGGCACCTTCGGCGAGGACGTTACGATAGAGTGATCGGAGCGTGGCGGCAAAATCTTTGAGTTCCGCCGGTCGATCTTCGCCCAGCTCGCGCAGCAGTCGGAGCAATCGCCGCAGGGCGGGCGCGATGAGTACAAAATGCTCATCCAAACTCACTCGCCGTTGTTCCAGCCAATGAACTTGAAGGAGCTGATTGAAGAACTGTCCGGCCCGCTGGTTCAAATCGCGGAACTGGCCACCCTCATCCTCGTCGAGCTGAACGTTGGGATGTCGCGTCAAGACCTCGCGAATTAATAATCGCGCCTCTTCGTGGGGGACCTGTCCGGCGTCATCGGCAGCCTCGACCAACCGGTCCGCGCAATCCACATAGACAGCCGCGGTGGGGCGACTGAGAGGCCGGAAGAACCCGGCGCTGAAAAACGGTGCCAGTCTCTGACCTAAACTGGATGATTCGTTGTCCATTCGTACCCCGCCCAAACGGCTGATTTGGAGGGCACATTAGGCGAATGCTAAGGAGTGGTCACGGATCCGATTCGGAAATTCTTCGGACCTCCATCATCCCATCGTAGTAACAGCCAACTTTAGACCGTGGCAGTCGTCGGATGGACATAGGGCGCCCGATAGGGGCGGGCCAAAAGGTGATTGGCCTCAGCGTCACCGATCACTTCGTGCTTCGTTGAATCCCAACGCAAGGTTCGGCCGCCCAATTTCTGTGAAACATTGGCCAGGATGCAGCTCGCCGAGGAAATGTGTCCTTGCTCAATATCAGCCACCGGCTTGGCCCGACTCTCCACGCATTCGAGCAGATTTTTCATATGCCCACGGATCGCGGGAGCGACGTGACGTTCTAAGTCCTTTTCGGTCTTGTCTTCGGGATACTGTTCCAGTTCCATCACTCGATCCTTGTGTTCCCCCTTGCCACCTTGGGGAACAAAATCAAAGCCATCCACACTGACCTTGAGCGTCCCCTTATCACCATACAAGGTCGCGCTCCAAGGATATTTTTCGTCGGGAGCAGAACCCCAACTGCGATGAGTCCACGCCACTTTGACCTCGCCGAAATCATACGTCGCATTCTGAGTATCCGTGATATTTGCCCGAGACGCTTTATCCATGAGAATGCCACCGGTCGAAGCGATGCTCACCGGCCAGCCGAGATCCATCATCCAACGGACCATATCGAGCATATGAACGCACATATCACCGACGATGCCGTTGCCATATTCCATGAACGCACGCCAGCCGCGAGGATGAACAATCTTATTATACGGACGCATGGGCGCCGGACCAACCCACGTCTCGTAGTCGAACGTCGCCGGAGCCGTGGTGTCCGGGGCGGTGGCCAGCGTATCCCCGTTCCGCATGTGGTAATAGCAACAGACTTCGACATACGCGATCTTGCCGAGCGCCCCGGATTTTACAAAACGATCACGCGCTTCGATTAGGTGAGGTGTACTTCGCCGCTGCGTACCCACCTGCACCACGCGACCGTATTTCCGGGCGGCTGCGAGCATGGCTTGGCTTTCGACCACGTCGACGCCCGTCGGTTTTTGCACATAAATATCGCAACCACTCCGGGCTGCTTCGATCATCGCCAGGGCGTGCCAATGATCCGGCGTCGCGATGAGGGCAATATCAATATCCTTTTCCGCCAAAAGTTTGCGGTAATCGGAGTAAAGTCGCGGGCGTTTGCCTGATTTCTGCTTTTGCGCGGCAATATCGGCGCACTCGTGCAGGAGAACGCTATCCACGTCGCACAGAGAAACAATTTCGACCGGTGAAATCTGGGTTAACCTCCAGAGGTCACATTTGCCGTACCAGCCGGTCCCGATCAGGGCAACGCGTTTGGGTTTGTCGGCGGCGGCGGCGAAGGTCGTGGGGACGTAAGTGGCCACCGCGGCCGTAGCCAGCGCGGTCTTTTCAAAGAAATGGCGGCGTGTCATGGAAGAACCGTAGAGCCTCATCCGTCTCCCGCACAAGACCCCAACGCAGCCTTGCCCCGGTCCGCTGGAGCACTAACTCCTTCCTCTCGTTGGACGAAGTCGGCATCTTGAGTGGCGGTGGCGGTGAACCAGGAGGCAGGGATTTGAGTTTGTCGAATTGAGATTTGAGGAGTCCGCCGGAACCGCGGTCGCCCGTGCCCTTACGAGCGCAGCCACGCATCTTGGCTTAAACTCGAAACAGGGGTTTGATAAACTTATGAATTGAACCATGGCGGGATGATGCGACCACGGAAAACACGGAGCACACGGAATATGGCAAGCATCGCGGAGACGACCGACTTTCCAAGAACCGAAATTTGCAGCCCGGGGATTTTCAGCACAGGGCTTAAACTAGGCGCGGGCGGAAATGGCAGCGCCAGATCGTCTATCTTATCAGCAGCCTGAGTATGGAGGAACTTACCGCGCAAAGTGTCTTAAAGATGAAGCGAAACTACTGGGACATTGAGAGTCCCTGCACCACTGCTTGGACATCAGTCTGGGGGAAGATTTCAGTCGCGTGCGCCACCCCAACTCGGCCCGGGTCTTGGGTACCCTTCGTCGAATGGTCGTCGGCTCCAGCAACGCGGCCGTCGATGCGCACCGTCGACACCAGCCAAAAACCGATACCAAGAGCTTTCAGAAACAATTCACCAATGCCCGCGGAGGTCCGCGACGCCTCCACGCTCTCCTCTTTGCCAACCAACCCAATCTGCTTAACTTCTGATTCTCAAAGGGCGCGTCCTACGAATTTGGTGTGGTTCTAATTTTAAACTTTCAACAACCAAGCCCACCCGATCAACCAGGCGGTCACCCATCACGGGTGGCTCTCAATAGCTTTGGTACGGAGCATGTTCGTTGGTCAGGAATGGATCCGCAACCCAGGGCCAGGCGTTACGGCTCGATGAATCGTTCAAATCCGCGACCCATCATTTGCCGCTACGCGCGGGCGGAGACTTGGGCAAAAGCTTCAAGCCCGCGCGCTGCGCCACCGCCCGTTGGCGTTCGTCGAAGGAGGCGAAAGCTTCCACGTCGAGTTCCAGCGCCGCGG
>JAYVTS010000488.1:0-18589 GCA_043788645.1 Verrucomicrobiota bacterium
CGTCGGGTGTCCGACTTGTGGCCGTCCGTAACTGCCCCGCTTCATCCATCCACCGCATCCTTTTACCGTCCTCGCCATGCCCCTCGCCACTTCCAACTCATCGCGCAATGGCAATTCGTCCGCAGGCCCGGTTGCCTTTGCTTCAGATCTGGCGGCGGGGGTGGGTGGTGGGACGGGTGAGGGTTCCCGTTCAAAGGCGCCGGGCGAATCCCGGCTCGGGCGATGGGTCCGGGCTCAGGCCCTCAATCTAAGTCGGCACGCCGCGGCCTTGCGGGACTTTAGTCGGGTCGAATTTGGAGATGTCGCTGAGGCGCCCACCGAGGGGCATGTGTTGGCGGTCAATCAGCTGCTCGGGCGGCATCGTGGTCGGCTCACCGACGCGGCGCGGCTCATGAACCGGTTGGTAGCGGCCGCCATTCGGGATCCGCAACCGAGCCGTCTCCGCGCCCTGTTGACGCACAAACATGCGGCGCACGTCGCCGTGCAGCATCTCGAGCGGATTTGGAACTTCTACTTTGAGCTATTTGGTCAGCGGCAATCCCGCTTTGGTTCCTGGCTATTGAGCACGGATCGGATTGCTCTTGATTGCTATCAGGCGGCTTATTTAGGGGTTGGTCGAGCGAAAAGCATCCCGGCTCCACCCCCGTTGACTTATATGCAGACGGGATTTGGTCCGGCGACCTACCGGCGTGGTCTCAAGCTGCGCCAATTGGGCCGTGAGGCGAACCCGTTTCCTTTAATTCAACTTCCTTATCATCGGATGATTAATCCGTGGACGCTCGGCGCGGTGCTTCACGAGGTGAGCCACAATCTCCAAAGTGATTTGGGGCTTTCACGCGCTATTCCGCTGGCCGTGGGCCGACGCCTGTTGCGGGCCGGACTCGGATCGGATATTGCTAAAATCTGGGTGCGATGGAATCGGGAGACCTTTGCGGACCTCAGCGGTCTGCTCTTAGGCGGACCTTGTATTGTGGCGAGTCTCATGGATGTCGTGGGACGCTCGTCGGAAATTACCTATTATTTCAATCCGCGCGGGGTTCATCCTACTCCGTATTTGCGAGTATTACTTAGCTGCGAATTACTCCGGCGGATGGGGTTTCCCTCGGATGCGGACCGCGATGCCCGGGCGTGGCTGCGCCTCTATCCAAATCCTGCTGAGGGCGGAGTCCCTGAGCGTTTACTTGCTTCCGCGCCGCGAGCGATGGCATTGGTGGTCGATACGATGTGCTATCAACCCTACGCCGCACTGGGCGGTAAAAAATTATCGGAGGTTTTTCGCTTTGCTCCCAAGGAACAAGAGATGGTTGTGGAGGCGGCCGGGCGATTGGCCCGCGGCACAGATCCCGGAATCGTTCCGGCCCGGTTTCTCATTGGGGCTGCCCGGTATGCCCTCGATCAACGCCTGGCTCCGGCGGAGACGATTAAGGAAGGCTTTTACCGTGAGCTGAGCCGGAGGTAATTTTTATGCCTACTCGAAACTCTCCTTTTGCTAGCTTAGTCGCTCAACTCGAACGTTGGCAGCAAACGCTGGAAGAACTGCGCCTCACCGTCGCCGAGGATCGCCCGGCGGCTGACGACGTCGCGCTCGCGGATCAACTGGAAGATGCCGTCAACGATGCTTTGGCGGCGTGCCACACGGCGCGGGAAGGAGCAATTCAGGCGACCGCAGCCGAAATGTGCTCGGATCTGAACACCGCGAAACGGCGATTGGCTCAAGCCTACGAAGGAATCCATCGGCTTTACCTCTTATGTGCGACGACGCTCGCTGGGTGGGAGCGGATGCGTGATCTCGCCGAATTGGGACGGCGTCGAGGCCGACGCTGGGGGCAGTGGAGTCGAGCCTGCATTGTGACGCTGCAGGATTGGCCGGTCCAAATGGCGGCCACGTCCGGCCAATTGCTTGGATGTTGGGAACAACTCGTAGATCGACCCGCATCGGCAACCCCGCCCATTTCTGTCCGGCCTCCCCCGGACTTGCTCGCTCTCCGTAACTGAAACCCCTAATTGTTTGGAATTTATTTATGTCCTCGAAAAATGTCTTGGAAACCGCGGCGATCGAACTTTCCACGTACCCGATTTTGACCCGGGACGTTTCGGCCGATTCTACGTCGCTCGGGTTTAGTCGCGGCGGCGACACGAGTGAACTGGCCCTGAAAGCCCGCCAGGCTTTTCGTCACGCCATCGGTTGGCAGAATCGTGGCAGCGATTCGATCACCAACGTTAAAACCTTCCAGGCCGCTCTCTCGAAGGCCTTTACCGGAGCCGTCGTGGAGGGGCGAACTGAATATACTTGGACCCCCCAAAGCTACAGCGTGCAGGCGGATCTCGGGGAGATCACGGGCGCACAGGCCAGCATCTATAAGCAGGCTAAAACGTTGATCGATCAAGTATTGCCCTTGCTGGATAAACTTCAACCGCTTCGTCCAGATTCTGATCCCGAAAATATTGAATCGTTGCGGTCGATTTTAAGGAGTGAAATCAATGAATTGCTCTCCGAGTTCGGGCGATCGGAAGGTCCGCGAGTACCCAAGGTGGATCAATACTTCTGTGAGTTTTTTGCGGCGCCTGCGGGTCAATGTGCGCCGACCTATGATCCGGCAGATCGCAGTTTTGGTGGTCAACTCGCTCGGTTTGCTCGGCGTTTGGGGATGTCCGAGCGGCAGGTGAATACGGTCGTCGAAGAGGTGGTCTATACGGATTTCCTCGTGTTCACGGATTATTTGGCCGCGCTCCATCGGGCTTGGTTGGCGCGTCGCCGGTACTTTACCGACGGAAACGCATTGTTTCTTGGCACCCGACTCAGTCTGCTATCTCGTCGGCTGGATGTGATTGGCGAATCGGTATTAGAACTCCGTTCGGCGCTCGACTCAGTCTATATTGGTCCGGCCGAGATCGAAGTCGTGGATCTGGACTCAGAGGCCGGGTATGCAAATTTAGTCTTCAAGTCGCTCGGCGAAAACCCGCGCAACTGCCGGACTCTAACGGTCGGTGATCTGCTCGATTGGATTCAGACGTTTGCCCGCGACGAAGGACGGCGTTTGCTCCAAGAGGGAGGCAAAGATGGAGCCCACACGTTTGCTAACTCGGTTTGTACGTTGGCGCGGTGGTTGCAGAAGTTAGCGGAACAGGCTGCTGCGGAGGCGCCATCCGTCGTAGATGGCACCGGTCGGACCGGTGAATATCCGCCCAACGCGGGTCTGGGGACTGGGCGCGTGCGCCGAGCCATCGCGGAACTCCTGGGGCACTTGAAAAATGCGGCGCGTTTAGCCGAGACAAATTTCCGTGCCGTTCTGGCCAATGACGAGCATCGGGAACCGTTTCCTCCCGATACCATGGCTACCGCTGGGGTGCGTGAGCGAATTCCCAAGTTAGAGGATGCTTACGAGGTGACCGAGTGCTTGGTCAGTGAGTTCACTCTAAGCGTTGATATCAAAAAATATTTGGTCGCCTCGGTTAAATCAGTCGGCGAAATTCTGCAACGGATTTGCCCAGTCCTCGATGAGTTTGATCAAGGTAGATATAAGGACTCTAACAATAATAGTCTGAATGAACCGCTTGAAACGCTTGCCAGCGGCGCGATCACCAGTGCCGCGGCCGCAAAGGATGCATTACCAACGCCTACTGGGTCAAGCAAGGCAAGAGGGCCAAAGACCTCTGCTGTTTCATATCAGATCGACACTCGACCTGTTGATGCGGTGATCGAGCTGGCGTCCTTGGCCTATCAACTCGTGGAGATGACCGAGAAACTCGTCCCCCGAAAATAACCCACAGGACCTCTCATTCGTCGTCACTATTTAACTGTGCTTTTTAATCTTCACTGCCGCAGGAGCTGTCTATGAAAGAAAATGACCAACTCGGTTTCCTCGACCGCCTCGCCGCCTTGCGCGAGACGCTGGTCGCCAACAACGTCGGACAAATCGCCGCGACTCCCCAGTTCGCTGACCAATTACTCAACCAGGTCGAAACGCTTTACGAACAAAGTGTGGACGCGGATCGGGCAGCGACTCCACCGCCCGATAAAGGACTTGCCAACCTAGCAGGTATCGGAGGGGATGCGGCCACCCAACTCGGAGATACCCGGGTGCCACCTGGTCCTAAAGCCTACGATGAGACGGTCACCTCCGAGCGGATGGTGGCGGTGGCGGATTTATATTATCTCTATCAACATGAGCGCCTGGGGGTATTTCGAGTGGTGCGAAAGCTCAAAGAACTGTTTCATGCTGGGGCCGTTCGGCTCTCGAGTGGGGAAGGGGCCTTCAAACTCTATCAGTTTGATCGACGCGACGCCCTGCGCTACACGCAAGCGGAACGGACGGCGGCCTACCGACGGGCCTTTGGTTACGGTGCTGGATCGCCGGGACCTAGTGCTCAGCCCAATCTCGATTTCCACCATCTTTTCACCCATTTCACGAATCAAGTGGGTTTGTATTGGCGGGATAAGCGCATCAGCGATGTCATGCGGGAACGGGCCTTAGATCCGAGTTTCGGGAGCGTGGCAATTGTGCGCCGCGCCGGACTCGATTTGCGGAACAACATGAAATTCACATCGTTTGGCCACCTGAATGTCTTGCGGGTGGAGGCGATGCAATTGCTCGAGGAAGCGTTTGCGATTCTCAATGCGAATGACGTCAAAAATCTATTTGGGGTCGATACGGGTTGGGATGTGATTGAAGAAGTGTTAGTGCGCTACTTCAATGAACAGTTGGTCACTTCACCTCGGCAACGCATGGGCGAGACGGGCCGTGACCTCTTGCGATGGCTCGCTCAAAAGCACATTCTTAATCCGCAGCGAATTCCCTTCGAGTCCCTCCTTTTGCAAATTGCTGAGCCTGCTGAGGAATGGCTGACCAGTGCTCAATCTCTCGGCGTCGCCGGGCGCCTCTCTCAGAACCAAGTTTTACCGTGGGATCGGGCTCAGGGCGCGATGAATGCCAGTGGGGCGGCCAATGCGCGAAGGCCGATGAATGGGGCACCCAGTCGGGGACCCCGCCGTCGTCGTACCATTGTCGCTTGATGACGTCGCTCACCCATTGCCGTAGATTCTAGAACTATGATCACATCAAGTCGTCAATCAGGTCGTTGCGGGGTTCCCGGCCGGAATGGGACAACTGCACGGCGGCAGGAACTTGAGCTGGAGATGGATTCAAGTGCCCAGGCGCTTGAACGCGAGTTGGTAGGCAGCAATGCGAGCGCTGGGGAGGGATTTGAAACCAGAGTTTTGCCACCTTGGAGTCCCGTGGGCGGTCGGGAAGGGCACGAAGTCTTGACCCGGACTGCCGCTGGGCGCCTGGGGTTTGGGCCCACGGAAATCGATGCGTTGGTGACCGGTGTCATTATTCCGGATCGAGGGGGTCGAAGTTACTCCGATTTTCCGAGGCACGGAATCCCCGGTGCGCTGGTTCCGGGCAATCAATCATCACACGCGCTTCGGCGCTATCTTTGGACCACGAAAGCAGCGGCTTTGAGCGAGATTCGTGATCGACTGACCGCGCTCTACCGGGGAGTCATGACCGCATCCTCTTGGTTGGGTGGCTGGCAGACCGCCGGGGAGGCTTTGCATCTGATTCAAGATGGATATTCGTGCGCTCATGTCGAGCGTCCGATCTGCCAGGGGGCAGCGGGAAATCGAATCAATCGAATTCGAGTGTTTAGCCCATCGTTGCCCGTTACCTTCGGTTGGGAGCATGGAATTCCGAGTGATTCACGCGACCAAATTTATCTGCCGTCCGGGGCATTGAGACCGGAAGCGGCCGTGGCGGTGACGGCAAGTCAGGAATTCTTGAGCCTTCTCCTCGTTCACCGTGCCGCACCTTCCGCACCGAGAAATGGTGCTCAATTCACGGCGTTTCTTGATCGTCATTTCCCTTTTTAGCGTGAGTTCAAGGTGCTCCACCTACGATCGTTAAGGCGGGAATTGGATTTGCCCTGAACGACCTGGTTTTGGTCGTGCTTCGTCCCCAAATGATACTTGATATTCATTGTCACGCTGGCCGCGGTGACGGAATGACCACCCCTTGGAATACGGACGCACCGCTGGGTGTTCATCTTCGTCGCGCTCGACGCGCTGGCATCCAAAAAACGGTCGTCTTCGCGGCCTTTCATTCGGACTACGCGGTGGCAAACGAAGAGGTGGGGCGAATGGTAGCGGCGAACCGGAACGAGTTGATCGGTTTCGCTTTTGTCCATGCCACTCGCGATGCGGGTCGGATTCGTGAATTGGTGGAGCGTGGTATCAGGAAGCACGGATTTCGGGGCATTAAGGTACATGGCTTTGATGCGCTGCCGACGCGGGAAATCTGTGAGGTCGCCCGGGAATTTCGGGTTCCGATATTAGTCGATGTGGTGGGACGAGCGGAGGTGGTGGATATGTTAGCCCCGCAATATCGAGACGTCGATTTTATCATCCCTCACCTGGGGAGTTTTCGGGACGATTTTCGCGCTCAACAACAAGTAGTGGACCAGTTAGTGCGTCATCCCAATGTTTATGCCGATACATCGGGAGTACGTCGTTTCGACTATTTGGTTCAGGCCATCCGTCGGGCTGGACCTAAGAAGTTGCTCTTTGGATCCGATGGACCGTGGCTGCATCCGGGCCTGGAGTTAATGAAGATTCGGCTATTGCGGCTTGGGCGGACGGATGAAGCACTGGTTCTGGGTGGCAATGCGTGCCGGTTACTGGCCAAAATGCGTACGTCGACGCGATCTTTTCGAGACCCGACGGGTACTCGTGTCTCGGAGAGACGGGTATCCCGAGGGACTCTTCGACCCCGGCCATCAGATTGGCCGCGATTGGCAGAGCAGGAAATTTAATCCTGCGTGGCGACAGGCCATCTTCTCCCGGTCATAGGGCTTGAGCAGATATTCGTTTGTTGTCCTTTACGCCAAGGAAGATCAGGAGGGCACCGACTCCGGCAGTGGCGGCGCTGCAGAAAGGGGCGAGGTATCGGTCGATGGGTAGCGAGCCGTGGGGCGGGAGGGGAAGTCTAGCGAAGAATATTTCCCCCTGTCCTGGAAAAGTGGTTTTCGCTAGTAGACTTCCGCTCGACGTCACGGCTTGCGAAATTCCAGAACTGGCGACCCGAAAAATCGGGAGGCCATATTCAGCCGCTCGAACAGGTGCAATACGCGAATGGAGTTCGTGTTCGTGCTGGCCCCAAGCTTCGACGTCCATGGTGGGCACGATCAACAATTGGGCCACTGAAAACAGACGACCGTTAGGAGTAGGGCCAAGGCAGATTGGAGCTGGGTTGGGGCAGGGGGCATCGATTCGCCGGTATTCATAGGGCTAACTTGAGACCAGGCCCGGTTGGGAAAGTTTAAGAAAAGGGGAGCGTCGGAGCGTTTTGACGGTCATAGAAACTGTTGCTTCCGAGGAAGTGTCAGATCAGGTTTCGAAAACAATCGTCCTGGAACTCCCGAAGCATTGTTGTCTATGCCGAGGGTCGGTGTCAGGGGCGCTCTTGGCGAAAAGTCATCAAAACTAGAAAATTATTCATTCCATGCTCGATCAAATTCTTTCTGCTCTCACCCAGCAGGCATTGCCGAAACTAATGCAAGAGCACGGCCTTACCCAGCAGCAGGCCCAGGCGTCCATCGCGAGCGCGACGGGGAGTGTCGGGCAGGCCCTCGGCGGCAATCATGGTTTCAGTATGGAGACTTTGTTGAATCTTTTCAGCAATTCGGAGAATAGTTCCCAGGCGAACGCTCTTTTAGGCCACCTGGGTAACACCATGACTAGTAATCTCACGGGGCAGGCAGGTTTGAGTCCACAACAAGCCAGCAGTGTGCAAAGTACGCTTTTGCCGATGATCACGAATTTACTCGCCTCCCAGGTGGGCGGCCAATCGGGCAATCTTCAAGGCTTGCTGGGAAGCTTGATGGGTGGCGGTGGGGGTGGGCTCGGGGGCATTGCTCACGGGATGTTGGGTAAACTATTTCAATGAGCGGGATCGAGAATGGAGTGATCCAGGAGCGCATGAACAGTCCCGGGGCGCAGGTGGTGTAACTAACCCGGTGATCGGAAGCATAGAAATCCAGAGCACTCCAAGCCGAGCCCGGATATGAAATATTCGGGCTAGCGTCTTTGCCTGGAGTCGTTCCGAAAATCGCGGGTCGTGGCTACTCGCCTTCGATGCGATAGTAAGCGTTTGCATCGGACGTTGAATCAAGAAATTCACCCGTCACAACCCCGCTGGCGATGCCCTCAAACGGACCCTCCAGGGTCGCACTACGTCGGACCCGACATGGCTTTCGATCACCCACTTCCCAGGTGATCCAGATCTGCCCTTCGGTGAGCTGGACGATTTTTAGGACCAGTGGATGAGTGGTGGTGCCGGAGGTGGTCCTTTGCGGCCACGGTCGCCCTTGAGGATCCGTACCGGGCGACCACGGCAACCCTCCGACAGATTGACTGGGCCGAAACTCGCCATCGGGAAGCGTGGCGCGCACCAAGGAACTGCCCGAACCGAGAGAGGCACCGCGATACTCAATCCGTTCGATCAGGTTGGAGTGAGCATTGCGTAAAGTGATGGCGTCGCCGCCGTTGTTCAGGGAAAGACCACCTGAACTCGCCGCAGAGGCTGAGGCGGACAGTACTGGGACAGACCCCGTGCGCGGTCCTCCGTAGATGACCCACGCATTCCAACGGGCCAGGCTGACGACCGCGTTGGAGCCGAATCGGTGTCGGACGGTGGCCGTGGCATCGCCAAGGGTCCAGCCGGTGAGGTCGAGGGTGGCGACGCCTGTGTTAAGCAGTTCTACAAATTCGCTTGCCGGAGTGCTGAGCACCGACCCGGTGCGCCCGAGAGGATCGGTAACCGTCGCATTGGTGTCGGCGGAGCGGGCAGGGGGATCGGCCAGAAATTCGCTGATGACGACGGCCCGTTCTGCGAGCGTCGGGATATATAGAGTCCAGGTGGTTCGGTTCGTTGCGGCTCCATTTCCGCTCTGGATCCCAATTCGGAAAAGGTGGCCGGCGTCGGATTCCAAAGCGGTGTAGGTGAAGGTTGCTTTGGCCTCGGCGATTTGCCAACGACCCGACGCGGGGGCCGCTTGATCGGCGGCCTCGAGGGTCAGGGTGCGTTGACTCGATTCCGAGTCACTGGCCGCTACTGCTAGGCGAAGACCTTCACCGGGGCGTAGTACCAACTCGGAGTGGGAATGAACGGTTGGCTCGCCCAGATGGACTCGACCTGAAATCAGGTTGGTGAAAACCACGGTCGGCCCGGCGACGGGCACGACGGTCGGCCGTGGATTGAGTTCGACGCCGAAGAAAGTGACCCAGTCCAGTCGCCACACTCCGGCGGGGCTGTAGGAACGGGAGACGCCTTCATACCGACCGGATTCACCGGCGACGGAGGCAAGGCGGATTCGCAGGTCCGGGTGGTCCATGGCGTCATTGATTCCCGCGAGATCGAGTATCAGACGATTGGTAAATGCGTTGGCGTGCGTGATTACCTGGATGGGTCCTGGGAAATAAGAATTTCCTTGGTCCACCGAGTAAAACGTTTGTAAATGCCCGCTCGCGGTGCTGCTCGCCCGGAGATCGAATTGGAATAGAATGTTGCTAAAACCCACGGTGCTCGTGCGGAATTCGATGCCTGCGTTCGCTGTGACGTTGGTGGCGGCGGGAAACCCGGCGAGGACCAACGCATGATCGCCGGTGCCGAGGGGATCGGAAGAACCACTTCCGGATGCGATGGAGTTTGTGAGGCCTCCCCAGAGCCAACAGGTACCGCTGCCGAAACTCGGGGCCAGCGAGTTTGACCCGTTAAAATTCCATTGAGTGAGGGTCGTGAGGTTCGTTTGGGTGATCTGGGCGAGCGTGGGGAGCGCGGTGACGAACCCGGTGGCGACGGCGAGAAAGAGGCGTTTTATGTTCACGCCCTTTCTACGACGAGATGGTTGGCGTGTTACGTCTGATTTCAAGAAAGCTTCGTGACAGATGGCTGGGACGTGACTACTTCCCTGGTCGCATGAAACGTGTCGTGCTCGCTCTCATCGCTTCAGTGGTGGTCTCCGCATTTTCCTTTGCCCGTGCGGCAGAGGAGAAAAAAGCGGAGGCCAAACCCGCTGACGCAAAAACCGAAACCAAAAAAGATACTGTGAATCCTGCCAACGAAGTCGCTGTAATCAAAACCTCTCAAGGCGAGATGGTGCTCGAATTCTGGTCCGATGTGGCCCCGAAAACCGTCGAAAATTTTAAGACTCTTGCGAAGAAGGGTTTTTATGATGGGACGGCTTTTCACCGCGTGATTACCGGTTTTATGATCCAAGGCGGCGACCCGCTGACGAAGGATCCGACGATGGAAGATCGGTGGGGCACGGGCGATCCGGGCTACAAGATCAAAGCGGAGTTTAACGAACGGAAGCATGTGCGCGGCGTCATTTCCATGGCTCGTTCCTCGAATCCGGATAGTGCGGGAAGTCAGTTCTTCATTTGCCACGGGGTCGCGCGTAGTCTCGATAACCAATACACGGCGTTTGGAAAATTGCTGAAAGGCGAGGACGTCCTCGATAAGATTGCCAACTGTGCCAAGCGCCCAGGCGGTGAGGGTTCAAAGCCGGTCGAACGTCAGGGCGTGGAAAGCGTCAAGATAGTTGACCGAGCGACCCTGAAGTAGGCCCTAAACCTAAACCCGGGTTGAAAAACCCGGGCTAAACCCCTTCGAGTTGGAGTTCGTGAATTTTGCGGTGAAGGGTGCGGCGACTGACCGCGAGTTTTCGTGCGGCAGTCGTTCGGTTCCCATGCGCTTCCTGCAACGCGTGGAGGTACAGCTGCCGTTCCGCTTCTTTCACCGTGAGTTTGCCTGAGAGCAGTTTCTCTCTCGTCTCGGAACGAGTATGTTCTGCCGCTGGGGCACGGACCATGGTCGGCAAATCCTTCGCGGTAATGACGAGTCCGCGACATAACACCACCGCGTGCTCAATTGCCGCTCGGAGTTCGCGAATATTGCCGGGCCACCGATACTGCAACAGCAGCTCCATCGCCGGCGTTTCAAAGCCGCTAACGGATTTCCCATTTTCACTAGCTATTTCCTTGACAAACGCGGCCGCCAAGAGTGGGATGTCGCTGACCCGGGCACGGAGGGGTGGCAATTCAAGGGTAACGACGGCGAGGCGATAGTAGAGGTCCTCACGAAATTCTCCGGCACGAACCTGCGCTAATAAATCCTTGTTCGTGGCTGCCACCACTCGGACGTCTGCTTCCTGAGTCTTGTTTGAGCCGACCCGTTCAAACGTGCGTTCACCGAGGAAGCGCAGCAGTTTTACTTGGGTAATGGGATCAATTTCACCAATTTCATCGAGGAATAACGTGCCACCTTGCGCTGCTTCCACCCGGCCAATCCGGCGTTCATGAGCCCCCGTGAACGCCACTTTTTCGTGACCGAACAGTTCGCTTTCGAGCAAGGACGAGGGTAACCCGGCGCAATGGACGGTGACCAAAGGACCGCGGGAACGAGGACTTTGCTGGTGAATCATCTTGGCGATCACTTCTTTGCCGGTCCCGCTTTCGCCCGTGATCAATACGGTCGTTCGCGCGAGAGCGACTTGTTGAACCGTTTCGAGCACCGCTTTGAGTGCGGGGGATTCGCCAAAGATCAGGCCGCCTTTCGGTTTGTAGGTCTTTTCTAGTCGCCGATGGAGTTGCTCGTTTTCAGTTTCGAGCTTTTGCTTCCGGAGCGCCCGCTGAATCCGGAGTTCCACCTCATCGAGCTGAAGTTTGCCTTTTGAAAGATAATCATCGGCACCCTCTTTCAGGGCCTGGACCGCCAACTCTTCCGAACCGTAAGCCGTCATCAGAATGCAAACCGGTGGTTTAGGTAGCGATTTTGCCCGCTTAATAAGGGCTAAACCATCCTGATCCGCCATTCGGAGATCGGTCAAAAGTACGTCAAACGATTCCTGTTCAAGCAGCAAAATCGCGCTCGCGGCGTTTTCGGCCACGTAAACATCAAACTTATCTTCTAATGCCGCTCGCAAACCGTCCCGAGTCGGTTTTTCGTCATCGACAATCAGAAGCGAGTGAGACTTCATGACACACAAGAGACGATTTGACCCTAATGTGTCAAGAAGGCGCATTCATTCCTTCGTTTTATTTCACTCTCCACTCTTCTTCGTCCTTCACTCGGTCCTTTTTACCGCGGAGCTTGCGGGTGGCATGGCTGAATTTTTTGAAGTGGCGGAAGTAGCGAGTTTGGCGCCTGGTTCGGGGCGATCAATACAGGTGCGAGGGAAGCGACTGGCACTCTTCAATGTCGGCGGAACTTTTTACGTGATCGAAGACGATTGTCCGCATCGAGGTGGGCCCCTCGGCGGGGGATGGTTTGAGGGGTGTGTCGTCCACTGTCCGATGCATGGCTGGGGCTTCAATGTCACCACCGGGGCTTGTGATGTAAGGCCAGATCGACCGGTAAAAACGTTCCCGGTCGAAGTACGTGAGGGGAAGGTTTGGCTCGGGTTGGTGGCCCGTGAACCGAAAAATTCGGGCTCCGCCGTCAACACCGAGACAGTGGATTGTCATCACAGCTGAACGGGAGGACCCAAGCGGCCAAGCAAATGAACACTGGATGACTGGCACAAGGGCTAGGTGCCGCCCTTAAAATGGCCGGAATTGCCTGAGCGATGCGGGCCGACGCGGAGAGACAAATCTCTTTGCTCGATCTTCGATTGCGATCCGTCTCCCGCCGTCTCGACCCGGGTCCATTCGGGTTTCTGGCGTCCGCTTCTGAAGTGCTACAACGTATTTCTCGGCGTCACCCGGAGACCGTGTCGGAGGGCGACACCCTCGAAACTCAACCACCCGTTTTCGGTTTGAACACCGGTATAGGGGTCGTTATCGATGAGGGCGTTGCCGTCGAGATCCAGCCAATCCGTCAGGGCTGCGAGGTGAGCGGCCGCCGTGATTAAAATCGACGATTCAATCATACACCCCAACATGGTTTTGAGACCGTGCCGTCGGGCGGTTTCGAGTGCGGCTTTGCCGGCGGTGAGGCCACCGGCTTTCACGAGCTTCACGTTCACGCCGTGATAGGCTTCGGCGCATTTTTCAACGTCGGCCGCGCTTTGATACGACTCGTCGCCGACGAGCGGGAGGGGAGAGCGCTGGCGCAACCAGGCGAGATCTGCCGTGGGAGTTTCGGCGGGCATCGGTTGTTCGACGAACTCGACGCGTCCATCCTGGGCGAGCCATTCCAATTGTTGTAGGGCGATTTCCTTTGTTTTCCACGCGGCGTTGGCATCGACGCGAATCGTTTTGGTGGGCGCAGCCCGGCGCAGTGCGGCAAGATTCTCGGCGTCGCAGGGACTTCCCATTTTCATTTTCAGTATGGGATACGCGGCGGCCTCGACCACCTTCCGTTCGATCATCGCGGGGCTGTCGAGACCGATCGTAAACGAGCTGAGATGCCGCCTTTCGGTAAAGGCACCGAGGCCGAGGAATTCGCAAATAGGCAGTTTCGCGGACCGAGCGGCACCGTCCAGGAGAGCGAGATTGATGGCGCATTTGGCCGGATATCGTCCGGGTTGAACTGCCTCCAGGTATTCCAAAGAACCAGAAAGATCGTCAAAACGGAGTCGCTCGGGGTTTACCTGCTGGAAGAAGTCGAAACAGGTTTCCCACGATTCCTGATACTGACTCGAAGGCGAACCTTCGCCCATGCCAGCGCGTCCGTGGGAATCGGTCAAATCGACGATCACCACGGGGTAAGTCGATTTTCCGGTGACGCGTTCGCCCTGAACGTCGGTAGCAATCGCCCAGGAGTGGCGGAGATGGAGATCGAAGCGACGGAACTTCATTTTCATGCTTCAAAAATGAACCGTGCCATTGCCGATCCAACGGCGGAGTTTGATTTTTACGGATTGGGGGAGCGGGTCCATCCGAAGTGTTTCGGAAGGACGAGTGCTACGAATCCTGTTCCCCGTGTGGGTCGGGGAAAGGCCGGAGTGTTGGGCTACAGTTTTTGAGTGGAGTGGTCCCAGAGCCACTTCACGTCTTGGTTATTCGCTTGCGGAGTCGTGGTGAAATCCGACCGTTTCACCGGCGGCTTGGTGCGCGAATCAAGCCACTTGTGGATTTCTGAGTGGCCATCCGCAAAGGCAAATCCGCAGGCGCCATTGTGGTAGCTCGCCGGGCAGTCAGGGAGCGTGGCGGCGGCCAAGTTCGGCGCCGGTTTCATGTCGGTGCAGAAAAAGCCGTCGTTCATACTGTCCGGATGCTCGTCTACCAGCACCCAGGTATCGGAGGCAACGACAAAGTCCGAGGACTTCAAGAACATCCGCCAGGGCGGACTGTCACCAAACCAAGTCGGTTTCCCCTGGTCCATGCCGCACCAAGCACTCATCGAATTGCTCCGCAGCCGGTCAAGCCGCTTGGCGCCGGTGGTTTTATAAATATCTGCGGGACACTTATAAATCTTGGCAGCCGTCCCGGTGTATTTCCAGATAACTCCCAAAGCGAGTGTGTTGGTGAGATTCGAGTTGTCCGGATTGGCGCCATCCCAGTTCTCGATTCCATAAACCCAGGCGCCGGGTGTGCCGGCCGGAGCGTAGCCCCAAGGCAGCTTGTCGTTTGCGTCGTCGATGTACAGTTTCCAGGCCAGCATCAGTTGGCGGGTATTGTTCATGCACAGGATTCCCTGCGCTTTCGTCTTTGCCTTCGCCAAGGCGGGAAGGAGCATGCCTGCCAGGATGGCGATGATGGCGATCACCACGAGCAATTCGATCAGAGTGAATCCTCGTGGAGGGTGGCTCTTGGAGCGGATCACGGAACGTGTGGTTTGCATGGAAAAGAAGCTAGTTTCAGACCGGAAATACTCCGCGATAAGGGAGATTTGCTTTCGTTAAACCGTTCGCGCTTCAAGCATACGACTCTGGGTGCCCCCGTCAAACTCGTCATTTTTGAACAACCGCGTCGCCGCCGCCAGCCTGGAAATCGGGAATTACATCACTCACGGCTTTGACCTTGCTCTGGCTTGAGTGTGAGACGAAGAACTCAGCCGCGGGAGATATGGGACGTGACCCGTTTTTCAACAAGTTGACATGACCGGTGATGATGCCCAGGGCCGTAGTGACCTACTGGCAATCTGGAGGATGCGCTATCACCCATCGTTTTTCATCCGGCATCCCAGTTGTAGCCCGGCTAGCCTTCTCGCCGTCTATTTGAGCACTTCTTTCCGGTTCTGGATTCGCTCTACCAGCACGGCGCGGGCTTGATCTAGTGTGCCCGCCTCCCAGGCTCGGAGCGCCGCCAGAAAATCGGCGCCATCGCTCAGCCGTGGCACAATGACATGATTGGCCCCAGCCGAGATGAGTTTGGCAACGTCGCCGAGGACTTCGGCCGGAGCAATGATGGTAGCGCCCGGATTCAGTTCGCGGAGTTGCTGCACCAGCTTCGTATTCGTGATTCCTTTGAGAAGACTGTCCGGCACCGAACACACCAGCACTTCAGCCGCACCAATCCCTGCGTGGACGAGGGTGTCACGTTGGGAAATGTCTCCATACCGAACGTTGACGCCGCGAGCCTGGAGTTCGCGGTGGACGTCTGGATTGAAATCGACCACCCCGACATGTATGAGCAAATCGGGTGCGTGGGTTTCTAACTCCTCCAGTAAGGCGCTGGCGGAGCGAAAGAAACCCAGGAGCAAAATTCGAGAACCATGCCCGTGCCCGTGGGCGGCCGTGGTTTGAGCTTGAGTGGTGGCTTCGTCGAGATCGCGGAGCCCCAGCTGACGGAGGGCTGGGATAAAGGCGCGGACGAGTCCATCCGATTTCGCCATGGCCAAGGTCGACGCCGCCGCGAGAAAGACGAAGGCGAGTGAGGTCATATCTTTGGCCCCAGCACTCACATGACCGAATTTCGGATCGGCCCCAATTTCCAATAGCACGAGTGAAAACTCGCTAATTTGGGCCAGATTCAAGGCGGGCAGGAGGCTCGTGCGAAATCCTTGCCCGAGTTGGTAGAGGGGCGGGAACGTGGCGGCAAAGCGGCTGGTCACGGTAAAGGCCGCAAACATGAGTGCGAGCCCTACGATATTGCCAGTGGGTTGGTGGATTTTCATGCCTAATCCCACAAAGAAAAGCGTCACGAAAAAATCCCGCAGACTCGTGACCTTGGCGGTGACATCCATTGCGTACGGGAAAGTGGAGAGGGCCACGCCGGCGACCAAGGCCCCCATTTCGCGGGATAAGTTCAATTCCTCAGCAAACTGCCCCACCAAGAAGCACCAGCCAATGGCGCCGACGAGGACCAATTCGGGGAGGCGGGCGACTCGATGAAAAATGGTGGGGAGGATGTATTTGCTGATTAACATCGCCGAAGCCACGAGCGCAAACACGCGTAATAACGAGACCAAAACCGTCGAAACTTGGAGTGAATTTAGGTTGGGCTGAATGGCCAGAAAAAGGATCGCGGCCAAATCCTGGAGGACCAAAATTCCCAAGGTGATCCGGCCCGGGAGGGTATCGAGTTCCCGTTTATCGTAAAGGACTTTGACGATAATAACGGTGGACGACATCGCGGCGCCGAGCCCGAGATAGAGGGCGTCCCAGCCGCCCGTGGCGGTCGTGCCCAATCCGTAGCCCAGCACGCGGAAGAAGAGGACACCCACGGCGGCACCCCCCGCGATCTGAGCCAAGGCGGTGTAGGTAATACTCTTTCCGGCGGACGCGATCTTTTTGAGATCAATCTCCAGCCCGATCATAAAGAGCAGGAAAATCAGGCCGAGTTCCGAGATGGTGGCAATGGATTCATGATCCGTGACCAACTTCAAGACGTTCGGTCCGAGCAGGAATCCACCGAGCAGATAGGCGAGGATGACGGGTTGGCGCAGCAACTGCGCAGCCACGCCCAGCAACCAAGCGGCACCGATGCAGAGGGCTATGTCGCGAATGAGGGTATGTTGTTCCATGTCCCGCCCGCTTAGAAGTGCCGGGTCGAGGCCCGTGCGGTCAACCTTTAGCGCGGATATTTCACGCTTCAAAACGGTAGAGGACTCCTCGCATTCCAAGACACGATCACGACCGACGAGTGATCCAAATCCAGAGCGGGTTCGTGACGTGGCGCCCGTCCACCTACTGGGCTACCATTCGATAGACCAAGAACCGTGGACCGGTTCCAGCAGGAATCGTGGTGCGAATACTCCCCGTAGGCGAGGCGGTTGCGGCAACCGGGATCCAGTGGATGAAGTCGGTGGAGTATTCTAGTTGGAGATCGAGGTCTGGATTGCCTTGGCCAATAATCTCAATCTGATGATCGGGGGTGAGGCGAATGTGGATGCTGGGGGTTACAACGGTGTTGACCTTGAGTTCAACCCTAGCGCTGACGACCGAACCCGCTGGGTTCGATATAATAACAGAGTATTGGCCGGCGTTCGTCGAATTGACATGGGCTAGCTCGAGCGTTTCGGTGTTTGCGCCGACAATATCTTGTCCGTTCCGTTGCCATTGATAAACGGGAGTCGGCGTGCCCGTGGCGTCTACCTCAAAGGTGGCTTCTGCGCCCGGGGCCAATAGGAGGGATTCCGGTTGAAGGATGATCCGGGGAGCAATCTGCCCCGGTAGCGTGGGGATCATCCGGAATACGGAGAAGGGGCGCCCGCCCGCGGTCGGCACCGTTGCTTTAATGGTTCCTGATGAAGCCGGTGCCTGAGGTAGCGTGTTCCAATGAATGAAATCGGTGGATTGTTGGAGACGGAAATTTTGACCGGGCCTTCCTTGGCCGGTGATTTCGAGTTCAACATTGGAGAGGTGCCGAATGCGGATGCCTGTTGGGGTGGCCGGGCGGACTTGCAATTCAGCCAGAGAACTGGTCACGGAGCCGGTCGAATTTGAAACGACCACCGAATACTGGCCCACGTCTTTAGCCCTAATCGAGTCGAGTTCGAGAATTTCAGAGGTTTCACCCAATAGATTCTGACCGTTTTTCTGCCACTGGAATGAGATCGGCGGCGCACCCGAAGCCCCTACTTCAAAAATCGCATCTTCGTCCAGATCAAGAAGGAGATTCTCCGGCTGAAGGGTGATCGTAGGTCCGAGCTTCGTGCCGCGGACAGTAAGGATCGCGACGGAGGAAGTCACGCTGCCGACGGTGTTGCTGGCCACGGCGGTATAGCGCCCGGTATTGGAGAGCTGAAGATGGGTCAACGAAAGGGTCGGACCGGTTTTTCCGCTGAGCGGAGTATCGTTGAAAAGCCACTGGATGGTCGGGGTAGGGCTTCCGGTGGCCGCAACGGTGAACGTGACCGCATCGCCTTGGGTTCGGGTGGCTGAAACGGGTTGGGTGGTGAAAGCGGGCGGGACTTGTCCAGGTACTACGTTAAGGGTAGCGACTAGGGAGGTCGCGGTGCCTACCGAATTGCTGGCGAGCGCCGAGTACTGGCCCGCGTCTGAGAGTTGAAGCAGCGGCAGCGAGAGGGTTGCCTCATTTTTACCCGGGATCGGGTGGCCGTTGAAGAGCCATTGAATCGTTGGAACGGGTATTCCCGTCGTGACGACGGTGAACGTGACCGCGTCGCCTTGGGTTCGGGTGGCTGATTCTGGCTGCGTGCTGAAGGCGGGCGGAGTTTGAACCGTGAGGGTGGCAATCGACGAG